>DAIOGQ010000069.1:0-15039 GCA_036745175.1 Kineosporiaceae bacterium
CGGCGTCCGGACGGCGCCGGCTGGTCCGCCTTCGTCAAGGTGCTCCAGCACGTGCGGCACTGGCCGCTGCTCACGCTCCTCCCGGCGGGCACCGCCGACCACTTCCGGCGGACCTTCCCGTGGCAGGAGGAGCTGGGTCTGTGGCGTCCGGCCTTCCGCGACCGGCTGCCGCCGGGGATGCGGGTTCCCGAGCTGTTGCGGGTCGTGGATCTCGGGGACGACCGGCTGGCCGTGTGGATGGAGGACGTCGTCCCCGCAGACGTCGACTGGGACGTGCCGCGCTACGCGCGGGCGGCACGGTTGCTCGGCGAACTGGGTGCCCGGCGGTGCGACGCGGAGGTCGTCGACGCGTGCGACCTCCCGCCGGACTTCGCGCTCGCGGTGTGGGCCGAGCACGGCCTCGTCGGCCAGGGGCTACGACCGCTGGACGACGACGATCTGTGGGCGCTGCCGGCGCTCGCCGGTCACGCGGACGTCCGGGAGCGGCTGCGAGTCGCGGCCCGACGTGTGCCGGCAGTCCTCGCCCGGTTCGCCGGACTGCGGCACGGGATGCCGCACGGGGACGCGAGCCCGCAGAACCTCCTCGTACCGGCGGCCGACCCGCAGTCCTTCGTCGTCATCGACATCAGCTTCCAGACCCCCGCGCCGCTCGGCTTCGACCTGTCGCAGCTCGTCGTCGGGCTCGCCCACGCCGGCGTCGTCCCGGCCGACCGGCTGCCCGCCGTCGAGGAGGCCGTCCTCGGTCCCTTCGCGGACGGAGCGCGGGCCGCCGGGGTCGAGATCGACGACGCCGAGGTGGCTGCGACCTACGCGGGCACGCTGCTCGTGCGCAGCGGGTTCACAGCCATCCCGTACGACCGGGCGGCCGACCCCGAGGCGGCGGCCGAGGTCGCGGCCCGCATCGGCCTCACCAGGTTCGTCCTCGACGCGGCCGACCGGCTGCTCCCGGGATGAGCCGGGGAGCCCGCCGTGGCCGCCGGGACGTGCGTCGCGGTCAGCCCATGCTCTTCGCGCCGTCGATCGCCTCGCGGAGGATGTCGGCGTGCCCGGCGTGCTGCGCCGTCTCGGCGACGATGTGCAGCACGACCCGGCGGACCGACCAGCGCGCGCCTGGCTCGAACCACGGCGCGGCCGGCAGCGGGTACGCGGCGTCGAGATCGGGCAGCGTCGCGACGAGGTCGTCGGTGCGCGCCGCGACCTCGTCGTACGCGGCGAGCAGCCCGGCCACGGTCTCGCCGGGCAGCATCATGAAGCTGTCCGCATGCTCGGCCCAGTCGTGCTCGTCGTCGTCGCCGCCGGACAGTGCCCGAGTGTTCCCGGTCATGAAGCCGGCCCAGGCGGACTCGGTGCGGGTCACGTGCTTGACGAGCCCGCCGAGGCACAGCGCGCTCACCGTCGGGGTGAGCGCGGCCTGATCGTCGGTGAGGTCGCGCAGCGGCAAGCGCAGGAAGAACCGGTGCTTGCGCAGCGCCTCGACCAGGTCGGCGCGTTCGCGGGTCAGGGTCGCTGCGGGGCTGCCGGGGTCGTCGGTCGTCATGCGAGCAGCCTAGGGACCGGGTCGGACAGTTCGCCCCGGCCCGGTAGGAGGACAATCACGGCCGTGGCGAAGTACCTGGACGTGCACCCCGTCAACCCGCAGGCCCGGGCGATCGCCGAGGCGGTGCGCGTGCTGCGGTCGGGCGGGCTCGTCGTCTACCCGACCGACTCCTGCTACGCGCTCGGCGCCAGGATGGGCGAGCAGCGGGCACTGGAGCGGATCCGGGAGATCCGCAACCTCGACCACCGGCACCACTTCACCCTCGTCTGCGCGGACTTCGCCCAGCTCGGGCAGCTGGTCAACATCGGCAACGCGGCGTTCCGGCTCGTGAAGGCGTGCACCCCGGGGCCGTACACGTTCATCCTCCCGGCGACCCGGGAGGTCCCGCGCCGGCTCCTGCATGCCAAGAAGCACACCGTCGGCGTGCGGATCCCCCGGCACACCGTCGCGCAGGCCCTTCTCGCCGAGCTCGGCGAGCCGCTGCTGTCGAGCACGCTCCTGCTGCCCGACCACGACGAGCCGCTCACCGACGGCTGGACGATCAAGGAGGAGCTCGACCACGTCGTCGACGTCGTCCTCGACTCCGGCGACTGCGGCACCGAGCCGACGACCGTCGTGGACCTGTCGGACGGCGTCGAGGTCGTCCGGGTCGGCGCGGGGGACGTCAGCCGGTTCGTGTGACGCGGCGTGCCCGGCGCACGGCGTCCGGGACGGGGGCCTCGCCGAGGCGGACGAGCGCGACCCCGGTGACGATGACGAGCCCGCCGACGAGCTGCAGGGCCGTCGGCATCTGGCCCAGCGTCAGCCATGCGAAGAGGACGGCGAAGAGCACCTCGGTGAGCCCGACGAACGAGGCGAGCCGCGCCCCGAGCAGCCGGCTGCCGTGGATGCCCGCGACGTACGCGACGGCCGCGGCCACCAGGGACAGCCCGAGGACGGGGTAGACCCAGCTGACCTCGGCGCCCATGAACCGGACGGCGACCCTCGGCGCGTCCATCGGCAGCAGGCCGACGGCACCGGTGGCGGCCAGCGCGAGTGCACCCACCGTGAGGCCCCCCCAGGCCATCGCGAGCGGCGGCAGCCCGTCGTCCGTGTGGGCGGAGATGACGAAGAACACCGCGAGCCCGACCGCGGCGCCGAGCCCCCAGAGAACCCCGACGACGTCGACCCGGACGGCTCCCAGGACGTCGAGGACGAGCGTGAGCCCCGCGACCGCCGTCGCCCCGCCGGCGACGGTGAGCGGTCGCGGCCGCTGGCCGTGCCGGGCCCACATCCAGCCGACCACGAGCACGGTCCCGAGGTACTCGAGCAGGAGCGCGACCGCGACGTCGAGGCGCTCGACGGCGTTGAAGTAGAAGAGCTGGCAGGCCGCGACCGCGACGACGCCGTAGGTGACGACGGGGCGCCAGTTGCGCACGAGCAGGTGCCAGCGGCCGCGCAGCGTGAGCAGCGTGGGCACGGTCAGGACGGCCGCCGCCAGGGCGACCCGGGCGGTCACCGCGGCGGCCGACGACCAGCCGGCCTCGAGCAGGGACGCCGCGAAGGCGCCGGACGTGCCGAAGGTCGCCGTCGACAGGAGCGTGAGCGCCAGGCCGGTCCCGACCGACGGCGCCCGGCGTCCGGCGTCGGCCGGTGCGGCGGGCGCCGCGGCGGTCGAGACGCCTGCGGGGGCGCTGGTCGGGCTCGGCGCCATTGGGGCCTCCAGGTCGTTCGGCGGCGCACCGGGATGCGACACGTGATGTAAGTGTCAAAGCGTAGAATGACTGTGACAGCACCAGCCTAGGATGGTTTCTGAAAGGGGTCAAGTTGCCATTTGCCCATGACACCGAGGTGGCTCTGTCGTCGCTCGCGGCCCTCGTGAACACCGCCTGCGGCGAGGTCGACGGGCTCGCGGACCTCGCCGACCTCGACGCGTTCGTCGAGGAGCGGCGGTGGACCGGCAGCCGCACGCACGACGCGGCCGAGCTGGACGCCGTCCGTGCTCTGCGGACCCGGCTGCGGGGCCTGTGGGACGCCGACGAGGACGGCGCGGCCGTGCTCGTCAACGCGCTCCTGCGCGAGGGCGCCGCCATGCCGCAGCTCGTGCGGCACGACGGCTGGGACTACCACCTGCACGCGACGTCCCCGCAGGCGCCCCTCGCCGACCGGATGGCCGTCGAGGCCGCGATGGCCGTGGTCGACGTGATCCGCAGCGGCGAGCTCGACCGCCTGCGGGTGTGCGCCGCCGACGACTGCCGGGACGTCATGGTCGACCTGTCGAAGAACCGCTCGCGCCGGTTCTGCGGCACCACGTGCGCGAACCGTACGAACGTCGCCGCCTTCCGCGCCCGCCGGGCGGGCCGGGGGTGAACGGGCGTCTCAGCCGGCCGCGACGCAGGCGCTGCGGTACACGGTGGCAGGCATGGGACGCCGCAGCTGCCACGTGATGGCGATCGGCCGTTCGCCGCGGTGGCTCACGTAGTCGACGTCGCCCAGGCAGACGAACGGGGCCGACCCGACCTCGTCCTTCTGACGGTCCCTGGTGAAGAGGATGACGTGCGAGCCGGTCTCGTGGTGCTGCAGGTAGCGGCGCCCGGTGCTCGACCCGACCGTGGTCATGTTCTGCGACTCCCAGTGGAAGAGGTCGGGGCTGATGGCGTAGTCGCGGTACATGGTCGTCGGTGAGAAGTCCTTCTCGGACTTGTGCAGGTTGACGAGCAGCACGTCGACCTGTCGCGCGGGCGACCACTCCACGCCCTTGACGTGTCCCCGGGTCTTGCGCTCGAGGGACGCCCATCCGATCGCGGCGAGGATCTCGTCGCGCCGGTAGCGGGCATGGCTGAAGAGCGGCACGTCCTCGAGCGCCGGGCCGAGCGGAACAGGCAGCGCCCGTGCCCGGTCCACCGAGAGGGCGGTCAGCCGGCTCAGCTCGTCGCCGACGGCGGGGTGCTCGCGCAGCTGCCGCAGGCCCTGGTCGTAGCTGTCCAAGCCACCACCGTCCGGCCACATCGTGAAGAAGAGCATGAGCGCCAGCTGCTGCTCGCGGTCGGACAGCTCGTCGTACGCCGTCGTGGGTGCGCCGTCCGGTCCCGCACCCGCCAGGCGTGCGTACGTCCGCGCCCGCTCGGGATCGTCGACGTGCGCGAAGGCAGCCATCCGGCGCAGCAGGTCGGCCTCTGCCGGTCCGGCCGGCAGCGTCGGGAGCCCGGCCTCGCGACGCAGGGCGGTCCACGAGCCGCCGGACCGGTAGACGTCGGCCAGCTCGGTCCCGCTCTCGTGCAGGTAGCCGGCGAGGTCGAGGTCGCCGTGCGACCTGACGTCGTCGACGAGCCGGCGCCGCGACAGCGTCACCTGCTGCCTGAGGTTCTCCAGCACGATGGTGCGGGAGACCCGGTCGAGGATGATCTGGCTCCCCGACGGCAGGAAGGGGAAGCCGTGCTCCACCTGGTGCTGCAGTCCGCGCCGGGTCGCACCTGTCAGACCCCGGTAGCGGGCGTCGAACCGGAACTCGCGCCGGTGCTGCCCGATGAGGTCCAGCACGGTCAGCACCGCCTTGTCCGGTGCACGCCGCAGCCCCCGGCCCAGCTGCTGGAGGAAGAGCGTCGCGCTCTCGGTCGGCCGCAGCATGAGCAGGGTGTCGACCTCGGGGACGTCGACTCCTTCGTTGAAGAGGTCGACCGCGAAGAGGCAGCTCACCGTCCGGTCCCGCAGCCGCCGCAGGGCGTCCGCGCGCTCGGCGTCGGACGTGCGGGCGGACACGGCGACCGAGGGGACCCCGGCGGCGGTGAACCTCTCGGCCATGTAGCGGGCGTGCTCGACCGAGACGCAGAACCCGATCGCGCGCATCCGGCCGACGTCGGTGACGATGTCCCGCAGCGCGGCGAGCACCTTGGCGGTCCGGGCGTCGTTGCCTGTGTAGACGCGGGTCAGCTCACCGACGTCGTAGCCGGTGCCGCGCTTCCAGGTCACGGTCGTCAGGTCGACGTCGTCCGCGACGCCGAAGTAGTGGAAGGGGACGAGGAGGTCGTCGGCGAGCGCGTCCCAGATCCGCATCTCGTACGCCGTCCGCCCGTCGAAGAACGACCGGACGTCCACGCCGTCCGAGCGTTCCGGTGTCGCGGTCAGGCCGAGCAGCTCCTGCGGGCGGAAGTGGTCGAGCACCCGCCGGTAGGTCGCGGCCTCGGCGTGATGGAACTCGTCGATGACGATCACGTCGAACTGACCCGGGTCGATGGTTCCGACGCCGCGACCCGCAAGGGACTGGACGCTCGCGAAGACGTGCCGCCAGGTGCGAGGGACGTCCCCGCCGACGAGGCGCTCGCCGAAGGAGGCGTCGCTGAGCGCCTCCTGGTAGGTGCGCCGGGCCTGGTCGAGGATCTCCTGGCGGTGCGCGACGAACAGCAGGGACAGGTCCCGTCCCGCCCTCTCGCGCAGCGCGCGGTAGTCCAGAGCGGCGACGACGGTCTTGCCGGTCCCGGTGGCGGCGACCACGAGGTTGCGGTGACGGTCGTGGACCAGGCGCTCGGAGTCCAGCGCCTCCAGGATGAGCCGCTGGTGCGGCCTCGCGTCGAGCTGCAGACCCGAGAGCGTGATCTGGTCCCGACGTGCGACGCCTCGGCCACCCGCCGCCAGGGCCGCGGCGAGCCGCTCGCCGTCCCGGTCGGGGTCGTACCCGACGAACGCGGGGTCGGCCCAGTGCGTGTCGAAGGTCGCGGCGAACTTGCGGACGAGCTCCGGGGTCTGGGTGCCCGAGAGCCGGACGTTCCACTCCAGGCCGTCGACGAGCGCCGACCGGGACAGGTTCGAGCTGCCGACGAACGCCGTGTCGAAGCCCGAGTTCCGGCGGAAGAGCCACGCCTTGGCGTGCAGCCGGGTCGACGCGGTCTCGTAGTGGACCTTCACCTCGGCGCCGAACCGACGGGCGAGCTCGTCGACCGCCCGCTGCTCCGTGCCACCGAGGTACGTCGTCGTGATGACGCGCAGCGGCACGCCGCGGTCGCGGAGCACCGTCAGCGGCTCCTTGAGCACCCGCAGGCCGTGCCAGCGGATGAACGCGCAGAGCAGGCTGACCTCGTCCGCGCTCGCCAGCTCGGCGGCGAGCTCCGACTGCAGGGACGGCTCGCCCGCCGCGTTCGTGAGCAGGGCCGACGTGCCCAGCGGCGTCAGCGGCCTGGTCAGGGCGAAGACGCCCGGGGCGACCCGACGGGTGAGCGTCACGAGCTGCTGCAGCCCGTCGTCGACGGACTCCTGTTCCGACTCCAGCGTCAGCAGCAGCTGGTTGACCACCCGGAGCCGCTCGCTGGCGTCCTTGCGGTGGGTGAGCACGTCCTCGACGGCCTGGGCGACGTGTCGGGCGAGGACCCCCGGTGCCTCCTGCTCCCCGACGGCCTCGAACCGGGGCTCGACGTCGCTGAGCGCGGCGAGCTGCTCGAGCAGCCGCCGGGTCCGGACGCTCTCGTAGACCCCTGGCGCCAGCTCCGTCACGCCGGCAGCTTGGCACGGCCGCCTAGGCTCGCAGGGATGGACGTCGTCGAGCGCGCCCGGGCGGACCTCGCCGCGGGGCGCGCATGGAAGGCCCGCGACCGGCTGAACGGGGCGCTGGTGCATCGGGCGGACGACGCGGTGCTCGGGCTGCTCGGCGAGGTCTGCTTCGCGATGCAGGACCAGCCGGCGGCCGGGGCGGCGTGGTTCGGGACGGCGCGCGGCGGGGACGACGTCGACGCGGCCCTGGCGGCGTGGCGGGAGCGCCACGGGGACGCCCCGGACGAGCTGTGGCGGTCACTGCCCTGGCCAGTTCGAGCGCGTCCTCGACGTGCTGCTCGTCGGGCTCGGGGTTGTCGTCCTGCTCTTCGTCCTGGCCAGCGTCGGTGTCGGCGCCGTCACGATCGTCCGACCGCTGTGGCCCTGACCGGCCGTGCTCCCGGAACGGCGCAGAAGGCGTCGACTGGTCCGGCCGTTCCGGCGGGGTGGGCGTACGCCCGGTCGGCCGGCGTCGAGTTGCTGGTGTGACGTGGGAGTTTCCGGCTTTCGCCACCCCGCAACGCCGCTTCGTGCCAGCCTGTGCTCAGAAATGGGGTCATTGGGAGGGTGAGGTGACCGCGGACCGATGAGGTTCCCGCGCAGATGGACTCCGTGACCGGCACCGCCAAGTGCTGCCGGCTCTGGGCCGTCCTCCTCTACACCCGGATCGGCCGCTGCGGCGGGTGCGGCGAGCGCCCGCGTCTCGTCGCCGCCGAACCCCCCTGGGCGTTCGCCAGCTCCGTCGACTCGACCGACGAGGACGCCGCCTAGGCGGCGCCCCTCGGTCGTCGGCGTCCCGGTCCGCACCCTGCGCTCCCTGCGGCCCGTGGACGACGTCCCCGAGGCGCGCGGTCTCGTCTGTTCTGCCCTCAGGCCCCGTCCGCGATCGCTCGGTCGACGAGGGCCGCGGCCGCCGTGACGTCGAGCGTGCGCCCGGTCCTGGCCAGCAGCGTGTCGACCGCGGCCCGCATCCGCTCGGGATGGACGACGAGCCCGTCGAGGCTCGCCCTGGTGTGCTCGGCGGTGGCGGCCGAGAGCCGCAGCAGGTCGACGAGGGTGGCGGACTCCGCCTGCCAGCCGCCGAGCGCCGCGGCGAGCTCGACGACACGACCGCGGGTCGGGTGCCACGGCACGACGGGCGGGCCGAGTTCGAGGTACGCGGCAACGGCGGCGCCCAGGGCCACGGCGTGCGGCCCGGCCGCGGCGGGCGTCCCGACGGCCCCGGCGAGCTGGACGGCGAGCCGGGTCGCGCGCACCTCCTCGAGCCGGCGCAGCGCCTCCCCGACCCCGAGCAGCCGGACGGCGGCGAGCGCGCCGAACGTCGTCGGCTCGCCGTGCTGCAGGAGCGTGCGCCCGACCATCGGGGTGTCCCGGTGCTCGGCGGCCAGCGCGGCGAGCAGGTCGGTCACCGCCCGTCCCGTCGTCAGGACGACGCCGGTCGCGTCCCGGGCGACGAGCATGGTGGCGGTGTCGACGACGTCCTGGCTCGTTGCGGCCACGTGGACGGCCTGCCTGGCGTGCTCCGGTACGAGCGCGCGGATCCGTCCGACGAGCGCGACGACCGGGGTCGCCTCGGTGGCCACCGAGGCGGCGAGCCCGGTGAGGTCGACCGAACCGCGGACGTCGACCTGTGCCGAGATGCAGGCGTCGGCGACGACCCGGGCGGACGCGGCGTCCACGAGCCCGACGTCCCCGGCCGCCCGGGCCAGTGCAGCCTCGAAGCGCAGCATGGCCCGGACCCACGCGACGTCGTCCGTCGCCGCGTCGGCGGCCGGCGTCGTGGCGGCCGTCCGGAACAGGTCAGATGTCGAAGAAGACAGTCTCGTCCGCCCCCTGGAGCCGGATGTCGAAGCGGTGGCCGCCGTCGGCGGGCGCCGCGACGAGCGTATGCCTGCGGGCCGCGGGCACTGCCCGGTCGCGGACGGTCAGCCGGCCGCCGGGTCGGGCTCGATCCGGACCGTGACCGGCGTGCCGGCCTCGAGCGAGCGCGACACCGTGCAGGTGCGCTCGTGCGCCGTCCGGACGGCGCGCGGCAGGATCTCGCGGGCGGCGTCGCCGTCGGGGCCCTCTGGGAACGTCACCGAGAAGGTCAGGGTCACGTCCCGCAGCCGGTTGCCGTCGTCGTCCCGCTCGACGCGGGCGTCGACCCGTGCACCGAACGTCTCGGCCTGGCTGCGACGCCCCGTGACGACGTCCACGTCGACCGCGGAGCAGCCGGCCACCGCCGCGAGGAGCAGCTCGACCGGCGAGAAGGCGTCCCCGGCCTTGCTGCCGAACCTCAGCTCGGCTCCCCGCGGGTTCCGCGCGAGGTAGACCCCCTCGTCGAGACGGCGAAGGGTGACCCACCGGTGCGTCTGGTCGCTCATGGCAGCGATCGTGGCATGCTCGCGCGGCGGGCCGTGCGGGGGCGGTCGCCGCGGGTGGCCGCGCGGGTGGCCGGCCGGTGCGTCCGGGCGCACAATCGAGACCATGGGGACGACGCGTGACGGCCGCGAGGTCGAGCTCCGGCGCAACGAGGAGCGGCGCGAGCTCATCGCGGTCGTCGACGGCAGGGTGGCCGCGCTGGCGGAGTACATGCAGACCCCCGACCTCGTCGTGTTCACCCACACCGAGACCGATCCGTCCTTCGAGGGGCAGGGGGTCGCGTCGGTGCTGGTCCGCTGGGCGCTCGACGACGCCCGGGCCCGGGGGTACGCGGTGCTTCCGGTGTGTCCGTTCGTCTCGGCGTTCATCGGCCGGCACAGCGACGAGTACGCCGACCTCGTCTACCGGTCCCGGACCGAGACCGTCCACGACTGAGGTCCCGGGACCTCGGTCACCGGCGTTCGCCGCGACCATAACCTACGCTTGCGTAAGTTACGCTGACGTAGGTAGAGGTGGAGGTCCACATGCTCCCTCAGGTGATCCAGGGCGGCATGGGTGTCGCCATCTCCGACTGGCGGCTCGCCCGTGCCGTGTCGTCCGTCGGGCAGCTCGGCGTCGTGTCGGGGACGGCCGTCGACGTCCTGCTGGCGCGGCGGCTGCAGGACGGCGACCCGGACGGCGACGCACGACGAGCGCTCGCCCGGCTGCCCCTGCCGGGTGTCGCGGCGCGGCTGCTCCGGACCTACTTCGTCGACGGCG
Source organism: Kineosporiaceae bacterium (assembly GCA_036745175.1). Taxonomy (GTDB): domain Bacteria; phylum Actinomycetota; class Actinomycetes; order Actinomycetales; family Kineosporiaceae; genus R-H-3. Next base: position 10,160 of record DAIOGQ010000069.1, read on the forward strand.
GCAAGCCGCCGGACGCGCCGTACCGCCCCGTGCTCCGTTTCTCCCTCGAGCCGTCGAAGGCCGCCGAGGAGCTCGCGGTGGCAGGCGCCTTCGTCGAGGTGTGGCTCGCCAAGGAGGGTCACGACGGGCTCGTCGGGATCAACATCCTGCGCAAGATCGACTTCCCGATCCCGGCGACCGCCTACGGCGCCATGCTCGCCGGTGTCGACTACGTGCTCGTCGGGGCGGGCAATCCCGCGGACCTGCCCGAGCTGCTGAACCGGTTGTCGGTGCACGAGCCGACGGCGTTGCCGGTCCGGGTCCAGGGTGCGACGTCCGCGGACGGCGACTACGTCGTGCGCTTCGACCCGCGGCGGGTGTTCCCGGACGCGTCGGCGCCGCTGCGCCGTCCGGTCTTCGCGGCGATCGTCGCCTCGCTCGACCTCGCCGAGGGGCTGTTCGCCGACCCGCTCACCCGGCCCGACGCCTTCGTCGTCGAGGGGCCGCTCGCGGGCGGCCACAACGCCCCGCCGCGCGGGCCCCTGCGCCTGGACGCCGACGGGCAGCCGGTCTTCACCGAGCGCGACGTCGTCGACCCCGCCGCGATGGCGCTGTTCGGCGTCCCGTTCTGGATGGCCGGCTCCTACGGCTCGCCCGAGGCGCTGCGCGCCGCGGTCGAGGCCGGTGCCGCCGGCGTCCAGGTGGGCACGGTGTTCGCCTACTGCAGGGAGTCCGGCATGGAGGCCTCGTTGCGGGCGACCGTCCTGGACCAGGTCCGCGCCGGTGACGTCCACGTGCGCACCGACCCACGGGTGTCCCCGACCGGCTTCCCGTTCAAGGTCGTGGACGTCGAGGGCACGCTGTCGGACCCGGACGTCGCCGCCGCCCGCCCGGCGCTGTGCGACCTCGCCGCGCTGCGTGCCGCGTACCGCCGTCCCGACGGCACGGTGGGCTACCGGTGCCCGAGCGAGCCGGCCGACGTCTACGTCGGGCGCAAAGGGGGCCGGGAGGCCAACCGTCAGGGCCGTCGCTGCCTGTGCAACGCGCTCTTCGCCACCGCGGGCTTCCCGCAGCATCGCGCGACCGGGTACGTCGAGCCGCCGATCGTCACGTCCGGCAGCGACTTCGGTGGTGTCGCCGCGGTCCTCGCCCGGACCGCGCACGCCGACGGCGGCTACTCGGCCGCCGACGTCCTGGACTACCTGCTCGGGCGCTGACCGCCGCCATGGCAGGGCCCGCGACCGGACGTCGTCGGACGGCCACGAGGGACCGTCAGGGCGCCTCGGTACCGCGCCGGGTCTCCTGGTCGACGAGGGCGTCGAGGTCCCGGAGCCGGTCGAGGCCGCTCAGTGGCTGAGCCATCCGGTGGTTCGCCGTGAGCCGGGGACGGTTGCGGGCGAGGAAGGCCCAGTAGCCCGCGGTGTACGGGCAGGCGTCCGGCCCGACCCGTCTCCTCGGGCTGAAGCGGCAGCCGCCGCAGTAGTCGCTCATCCGGTCGATGTACGACCCGCCTGATGCGTAGGGCTTGGTCGCCATGACGCCGCCGTCCGCGTACTGCGACATCCCGACGACGTTCGGGACCATGACCCAGTCGTAGCCGTCGACGAAGGACCGATGGAACCAGTCGGTGAGCGCTCCGGGGTCGATCCCGCGCTGGAGCGCCCAGTTGCCGAGCACCATGAGCCGCGGGATGTGATGGACCCAGCCGTGGTCGCGGACCGCCGCGAGCACGCTCGACAGGCAGCGGGCCTGCACGGCGTCCGCGTCCAGGTCGGCGAACCAGTCCGGCAGCGGCGTTCCCGCCTGCAACGCGTTGCGCCGCCGGTAGTCCGGCGGCTGGTGCCAGTAGAGGTGCCACACGTAGTCGCGCCAGCCGAGCACCTGACGGACGAACCCCTCGACGGACGCCAGCGGGGCGGCTCCCTCGCGGTACGCGCGCTCGGCCCGGGCGACCACCTCGAGCGGGTCGAGCAGGCCGAGGTTCATCGGTGCCGACAGCAGGGAGTGCGCCATCCACGGTTCGCCGGCGAGCATCGCGTCCTCGTGCGGGCCGAAGCCGGCGAGCCGGTGGGCGACGAAGTGCTCGAGCGCCGTGAGCGCCTCGCCCCGGGTCGCGGCGAAGCGGCGCGGGCCGTCGTGACCGACGAATGCCACGTCACCGTCGCGCACCCACCGGTCGAGGTCCTCGCGGACGCCGGCGTCGACGCCGTCCTCGGTCGGCCACCACGGGCCGCGGACGTCGAGCCCCCCGGCCCGCCGCGGCGGTTCCCGGTTGTCGGCGTCGAAGTTCCACCGGCCGCCGACGGGCTCGTCGCCGTCCATGAGGACGCCGTGCCGGCGCCGGGCGTCGCGGTAGAAGTCCTCCAGCAGCAGGCGTCGCGTCCCGCGGCCGTCCGCCCAGGCCGCGAAGTCCGCCTGAGACGTCGCGAACCCGCGCGGCGGCAGCACCGAGACGTCGGAGCGGCCCCGGACGAACCGCAGCGCCGCGTGCGACGTCGGGTGCCGCACGGTCTTGGTGCCTGCGACGGCGTCGAGTGCCTCCGTGTACGTGCCGACCCGTGCGTACATGCAGGAGTCGCCGAGCTCGGCCGCGCGGTGCCGCATCGCCGAGAGCACGAGGTGCGCCTTGGCCCGGTGGAACCGGCGACGGGCGAACACCTGGCGGGACTCCACGAGCAGGACCCGGTCGAGGTCCCTGCTGCCGTCCGTACCGCCGGCCGTGCTGCGACCGGGGCCGAGCGCGAGGTCGTCGGTGAAGTGCGGCCCGAGCTGGTCGCCGAAGAGCCACCGGACCGCCGCCACGGCGTCCAGTCAACCGGACGCCGTGCGCCGGCGCGCGCCGGAGCACGCACGGCTGGCACTCAGCGGAAGAGCGCGCTGTACCCGTTGAGCGCCGGCTGGCCGCCGAGGTGGGCGAACAGGACGGTCGCGTCGGGTCCGATCTCCCTGCGGGACACGAGGTCCACGAGGCCGGCCATGCTCTTGCCCTCGTACACCGGATCGGTGATCAGCCCTTCGGTCCGCGCGGCGAGCCGCATCGCGTCGAGGGTGGCCTCGTCGGGGATGCCGTAGACGCCCGCGTGGTACCGCTCGTCAAGCTCGACGTCGTCGGGCGTCAGCTCGCGCGCGACGTCGAGGAGCTTCGCCGTCGCGCGGGCGATCCGGAGCGCCTGCTCGCGGGTCTGGGCCGGTTTCGCCGAGCCGTCGATGCCGAGCACCCGGCGCGGGCGACCGCCGGCCTGCTCGAGGGCCGCGAAGCCGGCGACCATGCCGGCCTGGGTGCTGCCGGTCACCGAGCAGACGACGACGGTGTCGAAGAAGACACCGAGGTCCTGTTCCTGCTCAGCGACCTCGGCGGCCCAGCCGGCGAAGCCGAGGCCGCCGAGCGGGTGGTCCGACGCTCCCGCGGGGATCGCGTACGGCGTGCCGCCCGCGGCGGCGATGTCGGCCAGCGCGTTCTCCCAGCTCTGCTTGAAGCCGATCCCGAACTCGGCCCGAACCAGGCGCACGTCGGCACCCATGAGGCGGGACAGCAGGATGTTGCCGACCCGGTCGTAGACGGCGTCCGGCCAGTCGACCCAGGACTCCTGGACGAGCACGCATCTGAGCCCGAGCCGGGCCGCGACCGCGGCGACGGCCCGGGTGTGGTTGGACTGGACGCCGCCGATCGACACGAGCGTGTCGCAGCCGGTCGCCAGCGCGTCGGCCGCGAGGTACTCGAGCTTGCGGACCTTGTTGCCGCCGAAGGCGAGCGGTGAGTTGCAGTCCTCCCGTTTCGCCCAGACCTGCGCGCCGCCGAGGTGCGCCGTCAGCCGCTCGAGCGGGTGCACGGGCGACGGCCCGAAGAGCAGCGGCGTGCGGGCGTGGTCGGACAGGGCCATGTCGGCTCCTCGGGCTCGGGATGCGGCGGGTGTGTCCCATCGTGGTCAGCCGAGGACGTCCACGTCGACGGTGCCGAGCAGGTGGGGGTCGGCGAGATGCCTGCCAGGGACGTTCTCGTCCGGGCGCCGCCGGCTCACGGTCAGCCGAGGGTGTTGATGGCGCGGGCGACGACGAGGGCACCGACCGCGAGCGAGACGAGCGACTGCAGCGTCATCATGAGCTTCGACCAGCGGGAGAACGGAACCGTGTCGGTCGGGCTGAACGCCGTGGCGTTCGTGAAGGCGACGTACAGGTAGTCCACGACGTAGGGCGCCCAGTCGGGATCGGCGATCTGCGGGTTCGTCATCTCGGGGAAGAGGAAGTCCGGGTGCCTGCGCTCGGCCCGGGCTCGGGCGGCCGGACCGCCGCGGTCGAGCTCCCAGTACCAGAGGCCGAAGACGAGGATGTTCGTCAGCCAGATCGTCCCGCCGTCGAGCAGCACGTCCTGCGCGCCGAGGGCCGGGGAGCCGGTGACGATCGTGGCGACAAGCATCGCCGCCGAGACGGCGTTCGCGACGCTCGCGACCGCGAGCAGCACAAGGCTGACGCTGCGCAGCCTGGCGGAGCCGTGGTCGATCCGTCGCGGGTTCGCGACGGCGAGGACCAGCCCCAGGAGCACCTGGACCCCGGGAAGCACCCAGCGCCCGTAGTCGTCGAGGCCGCCGGGCATCGCCATCTGGGCGGACAGCTCCGCCGGCAACCTCAGCTGCAGGGCCACCAAGGCGGCGACCGCGAGCAGCGCCTGCCAGCGTGGCTCTCCGGCGGTCTGCCGCAGCCACGCGGGGACGGCGTGCTGGCCGGCGCGCGCGTGCATCCGTTCGTGCATCGCCGCGTGGGCCGCCTCGTCCGTCGTCGGTACCGAAGAAGGCGTCGACAGGGACGTCTCCGAGAACATCGCCGAGGACGTCTCCGAGGGCGGGGACGGGGGCGGAGACGTCAGAGGCGGCGCAGGCTCGTCGTGACCGGTCACCCGACCATGG
>DAIOGQ010000070.1:0-14982 GCA_036745175.1 Kineosporiaceae bacterium
CGGTGGCCGCCCGGTCAGTGACGGCACGGGCGGTGGCGGCACGGGCGGTGGCGGCACTGGCGGTGGCGGCACGGGCGGTTCGCAGGCCCCCGCCGACGACCCGTGGGCGACCGGCCCGTCGGGTGGCTACGGCGGTTCCCAGGAGGAGCCCCCGTTCTGACCGGCTGCCGGCCGCAAACGGCGTGCCGACGACGACAGCAGCACCGGGCATCTCCTGATCCCTTCCAGCACCAGCAGACCCCGACCAGTGGGTGTGAGTCCCTGGTCACCGACCATCCCGGGCCCCGCCCGGGCTCCCGAGGAGGAGCACCACGATGGCGAAGCCACCCATTCGCAAGCCCAAGAAGAAGCAGAACCCGCTCAAGACCGCGGGTGTGGACAAGGTGGACTACAAGGACACCAACCTCCTGCGCAAGTTCATCTCCGACCGCGGCAAGATCCGTGCGCGTCGGGTCACGGGCGTCACGGTGCAGCAGCAGCGTGAGATCGCCAAGGCCGTGAAGAACGCCCGCGAGATGGCGTTGCTCCCGTACTCGAGCTCGGCTCGCTGAGGCAGGGGGACGACGAGATGAAGCTCATCCTCACCCAGGAGGTCACCGGGCTCGGTACGCCGGGCGACGTGGTCGAGGTCAAGGACGGCTACGGCCGGAACTTCCTCGTGCCGCGCGGCCTCGCGGTCGCGTGGACCAAGGGCGGCGAGAAGCAGGTCGCGGTCATCCGCAAGGCCCGCTCCTCGCGCGAGATCAAGACCCTCGAGGAGGCGCAGCAGGTCCGCGCCCAGCTCGAGGGTCGTCCGGTCAGGCTCACCGCCCGCGCCGGCACGAGCGGTCGCCTCTTCGGCGCCGTGACGCCCGCCGACGTCGCCGAGGCGGTCGCCGCGCTCGGCGGCCCCCAGGTCGACAAGCGCAAGGTCGAGGTCGGCCGGCCGATCAAGACCACGGGCGACTACACCGTGCTCGTGCGCCTGCACCCCGACGTACAGGCCAAGGTCGCGCTCCAGGTGGTGGCCGGCTGACGCCTCGGGCCACCGGTCCGAGCCTGGCTCGCGGTTGTCGAAGGGTCCGGTCCCTGTGGGGGCTGGGCCCTTCGCCCGTCGCCCGTCGCCCCGGCACGCCCTGGCGGACCCGCCGTCGTGCACCCTCCCCGGCGGAACCCGACATTTCGCATGCGTCCTCTGGTGCCTAACGGGCCCTACGCCCTCACTCGAGGCGCCCCTTCGCCACCAGAGGACGGCGGCGAAATGTCCGCTTCCGGTCAGCGGGTGGCGCCCGTGACGAGCCAGGCGTCGCTGCGGGTCCGCAGGCCGAGGAAGACGGCGCGGGCGAGCATGTAGCCCACGGCGAAGCTCACCCAGAGCCAGACGAGTCCCGGGGTGCCGTCGGGGACCCTCGCGGCGACGAGGAGGGCGAGCGGGGCGTAGAGCAGCACCTGGACGACCCCGGCGAGAGCGAGGTAGCGGCCGTCCCCGGCGCCGATGAGCACGCCGTCGAGGACGAACACGTAGCCCGACAGCGGCTGGGTCACCGCGACGACGACGAGGGCTGCGGCGAGCGCCGTCCGGACCTCGGGGTCCGCCGTGAACAGTGCGGGCACCACCCGGTGGGTCGCGAGCAGCAGCACCCCGAGGACGGCCCCGCCGCCGAGGCCCCAGCGGACCATCCGCGCCGTCGCCGCCCGGGTCCGGGCGACGTCACCAGCGCCGAGCGCCGCACCGGTGAGCGCCTGGGCCGCGATCGCGATCGCGTCGAGCGCGAGCGCAAGGAGGAACCACACGTTCGTCGCCACCTGGTGCGCGGCGAGCGCCGTCGGGCCCTTCGCGGTCGCTGCGTACGTCGTGAGGAGGAGCGCCGCCCGCAGGGCCAGCGTGCGGACGAGCAGCGGGACCCCGGTCCGCCCGGAGGCGAGGATCCCGGCCCGGTCCGGCCGCAGCGGAGCCCCGTGGCGGCGCGCCCCCCGGACGACGACCGTGCCGACCGCGGCCGCCATCCCGATCTGGGCCAGTGCGGTCCCGGCGCCGGAGCCGGCGATGCCCAGCCCGACGCCGTGGACGAGCAGCACGTTGAGCCCGGCGTTGGCGACGGCGCCGGTCGCCGCCACCACCAGCGGCGTCCGGGTGTCCAGCAGCCCGCGCAGCACCCCGGTGGCGGCGAGGACGACGAGCATCGCCGGCAGCCCGGGCAGCGACCACCGCAGGTAGGTGACAGCCTGCTCCGCGACGTCCGCCCCGGCACCGAAGAGCCCGACGAGCCACGGTGCCGCGGGCCACGCGGCCGCGGCGGTCGCCACCCCGAGGGCGGCGGCCAGCCACAGCCCGTCGACGCCCTGTGCGAGGGCGGCCCGCAGGTCGCCGGCGCCGAGCCGTCGCGCGACGGACGCCGTCGTCCCGAACGCGAGGAAGATGAAGACGTTGACGGCGGTCGACAGGACCGCCCCCGCGATCCCCAGCCCGGCGAGCGGCGTCGTGCCGAGCCGGCCGACGATCGCCGAGTCGGCGAGCAGGAACAGCGGCTCGGCGACGAGCGCCCCGAACGCGGGGACGGCGAGCGCGAGGATCCGGCGTGACTCGCCGTCGGTCGCCATCCGCACGTCTCCCGTCGTCCTGCCCTGATCGGATGCTCAGCTGATCGGATGCTCAGCTGATCGGATGCTCGGCTGATCGAGTGCTCGGCTGATCGAGTGCTCGGCTGAACGCAGGCTCAGGTGAACGGATGAACGGTACGGGGTCGCCGGCGACACGCCCGGCGGTACGACACGCCGACGGCCGGGGAGTAGACGGCCACGACTTTGGGTCCACATCCGGTGGACGACGTCCTCGCAGGTCAGGGGCTGGTTGACCGAGATGTCGGCGGCACCGTTCAACAGGGTTGTCCACACCCTGTGGACGACGCCCCAGGGTTGTCCACGGCCAGTCCACAGGTGTCAGGCGCGTCCTCCACAGGGCGGCTCCGACATGGGTTGGGAGCCGTCCACGGAGCCCCTAGGTTGCCCGAGGCGGACGTCACCGGCCCGGTCGCAGGGGCGGCTCGGCGGTGCGCGCGCCCCGGCTCGGCGGTGCGCGGCACCGGCTCGTCGGAGACGGCCGCCGGACCGGCGACCCGTCGCGTCCGGGAGGGCACCGGCGAAGGCTGTCGGTGGTGGCCGGTAGATCTAGCCGTGCGCCGGCGCACCGGCGCGAGCAGTGCCTGCGGAGTCCGTGCCGCAGCCGAGACGGGCGGAAGGGACGGGTGGGGGTGTCTCTCGCAGACCTGGACGTGCCGGGCAGCACCCCGTCGGAGGACTACGGGCGGACCCCGCCGCAGGACGTCGCGGCAGAGCAGAGCGTGCTCGGCGGGATGATGCTCTCGAAGGACGCGATCGCCGACGTCGTCGAGGTCCTGCGGGCCCAGGACTTCTACCGGCCGGCCCACGAGACGGTCTTCGACTCGATCACCGACCTCTACGCCCGCGGCGAGCCCGCCGACGCCGTCACCGTCGCCGGTGAGCTGACCCGGCGCGGCGACCTCGGCCGGATCGGCGGGCACGCCTACCTCCACACCCTCATCTCGTCGGTGCCGACGGCCGCGAACGCCGGGTACTACGCGCGGATCGTCCACGAGCGTGCCGTCCTGCGCCGCCTCGTCGCGGCGGGCACGAAGATCGTCCAGCTCGGCTACGCCGCCGACGGCGGCGACGTGGAGGAGATCGTCAACTCCGCGCAGGCCGAGATCTACGCCGTCTCCGAGCGCCGGCAGAGCGAGGACTACCAGCCGCTCGGCGAGATCATCGAGGGCACGATCGACGAGATCGAGGCGTCGAGCCATCGCGGCGACGGCCTCACGGGCGTGCCGACCGGCTTCGCCGACCTCGACCGGCTGACGAACGGCCTGCACCCCGGTCAGATGATCGTCATCGCGGCCAGGCCCGCGGTCGGCAAGTCGACCGTTGGACTGGACATCGCCCGGAGCGCCTCGATCCACCACGGCATGACCTCGGCGATCTTCAGCCTGGAGATGGGCAAGAACGAGATCACGATGCGGCTGCTCTCGGCGGAAGCGCGGATCCCGTTGCAGCACATGCGCAAGGGCACGATGCGCGAGGAGGACTGGACCCGGCTGGCGCGCACGATGGGTGAGGTGAGCGAGGCCCCGCTGTACATCGACGACAGCCCCAACCTGTCGCTCATGGAGATCCGCTCGAAGGCCCGCCGGCTCAAGCAGCGGCACGACCTCAAGCTCGTCGTCGTCGACTACCTCCAGCTGATGAGCTCGGGCAAGCGTGTGGAGAGCCGCCAGCAGGAGGTCGCGGAGTTCTCCCGGGCGCTCAAGCTGCTCGCCAAGGAGCTCGAGGTCCCCGTCATCGCACTGAGCCAGCTCAACCGTGGCCCCGAGCAGCGGACCGACAAGAAGCCGCAGATGTCCGACCTTCGCGAGAGCGGGTCGATCGAGCAGGACGCCGACATGGTGATCCTGCTCCACCGCGAGGACATGTACGAGAAGGAGTCCCCGCGCGCGGGTGAGGCGGACTTCATCGTCGCCAAGCACCGCAACGGCCCGACCGACACGATCACCGTCGCTTTCCAGGGTCACTACTCGCGTTTCGTCGACATGGCGACCTGACGGCCGACCGCTTCGCCGACGCCCCGTGGGCACGGCGGCGGGCGGCCCAGGAGGGCGTTCGGGACGTGCGCTCGTTCGGGATGCTCGTGCGGCGCCTTCCCGGCACCTCGGCAGCCCGACAGGATGGCGGCATGGCGTTCGAGGTGTTCGGGGTCCGCGCGCCGGGCGCGGAGGACGTCGTCGTCGCGCTCGACGGGCCCGACGAGGGCTGTGTCTTCACCGGCACCGCGGACGGCGGCGTCCACCGGCTGAGCCACGACGGACGCCGCGTCGAGCGGGTCGCCGACACCGGCGGTCGTCCTCTCGGGATCGAGCTGCTCGGCGACCGGCGGCTCCTCGTCTGCGACGCCCGCCGCGGCCTGCTCGCCGTCGACCCGCGGACCGGCGGCGTCGAGGTCCTCGTCACCGAGGTCGACGGACGACCCATGCAGTTCTGCAACAACGCCGCCGTCGCGTCGGACGGCACGGTGTACGTGTCGGACTCCTCGACCGTTCACGGGATCGACGCCTGGAAGGCCGAGATGGTGGAGGTGACGCGGACCGGGCGGCTCCTGCGGGTGCGTCCGGACGGCGAGGTCGGCGTCCTCGTCGACGGCCTCGCGTTCGCGAACGGCGTCGCGCTCGCGGCGGACGAGTCGTACGTCGCCGTCGCCGAGACCGCGGCCCGCGCCATCGTGCGGTACCGGCTCGGCGGACCCCGCGCCGGTGAGCAGGAGCCCTTCGTCACCCGACCTTCCGGGGTACCCCGACAACATCGCCCGCGGCAGCGACGGCCTCGTCTGGGTGACGATCGCGAGCCCGCGGGACCCCGTCGTCGAGCGCCTCCAGCGCGGCCCGATGTGGGTACGCCGCGGCGTGACGCGGATCCCCGACCGCCTCCAGCCGGCGCCGAGACGAACCGTCCGGGTGCAGGCCTACGACGACACCGGCCGCCTGGTCCACGACCTCGCCGTCGACGCGGCGGTCCACCGCGACCGTTTCCACATGGTGACCGGCGTCCGCGAGCACGACGGCCGGGTCTGGCTCGGCAGCCTCCACGAGCCCGCCGTCGCCCGCCTCGACCTGTGAGCCGGTGGCGGCCCTGACGCCCGGCGCACCGGGGAGTCGGACGTGCGTCCGTCAGGGAGCCGGGCGGCGGCGCGACGAGATGCGGGCGACGCTCAGCACGCTGACGATGGGTCGATGAGCGAACCGACGGCACTCGACGCCCGCGGCACGTCCGCCCGGGCCCGCCCGGGCGACCTCGCCCGCCAGGTCGTCGTCGTGGTGGCCGCGGTCGTCGCCGTGCTCGGGAGCGCGATCGGCTCGGGCGCCTTCGGCGGGACGCCGATCGCCGAGGCCGGCGGCGGGGCGTTGTCCGCCGAGGCCACGCTCGTCGCGCCGGACGGGCCCGCGTTCTCGATCTGGACCCTGGTGTACCTCGGGCTCGTGGCGTACGCGGTGTGGCAGGCCCTGCCCGGACAGCGGACCGATCCGCGGCAGCGCCGCACCGGGTGGCTCGCCGCGGCGAGCCTGGTGCTCAACGCCGTCTGGATCCTCGTCGCCCAGGCCGGCTATGTGGCCGGGAGCGCTGTGGTCATCGTCGGTCTGCTCGGCGTCCTCGTCGTGCTCTTCGGACGACTCGTCGCCTCCCGGCCCGCGGGCCGGGTCGAGGGCGTCCTGGTCGACGGCACGTTCGGGCTCTACGCGGGCTGGGTCAGCGCAGCGACGATCGCGAACGTCGCGGCGGCCCTGAAGGATGCCGGGGTCACCGAGGGGGGGCTCGGCGCGCAGACGTGGGGCGTCGTCGTCGTCGCGGTCGCGGCCGCCGCCGGCACGTACGTCGCGTCGGTGAGCCAGGGCTCGTTCGGGTACGGCGGCGCGCTCGCCTGGGGGCTCGGCTGGATCGCCGTCGGGCGGGCCTCAGGTCCGGACGCCTCCGCGACCGTCCTGCTCGCCGCCGGCCTGGCGTCTGGGATCGTTGTCGCCGCGACCCTGTTCGCGCGGTCGGGGCGTCGCGGGAGTTGACTGAGCGCCACGTCGACACGGGGGGTCGACGCCCCACCAGAGCCGCCGGACGATGACACGTGTGCCACGTAGCACACATCAATTTGTAAATGCCTGATGACACGCCGAGAGGGCCTCTGACCTGCGGGAACAGCGGACGACCCGCCGCTCGGGGCGATCAGGAGGGTCGTCAGCAGTCACTCTTCGCTTTGACACTCCGTGTGTGGTCGACTACACAACAGCGGGTGCGTGGCGTCGAGTCCTTCCTGTCCATCCCGTCCGTCCGGCTGCCCTCCGGCCCTCCTCACGACGAGGACGTGTCGGTGTCGGTGGCCGTCCCTCGGCACCGTGCGGGCAGCGAACCGCAGTCGGCCGCGCTCGCCCACCGGCGGCCCATGCGCCGGACCGTCGCAGCGGTGCGCGACTCGTGGTGGTACCTCGGGGACGTCGAGCTGCTCGCCGACCGGCTCGAGGCGAACCTCATCTCGCTGGCGCCGGGCGCCCGGATCGCGCTCCTCGAACGCCGCGCCGCCGGCGAGGAGCGGCTCGTCACGGCGGTCCTGCGCTGCGTCGACGCACTCGCCGAGGCGCCCGACCCGGCGGTCGCCGACCGCCAGGTGCGGATCCTCGGCCAGTCCCTGAAGAAGGCGGGCCTGCCGTTCGTCGACGTCCCGCAGGTCGGCTTCGCCCTCGTCCGCGCGGTCCGGGAGCGCTACAACGGGCAGTGGACGACGACACTCGGCTCGGCGTGGACCGCGGTGCAGACCTGGCTCGTCGAGCAGCTCCTCCTCGGTGCACGCGACCTCGAGCCGCCGCCGCTCGTCGACCTCACCGAGGTCACCGGCCGCTGACCCGGCGGCGTCCGCGGACCTGTGGCCCTCGGGCCCGTGCGGGACACTGGACAGGTCATGACAGCCTCCCGCCGGGCCTGGTCCGTCTGGGCCGTCGGCATCGCCGCCTACGTCGTCGCGGTGCTGCACCGGACCTCGTTCGGGGTCGCCGGCCTGGACGCCGCGCAGCGGTTCGAGGTCTCCGCGAGCCTGCTCGCCGGGTTCACGGTCCTCCAGCTGCTCGTGTACGCCGCCCTCCAGGTGCCGGTCGGTGTCCTCCTGGACCGCTATGGTCCGCGCCGGCTCATCGTCACCGGTGCGCTCGTTATGGCCACCGGGCAGGTGGTGCTGGCCCTGGCGCCGGACGTCGGCGTCGCCTACGTCGGGCGCGCGCTCGTCGGCGCCGGGGACGCGGCGACCTTCATCAGCGTCCTCCGGCTCGTCGCCGCGTGGTTCCCGCCGAACCGGGTCCCGGTGCTCACCCAGCTCACCGGGCTCACCGGCCAGGTCGGCCAGATCCTCTCCGCCGTGCCGCTCGTCGCGGTCCTGGACGCGCGCGGCTGGACGACGGCGTTCGTCGGCGTGGCGGCCGTCGGGGTGGTCGTCGCGATCGCGGCCGCGGTCGCCGTCCACGACGAGCCGGGCGTGCCCGTGGCCAGCGGGCGGCCCGTCGACGTCGTCCGGGTGTGGCGCGACCTGCGCGTCGCGTGGCGGCACCCTGGCACCCGGCTCGGGCTGTGGTCGCACTTCACGACGCAGTTCTCCGGCGTCGCCTTCGTGCTCATGTGGGGCTACCCGTTCCTCGTCTCGGGGGAGGGGCTGAGCCGGCCGGCCGCGGGCCGGCTGCTGACGACGATGGTCCTCGTCGGGATGCTGACCGGCCCGGTCGTCGGGGTGCTCGTCCAACGGCACCCGCTGCGCCGGTCGTGGCTTGTGCTCGCGGTCACCGCGGTGAACGCAGGTGCCTGGACAGCGGTCCTGGCCTGGCCGGGGCGGGCGCCGGTCTGGCTCCTCACGCTCCTCGTCGTCGCGCTCGCCACGGGTGGTCCGGCGTCGATGATCGGCTTCGACTTCGCCCGGACGTTCAACCCCGCGAACCGGCTCGGGACCGCCACGGGCATCGTCAACGTCGGCGGCTTCGTCGCGTCGCTGACGACGATCCTGCTCGTCGGGGTGGTCCTGGACCTGCGGACCGGCGGGGCGTCGGCCTACGGGCTCGACGACTTCCGGGTGGCGCTGCTCGTCCAGTACGTGCTGTGGGGGCTCGGCCTCGCCGGCATCCTGCGGACCCGGGTGCTCGTCCGGCGCCGGATGGCCCGCCGGGGCATCGTCGTCCCGCCGATCCGCGACGTCGTCGCCGCCCGCCGCCGTGCCTGGCGCCGCACCCGCGCCGGCCGCTGACCGCGCCCGGGCCTCCGGAGCACCGCGCCCGGGCCCCCCGGAGCCGTCCTCTGGTGGATAAGGGGTGCTACAACGGCCCGCGAAGCGCCCTTTTGCCACCAGAGGACGGGTCCAGGGCGTAGTTCCACGCAGCGGGACAGGGGTGCGTTGCCCGGCGGGTACCCGGCCCGTAACGTGGGCGGACCATGGCGCTGTCTGTCTTCGACCTGTTCTCCGTCGGTATCGGCCCGTCGAGCTCGCACACGGTCGGGCCGATGCGGGCGGCGTCGCTCTTCGTCGCACGGCTCGCGGCGTCCGGGGCCGCGGACGACGTCGCGCGCGTCAAGGTCGAGCTCTTCGGCTCGCTCGGGGCGACCGGGCACGGGCACGGCAGCCCGAAGGCCGTCGTCCTCGGGCTCGCCGGCTACCACCCGGAGACCGTCGACCCCCTCGAGGCCGACGCGCACGTCGCGGCGATCCGGGCCTCCGGGCGGTTGCGGCTCGGCGGCAGGTCGGTGGCGGGGGACCGCTCGGACGGCTCGGACGGCCCGGACGGCGCCGGACCCGGCGGTCCCGAGATCGACTTCGACGCCGACGAGGACGTCGTCCTGCACCGCCGACGCAGCCTGCCCGCGCACCCGAACGGCATGACGTGCACGGCCTACGCCGCCGACGGCCGCGAGCTCGACGCCGCGACGTACTACTCGGTGGGCGGCGGCTTCGTCGTCGACGAGTCCGCGACCGGCGCCGACCGGGTCGTCGTCGACCCGACCCCCGTGGCGCACCCGTTCACGACCGGCGACCAGCTGCTCGCGACGACCCGCCGGACCAGGCTGCGGATCAGTGACGTCATGCTCGCCAACGAGCAGGCGTGGCGCGGCGCGGACGACGTGCGGTCCGGGCTGCTCCACCTCTGGGACGTCATGCAGCAGTGCGTCGAGCGGGGCTGCGCCGCCGAGGGCGTCCTGCCCGGCGGGCTCAAGGTGCGCCGGCGGGCGGCCGAGCTGCACGCCCAGCTCATGGCGGACGACCTCGCGCACGACGCCGCGCACGCGGCCCACGAGGCGGCACGGGCCACGGATCGGGTGTCCGGCCGGTCGCCCGACCGCGACGGCGCGGCGCCCGTCGGCCCGACCGGTCCGCGGCGCGCGCCCGAGCGGGACCCGCTCCACGCGATGGACTGGGTCAACCTCTTCGCGCTCGCCGTGAACGAGGAGAACGCCGCCGGCGGCCGGGTCGTCACGGCCCCGACGAACGGTGCGGCCGGGATCATCCCGGCGGTCCTGCACTACTACACGCGGTTCGTGCCGGGCGCGGACGACGACGGCGTGGTCCGGTTCCTCCTCACCGCCGGGGCGATCGGGGTGCTCTACAAGGAGAACGCATCGATCTCCGGCGCGGAGGTCGGCTGCCAGGGCGAGGTCGGCTCGGCCTGCTCGATGGCGGCCGGCGGACTCGCCGAGGTGCTCGGCGGCTCCCCGGAGCAGGTCGAGAACGCCGCCGAGATCGGGATGGAGCACAACCTCGGGCTCACGTGCGACCCGGTCGGCGGGCTGGTCCAGATCCCCTGCATCGAGCGCAACGCCATCGCGGCGGTCAAGGCGATCAACGCGGCGCGGATGGCCGTGCGCGGCGACGGGTCGCACGTCGTGTCGCTCGACAAGGTCATCAAGACCATGCGGGAGACGGGTGCTGACATGAAGATCAAGTACAAGGAGACCGCCCGCGGCGGGCTCGCGGTCAACGTCATCGAGTGCTGACGCGCCGGACGGCGCTCCCAGGTCAAGATCACCGTCCGTCGGTGGCCCAGCGCTCATGTGCCCACCGAGAGGCCGACAGTCGGTGATCATGGCGAACGCCGCGACCTACCCGAGCAGCGAGCCGCCGTCGACGGGCTCCTCGCCCGGGTACACCAGCCCGATCTGGCGGCGGATCTCGTCCATCGTCTGCATGATCGCCACCGTCTCGTCGAGGGGCAGGTGCGGGCTCTCCGGCAGGCCCTCGGCCACGCACCGCGCGAGCTCGGCCGCCTCGAAGCGCAGCCCCTTGCCGCCGCCTCGGCCGGCGACGACGTCCGCCGGGGTCTCGAACCGCTCGACGTGGCCGTCGCGGCGGGTCAGCATGAACGACGTCAGGGCGTAGAAGGTCGGGTCGACCTCGATGACGCCCTCGGTACCGGCGATCCACGCCCGCCGCGGCGTGAACGACTCGAGCGTCGAGGTGAGGACGGCGTGCGCCCCGCCCGGGTACTGCAGGACCACCGAGGTCTGGGCGTCGACACCCGTGAAGGCGGGGTCGCTCACGGCGGTGACCCGGGACGGGGTCCCGAGCACCATCGACGCCCACGACAGCGGGTAGATCCCGAGATCGAGGAGGGCACCGCCGCCCAGCGCCGGGTCGAAGAGCCGGTGCGCCGTGTCCTTCGCGAACCACTGCCCGTGGTCGGCGACCACCGTCCGGACGTCGCCGACCGCGCCCTCGCCCAGCAGCTCGCGGATCCGCAGCGTGTGCGGCAGGAACCGGGTCCACATCGCCTCGAGCGCGACGACCCCGGCCGACCGCGCGGCGTCCGCGATCGCCCGCGCCTGCCCGGCGTCCATCGTGAACGCCTTCTCGACGAGCACGTGCTTGCCGGCCGCGATCGCGGCGAGCGCGCCCTGGGCGTGCGCCGGGTGCGGGGTCGCGACGTAGACCGCGTCGACGTCCGGGTCCTCGACGAGCGCGGCGTGCGACGCGTGCCGGTGCGGGACGTCGAACCGGTCACCGAACGCCTGCGCGCCGGCTGCCGTCCGCGACCCGACGGCGACGACCCGGTGCGAGGGCAGGTTCGCCAGGTCGGTCGCGAAGGCGGTCGCGATCCCACCGGTCCCGAGGACTCCCCAGCGCAGCCCGTGCTCAGCCATGGAGGCAGCCTGCCACCCGGACCCGGGTGCGTGAGCCGGCCGCCGCGAGCGGCACGGGGCCGGCCCTCAGCCCGGCTCGTCCCCGGTCCGCCGCCGCAGCACCACGAGCGCCGCTGCGAGCAGGGCGACGATGCCGCCGACGGTGAGCAGCAGCGTGCCGCCGCCGATGCCGCCGTCGCCGACGGACGACCCGGTGCCCGTGCCGCCGTCCGGGCCCGCGCCGGCGCTCGCACCGGCCGACGGCAGCGGCGCGTCGACCGTCGCCCGGACGCCCTGGTCGAGCCGGACGACCGCGACGGGGTCGAGCGTGGGCACCTGCGCGGCGTAGATCTCCGTGCCGACCTGGCGGGTCGGGACCTGCGTCCACGTCGTCCCGTCCCACGCGGAGACGACGACGGTCTGCGTCGTCGCGCGGTCCGCACGCAGGTTGACCACGACGGTCGCCCTCGCGGCGAGCGGCACGGGCGTGCCGCCGGACGTCGCGGACAGCCGGTACAGGTTGCTCACCACGACACCACCGTCGGGTGCGGCGGCCGGCACCGCCTCGGGGACCGCGGTCATCTCGATCGCCGTCGTCCCCGCCGGTGCCGTGAACGCGCCGTCCGCGACGGCGAACG
Source organism: Kineosporiaceae bacterium (assembly GCA_036745175.1). Taxonomy (GTDB): domain Bacteria; phylum Actinomycetota; class Actinomycetes; order Actinomycetales; family Kineosporiaceae; genus R-H-3. Next base: position 12,312 of record DAIOGQ010000070.1, read on the forward strand.
CGACCTGGGGGCCCTGCTCGCCGCTGAACGCCCGCGCCGGACCGCTCACGCCGCCCGACACCTCGATCGTCGCCGAAGCCGGCGTCGGCGGCTGCGGTGTCCGGGTCTGGCCCGCCGGTGGTGAGACCCAGCGGTACGGCTCGTCGGGGAAGCCGAGCCCGTCGTACAGCGGCGGCGCGTCCGGCGGTCGGACCGTCACCGTCGCCCCGAGCGCGAGCAGGGCCAGGAGCAGCACGAGGAGCGCCCGCCGCCGCGGGGTCGCCGCCGGCCGCCGGAGCGCCGTGCCTCGCGGCGCCGGACCCGGGACCGCCGGCGCCGTCCCGTCGGTCATCGCAGCCACCACCCGGCGAGGTCGGCGAAGGTGTGGGCGACCGCCGGTGCGCCCCACCCGTTGCTGAGCATCCGCAACCCTCCGAGCAGCAGTCCGACGGCGAGGTCGAGCACGAGCACCGACCACCCGTAGAGCGGCACGTGGAACAGCCCGAACGCGACCGTCGTCACCGCCAGCGCGACCCACTCGCCGCGCCAGGTGACGGCAGCGTTCCACAGGACGCCGCGCAGCAGCACCTCCTCGGCGACCGACACGGCGGTGACGACGAGGGCCCACAGCGGGAAGGCGCTCAGTGGCAGCGCGCCGCCCTCACCGCCGAGGCGCACGACGAGCGGGACGGCGCACAGCACGAGCGTTCCGAGCACCCCGACGGCGACCTGCCAGCGCCAGCGGCCAGGGCTGAGCGCCTCGCGCCAGTCCGCGAGCAGCGCGAGCGCGACGAGCAGGCCCGCGAAGACCGCGCCGGCGCCGACGCTGCGCACCCCCTGGTCGCCGGCGACCGCGAGCCGGGCCGCGAGCGCACCGCCGAGGCCGACGACGAGCGCGCCGGTCCGCAGTCCCGCGGCGCGCCGCGCCGTCCGCCGGGCGGCAGCCTCGGCCCGCTCGGTCCTCAGCACGAGCCGGGTCGTCGGCGGACCGTCGGCCGCCGGCCGCAGCGAGAGCCGGGTCGTCGGCGGCCCCTCGGCGGCCCCCGGCGTGCCGCGCGCCGCCGTGGCCTCGGCGGCGGCGGCCCGGGCGGCCGCGATCCGGGCGGCCGCCGTCCCCGGGTCGTCGACCGTCATGGCACCGCAGACCCGAAGGCCGGCGGACCGGGGGCCGCTGCACCGGAGCCGGCCACCGGCCGGAGCGCGCGGGCCTCGGAGTGCCTGCCGTCGTCGGCCTCGACGAGCGGCTGCGCGAGCAGCCAGAGGCTGAGCATCGTGTAGCCGACCATGGCGAGGAGCCACGGCCACTCCGAGCGGCGGGCCAGCCTGAGGGTCGGCGCGCTCGTGCCGAGGTGGCGGTGCGCGAGGACGACGGCGACGACGTGGGCGGCGACGATGACGACGATCTGCACGTACCAGACGACGGACGTCGGCAGCAGGCTCGTCGTCACCACGTAGTCGTCGTTGAACGGGTACGGCAGCGCGAGCGGCCAGTCCGCCGACCCCACCGGGTTGCCGAGCAGCGGCAGGAGCAGCTGGCCGTTGACGACGACGTACTGCAGGTAGTGCGCGAGCAGGTAGCCGTAGGCGATCGGCAGCAGCGACGGGAGCAGCCCGGTGAGCGCCGTGAGCCCGCCGACGGCGCGCCCGCCCGCGCGTCCGGCACCCACGGCGAAGGCCCCGAACACGAGCATCGTCGCGAGGGTGAGCCCGGCGAACGTCGCCGTCGCGAGGACGCCGAAGCCGGTGCCGCCCGGCGCCACGCCGTCCGGCAGCCCGTCGGCGAACGTCCCCCACTGAGGCGTCGAGAGCAGCCCGTCGAACGAGACCGACACGAGCAGCAGCAGGACGCCGACGACCCGGCTCGCGGAGGCCTCGAACGGCACGTCGAGCCCGCCGGCGAACCCGCGCCGGCCGGGGGCCCGGAACCGCCACCAGCCGAGCCGGCCCCACGTCGCCAGGACGACGGTGAACATCTCCGCCCGGCTGTTCCAGGCGTCGGCGCCGAAGACGACCGCGCCGGCCGCGCAGACGACCGCGTAGCCGAGCAGCCCCGCCGCGGTGACCCGGGGCAGGGTCGCGGTCGCGTTGACGACGAGCTCGCCGACGACGACGAGGAAGAAGACGACGGCCACGAGCCACCAGCCCAGCCGCGGCGGCCACGGCAGCGGCTCGGCCCGGGCGAGGACGAGCCGGCGCACCCGGGGGGAGCCGGCCGCCCGGGCGATGGCCGCGAACGGGTTGACCGGGCCGGTGAAGTCGCCGAGGAGCCCGACGGCCAGCGGCAGGACGACCCAGACCACGAGCCAGAACGTCACCGGGAGGATGTTCTCGGAGACCTCCTGCGTCCCCGCGGACCCGGCGAGCACGCCGAGCCCGAGGACGGCGACGGACCCGGCCGTCGCGACCCTGCCGGCGCGGGGCGGGACGACGACGTCCGCGTCGTGGTCCGCCGCGACGCCGGCGTCGCGGCGGGACACGAGGGCGAACGACAGCAGCACGACGAAGGCTCCGCCGAGCACGAAGAGGCTCAGCGGTACCGGGCTGTCGTACCGCTGGCCGAAAGCGTGTCCGAGCACCCCAGGAACCTAACCGAGGGATCGGACGGCCCGACAAGAGTTCCCCGGAGTGTCATCCGGCCGGGCGTCGTCGCTCCGGCGGTCACGATCCGGCGGAAGCCCGCGTATCCGACGCT
>DAIOGQ010000071.1:0-14679 GCA_036745175.1 Kineosporiaceae bacterium
CCGTCGGCGGCGCGCAGAACGTCGTCACCCCGCAGCGCGCCATCGTCTCGAGCAGCGGCACCGCCTGGAACCGCGGCTGGTTGACGACGAGCACCGTCGCGGCCGCGTTCCACGGTGCGAACAGGTTGCTCCACGCGTGCTTCGCCCAGCCCGGCGAGGAGATGTTCAGGTGCACGTCACCGGGGGTGAGCCCGATCCAGAACATCGTCGCGAGGTGGCCGATGGGGTAGGACACGTGCGTGTGCTCGACGAGCTTCGGCGTCGCCGTCGTCCCCGACGTGAAGTACAGCAGCAGCGTGTCCGACGCCGCTGTGTCCGCCTGCGGGACCGGCACGTCGGGCCCGAGGGCGCCTGCCTCGGCGTAGTCGAGCCAGCCCTCGACCGGCTCGCCGACGGCGACCGGCGTCCAGTCGCCGAGCAGCGCCTCGAACTTCGCGGTGTCCGCGCTGCGGGCCACGACGTGCCGGACGGCGCCGCGCGCGATCCGGTCCCGCAGGTCCGCGGCAGCGAGCAGCGTCGTCGCGGGGATGACGACGGCGCCGAGCCGGATGCACGCGACGACGACCTCCCACAGCTCGACCTGGTTGGCGAGCATCAGGAGCACGCGGTCGCCCTGCCGGACACCACGTCCGGCGAGCCACGCCGCGACCCGGCCGGAACGCTCCCGCACCTGCGCGAAGGTCAGCGTCGCCTCGCTCCCGTCGGCCTCGACGACCCGCAGCGCCGTCCGGTCGGCCGTCGCCGGGTCGGCGGCGAGCAGGTCGAGATGGTCGCGGGCCCAGTTGAACCGCTCCGGACGCGGCCAGCGGAACCGGGCGACGGCTGCGGCAGGGTCCGCGCGCAGCTCCAGGAGAAGGTCGCGTGCCGCGCGGAACTCGTCGGCGGCCGAGCCGCCTGCCGGCACCGACGGGGTCTCGGTCATAGTTGTCACCCTTGCACCGGTTCGAGCGCGCGGCCAGGGAGGAACGGTCGGTAGTCTCGGGCCGTGGGCACGGGCTCGGTCTCCGCCTCGGCGAGCACGACGGCCGAGGTCTCGTCGACCGGCTACCCGGCGCACTGGGAGGCGGACGTCGTCCTGCGCGACGGCGGCACGGCGCACATGCGCCCGATCCGCCCCGACGACGCGGCCGCCCTCCAGCGCTTCCACCTCGCGCAGTCGCCGGAGTCGGTCTACCTGCGGTTCTTCGCCCCGATGCCGCGGCTGTCCGACCGTGACCTGCACCGGTTCACCACCGTCGACCATGTCGACCGGGTCGCCTTCGTCTGCACCGTCGGCGACGACATCATCGGCGTGGGCCGCTACGACCGGATCGAGCCGCGCGAGGCCGAGGTCGCGTTCAACATCTCCGACGCGCACCACGGCCGCGGGCTCGGCTCGGTGCTCCTGGAGCACCTCGCCGCGGCCGCCCGCGAGAACGGCGTGCACCGGTTCGTCGCAGAGGTGCTGCCGCAGAACCGCAAGATGATGGCCGTCTTCCGGGACGCCGGCTACGAGATGCGGCACGCGTTCGACGACGGGGTCATCTCCCTGTCGTTCGACATCGACCCCACCGACCGGTCGCTCGCCGTCATGGAGTCGCGCGAGCACCGCGCCGAGGCCCGGTCGGTGAGCGCCTTGCTCAACCCGCGCTCGGTCGTCCTCGTCGGGGCCAGCCGCCGTCCCGGCACCGTCGGCCACACGCTCCTGGCCGACATGCTCGCCGCCGACTTCGCCGGCGCCCTGCACGTCGTCCACCCCGAGGCCGACGCCGTCCTCGGCGTCCCCGCGTCGCGCCGCGTCGCGGACCTGCCGCCGCCGGTCGACCTCGCGATCATCGCCGTCCCGGGAGCCGCCGTCCTCGACGTCGTGCAGGAGTGCGCGGACGCCGGCGTGCGCGGGCTCGTGGTCCTCTCCGGCGGGTTCGCCGAGACCGGTCCGGAGGGGCTCGAGCGGCAGCGCACGCTCGTCCGGCTCGCCCGGGCCAACGGGATGCGCGTCGTCGGGCCGAACTCCTGGGGCGTCATCAACGCCGACCCCGGCGTCCGGCTCAACGTCTCGCTCGCGTCGGTGCTGCCGCGACCGGGGCGCTTCGGTCTCTTCAGCCAGTCGGGCGCCATGTCGGTGTCGGTGCTCGACGTCGCCCAGCACCGCGGTCTGGGCCTGTCGACGTTCGTCTCGGCGGGCAACCGGGCCGACGTGTCCGGGAACGACTGCATGCAGTACTGGGAGGAGGACGCCGGTACCGACGCGGTCGGCCTCTACCTGGAGAGCATCGGCAACCCGCGCAAGTTCTCCCGGATCGCGCGCCGGCTCGCGCGGACCAAGCCGGTCATCGTCGTGAAGTCGGGCACGTCCCGGTTCGGCGTCGCGCCCGGGCATGCGGTCCGGCCGAGCAGGGCGCCGCGGGAGGCCTTCGACGCCCTGCTGCGGCAGAGCGGGTGCATCCGGGTCGAGAACGTCCACCAGCTCTTCGACGTCGCCCAGCTCGTGATCCACCAGCCGCTCCCGGTGGGCGACTGCGTCGCCGTCGTCGCGAACAGCGACGCCCTCGCGGCGCTCGCGGCCGACGCGTGCACCGCACGCGGTCTGGACGTCGTCCACGGGCCCGTGGCATTGCCGACGCTCGCGGGCGCGCAGGAGTTCCGGACCGCGCTCGAGGCGGCCTTCGCGGACGAGGACGTCGACGCGGTCGTCACCGCCTTCATGCCTCCCGTCGCGACGCACGCGGCCGAGGTGGCGCGTGCCCTCGCGGAGGCGTCCGCGGGAGCCCGCATCCCCGTCGTCGCGTGCTTCCTGGGGATGTCCGGCGTCCACGAGCAGCTCGACGCCGGTCGCGTCGTCCCGACCTACCCGACGCCGGAGGAGGCCGTGCGGGCGCTCGCCGCCGCCGCGCGCTACGGCGCGTGGCGTCGTCGCGACCCCGGGCCACGGGTCGACCCGGCCGGGCGGGACCCGGGCGCGGCCCGCGCCTTCGTCGAGGACCTCCTCGCGGTGCACCCCGACGGCTGCGCGCTGACGCCCGCCCAGACCTCGACGCTGCTCGGCCACTACGGCGTCCCGGTGTGGCCGTCGGTCCCCGTCGTGACCCCGCAGGACGCCGTCGCCGCGGCCGAGGCGATCGGCTTCCCGGTAGCGGTCAAGACGACGGCGCCGCACCTGCGTCACCGGGTCGACCTCGGCGGGGTCCGCCTCGACATCGGCAACGCCGTCGAGCTCGCCGAGTGCGTGCGGCGGATGCGCGAGGCGCTCGGGCCGCTCGGCGCGGACGAGCTCGTCGTCCAGCGGATGGCCCCGACCGGCGTCGCGTCCGTCGTCCGGTCGGTCGAGGACCCGCTGTTCGGGCCGGTCGTGTCCTTCGGGCTCGCCGGCGACGCGACGGCGCTCCTCGGCGACTACGCGCACCGGATCCCGCCGCTGACCGAGGTCGACGTCGCCGACCTCGTCCGCTCCGTCAAGGCCGCACCGAAGCTGTTCGGCCACCGCGGCGCGCGGGAGGCCGACGTCGACGCGTTGCACGACGTCATCGCCCGCGTGTCGTGCCTCGCCGACGACCTCCCGGAGATCGCCGACCTCGAGCTGAACCCGGTCGTCGTCGCCGATCGGGGGGTCGCCGTCCTCGGCGCGTCGATCCGGCTCGCGCCCGACGTCGGCCGCACGGACGCCGGGGTCCGCGAGCTCACGGTCGGGTGACGGCGGGCGAGCACGTCCGGGCTGGGCATCGATCTGCGAGGATGTCCCCGTGCGCGAACGACACGGTGTCCCGGTGAGCCAGAGTGCGGCAGGGCTGCCGCGCGGGCTGCGGGCCGAGATCGAGCGGGCGGGCTACTACCCGTCGGTCGTCTGCGACGTCCTCGACGTCGCGGTCGCGGGGGAGGAGGCCCGGGCGTCCCTGGTCTACCCGGAGACGACGTTCGACCGCGACGAGGTCCGCCGGCACGTCACCGTGCTCGTGCTCACCCCGACCCGGCTCGTCGTCGCGCACGCCGACGACCACGAGCCCGACTCGCTGAGCACGGAGCCCTACGCCTCGGCGTCCACCGAGTCGGTGCCGCTGCACGCCGTCCGGTCGGTCGTCCTCAGCCATGCCGTCGCACGTCCGGAGCGGCACCGCCCCGGTGACGGACCCCGCGAGCTGACGCTGACGGTCGGCTGGGGCTCGGTGAGCCGGGTCGACCTGGAGCCCGCCTCGTGCGGCGACCCGGACTGCGAGGCGGACCACGGCTACACCGGGACGACGACCGCCGAGGACATCTCCGTGCGGATCTCCGCGGACGCCGAGGGCGCGGACGCGGTCACCTCAGCCCTCGCCTTCGCCCGCGCCCTGTCCACGGCGACCGTGCGGCGGTGACGACCGGCACCACCGGCCACGCGACGCTGGCGGACGTCATGCCCGCGGTCGCGGCCGCGGTGGGCGTCCGGCTGGGCGCGACCGCGGAGGACCCGCTCGGCCCCGACCGGCCCGCGCCCCCGCTCGTGCTGCCGCCCGCACGCCACGCCGTCCTCGTCCTCGTCGACGGGCTCGGCGACCTGCTCCTGGCCCAGCGCGGCGGCCACGCCCCCTTCCTGCGGGCACTGCGGGGCAGCGATGCGAGCGGCGTTCTCACGTCGGGTTTCCCGAGCACGACGGCGACGAGCATGGCGATGATCGGCACCGGCACGCTTCCGGGTGCCCACGGCCTCGTCGGTCTCGACGTCCTCGACCCTGCGCGCGACGTCCTGTTCAGCGAGCTCGCCTGGGACCCCGCCGTCGACCCGCGCGCGTGGCAGCCGCTGCCGACCGTCTTCGAGGCGCTCGCCCGGACCGGACGTGACGTCGTCCGGGTCGGGCCGGCGTACTTCGACGGGTCCGGGCTCACCGAGGCGGCGCTGCGCGGCGGTCGGTTCGTCGCCGCCGAGACCCTCGACGCACGGGTCGACGCCACGGTGGCGGCCGTCCGGTCGGCGCCCCGGACCGGTCCGGGCTGCGTGGCCTACCTCTACTGGGGCGAGGTCGACAAGACCGGGCACGTGCACGGCTGCTCGTCCTTCGAGTGGGGCGAGCAGCTCGCAGCCGTCGACGGCGCCGTCCGGGCACTCGTCGCGCGGGTGCGCAGCGACACCCTCGTCGTCGTCACCGCCGACCACGGGATGGTCGACATCCCGTTGGAGCACCGGGTCGACGTCGCGCACGAGCCGGAGCTCACGGCCGGCGTCCGGCACGTCGGCGGCGAGCCCCGGGCCGTCCAGCTCTACTGCCGGCCGGGTGCGACGCCCGACGTCGTCGCGACGTGGCGCAGCCGGTTCGGCGACGCCGTCAGTGTCCTCACCCGGGACGAGGCGGTCTCCGCGGGCTGGTTCGGCCCGGTGAGCGAGCGCGTCCTGCCGAGGATCGGCGACGTCGTCACCTCGGTCCGCGGGGACCTCGCGGTCGTCGACTCCCGGACGGCGCGGCCGGAGCTGCTGCGGCTGCTCGGCCTGCACGGCGCACGGACGCCGGAGGAGTCGCTCGTGCCGCTGCTCGTGGCCCACGGGGCGGCTCGGTAGCGCGGTCAGGTAACGGCGGGGCCCGGCGGTCACTCGCGACGCGAGCCGAAGACGATGTCGTCCCACGACGGCACGCTCGCCCGGCGGTTCTTGCGGGCACCCGGGCGCTCGTTCGAGGCGCCTGCGGCCTTGGGCAGCGGATGCTCCTGCGGGTCGTCGGCCGCGCCGGGCGCCGTGCCCGGCGCCGCATCGGCGGCCACCTCGTCGAGCGCGTCCGCGTCCGGGAGACGGAGCACCTCCGCGTCCCCGGCGAGCTCGGGTCGAGACCGGGGCGGGTGCGCCGCCGGTGGCTCGCCGAGCTCCTCCGCCCGCGCGAGGAGGGCCTCGACCGGGTCGTCCGCGGCCGGCAGGTCGGCCTCCTCGTCGACGAGCGGACGCTGTCGGCGGCCGCGCCGCTCGCGCAGGTTGTCGAGCAGGTCCACGGTCGACGGCGCGGCGGACCCGGGCAGCGGGGACTCGGCGCGCGACGCCTCGGCACGGCGCGGGCCGTCCTCGGCGCCGCCCTCGTCGGCAGGCCGGACGGCGCCGTCGGACTCGACGTCGAAGACGACGTCGCGGCCAGGGCGCCCGGGCCGCAGCGGGTCGGGAACGGGGGAGAGCCGGCGCGCCCCCGGCGGCAGGGCAGCGGGGTCGGGCTGCTCGTCCTCGGTGAGCCAGCGGGACTCGTCGTCCAGCGGCGTGACGTGCCGCAGCTGCGGGTCGAACGTCCAGGTGGCCAGGCGGCCGCGACCGCCCGCGGGGAACGTCAGCGTGACGACCCACTGGCCGTCGTCGCGACGGAAGGCGTCCCAGACCGCGGCGTCGTCCTCGACGTCGCGCCGGGCCAGCCTCTCGCCGACCAGCTCGCCGAGCGTCGGCTGGGTGCCGGTGCCGGGACGGCGCACCCGCACCCCCCGCGCCTGGCGGGAGACGAACTCGCGCTCGGCGAGGACCGGACCCTCGAAGCGGCGGACGTGCTCCAGCGGCAGGCCTGCCTCCTCCGCGACCTCCTCGGCCGAGTGGCCGGCCCGGATCCGGGCCTGGATGTCCTTCGGGCGCAGCCGTCCGTCCAGCTCGATCTGCAGCTGGCCCAGGCGGGCCCGGTCGCGCCGCACCGCGGCGCGCAGCGACTCGTCGACCCGCACGCGGAACCTCTGGCCGTCCGCCCCCGAGAGCACCAGATGCTCGCCGTCGTCATGGACGCCGACGAGCGTGAGGTCCTGCATGCTCCACCTCCAGACTCGTCCAGGTGACGACTCTGCCATCCGCGACCTGGGAACCGAAGCACGTCGTCGGGCGTGGCGTCCACGGGAATGACTGCGGGTGAGCCCCCACGGTGCCCACGTGTCGTTCCCGCCCCCGTCGTCCTTGCTCTGCGTGACGTCGCACGCCGGAGCGCGGCGTCCCTGCGGCGCAGGCGCGGACCCCAGGGGTGAACCCGGCGCGCGCCCGGGCCGGCGGCTTGCGAGGATGCGGGTCGTGACCGACACCCCCGGCGTGACGCCGTACGACGCCGTCCTCCTGCTGTCGTTCGGCGGCCCCGAGGGTCCGGACGACGTCATGCCCTTCCTCGAGAACGTCACCCGGGGACGGGGCATCCCGCGCGAGCGGCTCGAGGCGGTCGCGGGGCACTACCTCCGGTTCGGCGGGCGCAGCCCGATCAACGACCAGAACCGGGCGCTGCTCGCGGCGCTGCGCGCCGAGCTCGACGCGCGCGGGATCGACGTCCCCCTCGGGTGGGGCAACCGGAACTGGTCGCCGTACCTCGTCGACGCCCTCCGCGAGCTCCACGAGGCGGGCTGCCGCCGGGTCGTCGTCGTCGTGACCAGTGCCTACTCGAGCTACTCCGGCTGCCGCCAGTACCGCGAGGACCTCGCCGCGGCCGTCACGGCGCTCGCCGCCGAAGGACGCGAGCTCGCCGTCGACAAGGTCCGGCACTACTTCAACCACCCCGGCTTCGTCGCGCCCGTCGTCGACGCCGTCCGGTCGGGCCTCGACGGCCTGCCGGCCGAGGTCCGCCAGGGTGCCCGGGTCGTCTTCGTCACGCACTCGGTGCCGACGGCGATGAACGAGGTGTCCGGTGAGGGCTCGGCGTTCGGCGGTGGGGCGTACGTGAGCCAGCACCTCGACGTCGCCTCGACCGTCATGGCGCAGGTCGGCGGTGACGCGCCCGCCTGGGACCTCGTCTACTGCTCGCGGTCCGGTCCGCCCGCGCAGCCATGGCTCGAGCCGGACGTCAACGACCATCTCCGGGCGCTCGCGGAGGACGGCGTGCGTGCGGTCGTCGTCGTCCCGGTCGGCTTCGTCAGCGACCACATGGAGGTCGTCTTCGACCTCGACACCGAGGCGAACCAGACCGCGCAGCGCCTCGGCCTGCACCTCGTCCGGGTCCCCACCGTCGGCACCGACCCGCGGTTCGTCCGCTCGCTCGTCGACCTCGTCGTCGAGCGGGCCGCGCAGGCCCGCGGCGAGGAGCCGGCCCGGCCCGCGGCCGGGGCGCTAGGCGCCTCGCACGTGGTGTGCCCGGCGGGGTGCTGCCGGAACCTGCGCAGCGACAGGCCGGCCGCCTGCGGCCTCGACCCGACGGTGCCCGCGGTCGCGGTCGCGGCCCCGCGGTGACGACGGTCCCGGCGGTGGGCCCGGGCGCCGTCCGGGCGCTCCTCGCGCTCGCCGAGCACGCGGCGCGACGGGCGGGCGTCGTCATCGTCGAGGACCGGCCCGAGCACCTCGGCGTCGCGGCGACGAAGTCGAGCCCGACCGACGTCGTCACCGAGATGGACCGGCGCGCGGAGACGCTGCTGCGGGAGATCCTCGGCGCGGCGCGGCCCGAGGACGGGCTGCTCGGCGAGGAGGCCGGCCACGAGCCCGGGGCCAGTGGCCTGACCTGGGTCCTCGACCCGATCGACGGCACGGTGAACTACCTCTACGGGATCCCCGCCTACGCCGTGAGCGTCGCCGTCGTCAGCGGTGACCCGACCGTGCCGGGCGCCTGGACGCCGCTCGCAGGCTGCGTCCACAACCCGGTGTCGGGGGAGACATGGACCGCGGCCGCCGGCCTCGGCGCGCACCTCCTCGGCCGCCGCCTCCACATCCCCGTGCCACCGTCGCTCGACCGCGCGCTCACCGGGACCGGGTTCGGCTACTTCACCGGCCGCCGGCGCACCCAGTCCCGGGTCATCGCCGACCTCCTGCCGCGGATCCGTGACATCCGGCGGATCGGCTGCGCATCCATGGACCTGTGCATGGTGGCGACGGGCCGGCTCGACGCCTACTTCGAACGGGGTCTGGCCGTGTGGGACCTGGCCGCGGCGCGGCTCGTCGTGGAGGAGGCGGGCGGCGTCGTCCGCGGGCTCGGCGACGCGCCGCCGTCGCAGGACATGGTCGTGTCCGCGGCCGAGCCGCTCGTCGGCCTGCTCGCCGACGAGCTGGCCGCCCTCGAGGCCGCCGCGGACGCCGCGCCCGCGCCGGGCGGCACCGGCTGAGGCGCGGGCGGTACGGGTCGAGGGTCCTCAGCCCTCGACGGGGCGGGCCGCGGTCTCGCGGAGGTCGACGACCGTCGGCATCCCGACCGCAGGCGTCTTCAGGCCGTACCGGGCCAGGGTCTCCTCGACACCGTCGACCTGGATGCCATGGTCGGCGGCGACGCGCACGAGCGACTCGAGCTCGCTGAGGCGGATGTCGGCGAGGTAGTCGTCGCCGTCGGCGCGGGCTTCGTCCAGTGCCTGGCGTGCATCGAGGATGCGGTTGCTGATCGTCGCGTCGAACTGCGTCACGTCCACCTCGTTCCCATGGCCTGCGGCCCCCCGACCAGCTGCGCCTGCATGATCCGATTCGCAGACCTTAGGCCACGGGTCGGACAACCGGAACCCTCCGAGAGCGCCCGTGAGACGCAGGCCACGCGAACGTTCGCCCGGCCGGGCGACATCGGCCCGACCCCTGAGACGTTGTGTGAGCACCAGGTGACCCTTGGTATGTGAGGGGGCTCTGACCTGCGGCGGCGCGCCGAGCGGTGAGCCGGTTCGCGGTCCGGGCCGACGTGGTGCAGAATCCGTGCGCCGCCGGGGCACAAAAACGCGACGCCGTGCGTTCACGGCGAAGCGCCGCATCGCGCCGGAAGGGGCGACCGAGCCGACGGGCACGACGCGCGACGAGACCGACGAACACGACCGACGACAGACGACAGACGACACCTGACACCTGACACCCGACACCACGACACACGAAGAGCACAACCCGGAGCGTGACCCAGATGGCGACCGACTACGACGCACCGCGCAAGACCGACGACGAGCTCTCCGAGGACTCGATCGAGGAGCTCAAGGCCCGGCGCGTCGACAAGACCTCCAGCACGGTCGACGAGGACGAGATCGAAGCCGCTGAGGGCTTCGAGCTGCCCGGCGCCGACCTGTCCAACGAGGAGCTCTCGGTCCGAGTCCTGCCGCGGCAGGCGGACGAGTTCACCTGTTCGAGCTGCTTCCTCGTGCACCACCGCAGCCAGCTGGCCCGTGAGAAGGGCGGCCAGATGATCTGCAAGGAGTGCGCGGCCTGACCGCCGCGGCCCCCGGCGGCGAGCCGTGGGGTTCCAGCACGGGGCAGCACAGCAGCACAGGGGCAGACCGACAGCTCAGCGCCCGACGGTGCCGTTTCCGGCGCCGCCGGGCGTTCGCTCGTCCGGGGGGTCAGGACCGGTGGTCGGACCGGGCGGCCTCGAGGGCTGCCGCGAGGACGCGCGGACGGCGGGTGGACACGAGCCAGTAGGGCGTGTCGTCGGCTGGGTCGTCGATCCGGACCCGAACCCCGGCCGGCAGCCAGCCCCGCAGGCACAGGTAGGCGCGGGCGTCGAGCTCGACGGACCGTGCCCGGCGCATCGCCTCGGCGTCCAGCGGCTCGACGGCGCTCACGAAGCGCAGCGGGATGCGGGCGCGGCCGGCCACGAGCCGGGTCTCGTCGACCTCGACGACCGCCGTCGACCGGACGAGGGCGTAGACCACGCCGACGAGGACGACGAGCATGCCGACGACCGCGGCCGTCGCGTCGACGCGCGACAGGACCACGCCGAACGACCCGGCGAAGCCGACCGCGACGACCCAGATCCACCACGCCGGGCTGAGGCGTTCGGAGTAGCCCGCGGTCGACGTCGCCATGGTCCCAAGCCTGTCACGTCCCGGACCGGCCCGGACCTGCACGCACAGCGACCGCGTCGGGGTACGGGGTGGTCCGGGCGCAGGCCCGCCAGCCGATACCGTGTCCCCTCGTGACGGGAGAGGCGGCTGCGCGCGCGGGGGACGTCGAGGTCCTGCTGCTGCGGCTCGACGGCGAGCTCCCCGCGCCGGCCTACGCGCACCCGGGCGACGCGGGTGCCGACCTCTTGACGGCGGTGGACGTGACGCTCGCGCCCGGCGAGCGCCGGACCGTGCCGACCGGGGTCGCCATCGCGCTGCCGGATGGCTACGCCGCCTTCGTCCACCCGCGGTCCGGGCTCGCCGCCCGGCACGGCGTCACGGTCGTCAACGCCCCGGGCACGGTCGACGCCGGCTACCGGGGCGAGATCAACGTCACCCTGCTCAACACCGACGCCGCCGCCCCCGTGGTCCTGCGACGCGGTGACCGGGTCGCCCAGCTCGTCGTCCAGCGGGTCGAGCGGGTGCGCTTCGTCGAGGTGGCCCGGCTGCCGGGGTCGCTGCGGGGCGAGGGCGGTCTCGGCTCCACCGGGGGCTTCGGCAGGGTCGACGCGGGGCACGGCCCCGGGAGAGGGGAAGTCCAGTGAGCCCGCTGTTCCGACGCCGCCGTCAGGAGGCCCCGGAGCCCGGTCTGCCCGTCGACGCCGAGCACGAGGACGCGACCGGTCCCGAGGGACTCCACGACGAGGCCGACGACGCGGCGGCCGGCACCCCCGACGACGTCGACGAGACAACCGACGACGAGACGGGTGACGAGACGGCCGACGACGAGCGCGGCTCGACGCTCGACCCGTACGACCGCTCGGCCGGCCCGTGGGACGTCAGCGAGATCGCGTCGACCGACGGCTACGTCGACCTCGGCGCCCTGATGCTCCCCGGCCGGGACGGCATGGAGCTGCGGCTGGAGATCGACGAGGCCGCCGACAGGGTGACCTCGGCGACCGTCCAGCTCGAGGGGTCCGCCGTCCAGCTGCAGGTCTTCGCGGCGCCGCGTACCGAGGGCATCTGGGACGAGATCCGCGCCGAGATCGCCGCCGGCATCACCCGTCAGGGCGGCACGGTCGACGAGGTCCCGGGGCCGTTCGGCCGTGAGCTCATCGCCCGCATCCCGGTCCGTACCGCCGAAGGCCGCACCGGCCACCAGCCCGCCCGGTTCGCCGGGATCGACGGGCCGCGATGGTTCCTCCGCGCGGTCTTCCACGGCGTCGCCGTCCACGAGCCCGAGAAGGCGGGGCCGGTCGAGTCCGTCGTCCGGGACGCCGTCGTCGTCCGTGGCGCCGAGGCGATGGCCCCACGCGAGCTGCTCTCGCTCCGGTTGCCCGAGCAGCCGGCCGGGGCCGATCCCGAGGCCGGGCCCGAGGGCGGACCCGCGGGCGGACAGGAGCGCCCGTCGCTGGACCCCTTCACCCGCGGGCCGGAGATCACCGAGATTCGCTGAGCCTTCGGCTCACGTACGCTGGCAGTCATGGGAACCGAGCCGAGGTCGCGGCTGCGTCAGGCGCTCTCGCGCTTCACCGCCCCGCAGAACGAGGTGCACGCGGAGGCCGAGCACGAACGCGCCGCCGAGCTGGGCGGCACGCCGATCGCCGCGCTCGCACCGCGGCGTCCGGCGACGGTGTGCGGCACGCTGCGGTCCGTCACGCTGCGCCCGCGGGCCGGCGTGCCGGCCCTGGAGGCCGAGCTCTACGACGGCACCGGGCACCTGTCGCTCGTCTGGCTCGGCCGGCGGCAGATCGCCGGGATCGAGCCGGGCCGTCGGGTCAAGGTGCACGGGATGGTGACCTCCTCGGACGGCGAGCCGGCCATCTTCAACCCCCGGTACGAGCTCGTCGCGCGGACCCAGGCGCATGGCTGAGCACGCCGCGCGGCCGGCCGGCGGGCCGGAGCAGGACCCGCAGGGGGCGGGTGGGGGCCCCTCCTTCCGCGCCGGGATCGCCCAGGCGGTCCAGGAGCAGTTCTCGTTCGAGAAGGCGTTCGGCGGGGTCCGTGGCGTCCTGGAGTCGGTGCTGCCCGTCACGGTCTTCTCCGTCGTCTACGGCGTGACCCGGGAGGTGACGCCGTCCGCGGTCGCCGCGCTCGCGCCGGCCGTCGTCCTGGCGATCTGGCGGCTCGTCGCGCGCGAACCGCTCACCCAGGCGGTCGGCGGGCTGCTCGGCGTGGGGCTCGGCGCCCTCATCGCCGTCCGCACCGGCCAGGCGCAGACGTTCTTCCTGCCGTCGATCATCAAGAACTCCGTCTACGGCGCGGTCTACCTCGGCTCGATCCTCGTCCGCCGGCCGTTGATCGGCGTCATCCTCGGGATCGTCCTGGGCGAGGGCTCGCGGTGGCGGCACGTGCCGGCCCGGATGCGGGCGTACGTCGTCGCCACCTGGCTCTGGGTCGGGCTCTTCGGGATCAGGCTCGCCGTCCAGGTACCGCTCTACGTCGCCGACCGGCCCGCCCTGCTCGGCGCGGTGAACGTCGGTCTCGGGCTGCCGCTCTTCGGGCTCGTCATCTGGGGCACGTGGCTCGTCCTGCGCCGGACGCCCGTCGCGCACGCCGAGGGTGCGCAGCCCCGGGTCCACCTGCCGCACCTGCGGTTGCTGCACGCCCAGGACGAGGCCCGGTCGGGCGACGCGGAGCACGGCGAGGGGCAGGACCCCGGCCCCGACCTGCGTCCCGGGGTCAGCGGCGCGGCGGGCTGAGGCGGTCCGGGTCAGCGGCCGTGGGGGTCATCGGGCACCCGAGCGGCATGACCGGGGCTGAGCAGCGACTGGAGCGCGTCCTCGCTGTCGGGGACCGTCACGAACATCAGCTCGTCGTGCGCCTCGAGGCTGTCGTCCCGTGAGGGCGCGAACGGCCGCTCGGCCCGGATGATGCACACGAGCACGGTGTCCGGCGGCAGCTCGAGGTCGCCGACCCGGGTGCCGGCGATCGACGCGTCCGTGGGCAGGGTCATCTCGACCATGTTCGCGTGGCTCTGCTGGAAGGTGAAGATCCGCACGAGGTCGCCGACGGAGACGGCCTCCTCGACGAGTGCCGTCATGAGCCGCGGCGTCGAGACGGCGACGTCCACGCCCCACGCCTCGTCGAACATCCACTCGTTCTTCGGGTTATTGACCCGGGCCACCGTCCGTGGGACGCCGTACTCGGTCTTCGCCAGGAGCGAGACCACGAGGTTGACCTTGTCGTCGCCGCTCGCCGCGACGACGACGTCGCAGTCGGCGAGCCCTGCCTCGGCGAGCGAGGCGATCTCGCACGCGTCGGCGAGCAGCCACTGCGCGTCGGGGACGCCGGCGGCGCGGATCGCGGCCGGGTCCTTGTCGACGAGCAGCACCTGGTGGCCGTTCCCGAGCAGCTCGCGGGCGATGGAACGACCCACGCTGCCGGCGCCGGCGATGACGACGCGCATCACGCCCCCCCGGCCGGGTCGGCGGCGAGGACGCGCTCGACGAGGGGGATCTCGCTGTCACGCATGACGACGTGCACGAGGTCGCCTTCCTGGTAGACCGTGGCGGCGGTCGGGACGATCCCCTCGCCGAGCCGGGTGAGGTAGGCGACCCGGCCGCCGGCGGTCGCCTCGAGCTCGGCGAGCGGGCGCCCGACCCAGCCGAGGTGGACCCGGACCTCGGCGAGCACGACCGCGCCCGACGCGTCCCGGAACTCCGACACGGCGCCCACCGGCAGGAGCCGGCGGACCATCTGGTCGGCGGTCCAGCGGACCGTCGCGACCGTGGGGATGCCGAGCCGCTGGTAGACCTCGGCGCGGCCGGGGTCGTAGATCCGGGCGACGACGTTCGAGACGCCGAAGGTCTCCCGGGCGACGCGGGCGGCGAGGATGTTCGAGTTGTCGCCGCTGCTCACCGCGGCGAACGCGTAGGCGTCGTTGATCCCCGCCTCGATGAGGGTGTCGCGGTCGAAGCCCATCCCGGTGACACGCTGCCCCTCGAACTGCGCGCCGAGGCGCCGGAAGGCGTCGGGGTTCTGGTCGACGACGGCGACGGTGTGCCCCCGGTCCTCGACGAGCTGGGCCAGGGT
>DAIOGQ010000072.1:0-4296 GCA_036745175.1 Kineosporiaceae bacterium
GATCGGCTCCGACCCGGTCGGCGCGCTGACGACGCTGCTGCCGACGTGGTACCTCGTGCCGTTCGCGCTCGTCGCGATCGGCGGCCTCATCGGCGGCGCGGTCCTCGACATCTACTCCTCGGGGCTGGCGCTGCTGACGCTCGGGCTCAAGGTGCCGCGCTGGACGGCGGCGGCGATCGACGGCGTGGTCATGATCCTCGGGACCATCTACTTCGTCTGGGTCGCGGAGAACTTCTTCTTCCCGTTCCAGGGCTTCCTCATCACCCTCGGCGTGCCGATCGCGGCCTGGTGCGGGGTGTTCGTCGCCGACCTGCTGGTCCGCCGGCGTGACTACTCCGACACCGGGTTGTTCGACCCGCGCGGCCGTTACGGCGCCGTCGGCCTGCCCGCGGTCGTGACGATGCTCCTCGCGACGGCCGTCGGCTGGGGCCTGGTCACGAACACGTTCGCCGAGTCGCTGTCGTGGCAGGGCTACCTGCTCGGGCCGCTCGGCCTGGGCGGGCGCGAGGGGGCGTGGGCGTTCGCCAACGTCGGCGTCCTCGCAGCGCTCGTCATCGGGTTCGTCGGCTACCTGGTGAGCGCCCAGACCACGGTGCGCCGGCAGGAGGACGCCGGCGACGCGGTCGCCGGCGGCGTACGCGACGTGTGACGTACGAGGCCTTCCGGGCCCTGCTCGGGGCGGCGTCGTCGGGGTAGCGTGCCCGGCACGAAGGGGGTGGTCCGGTGACCTCGTCGGCCAAGAGCGCGATGACCGCGCTGCAATGGCAGCTCGCCCGGGATGCCGCGGCCCACTACGCGCAGGTGCTCGTCCCGGCCTACCTCGGACCGGCCGCGGAGGCCGTCGTCGAACGCGCGGCCCCGACGGACGGCGAGACCGTCCTGGACGTCGGCTGCGGGACCGGCGCCGCCGCGCTGGCGGCGCGGGCCCTGCTCGGTCCGCAGGGGCGGGTCGTGGCGGTCGACGTCAACCGCTACATGCTGGACGTCGCCCGCGAGCTGCTCCCGCCGCGTGCCGGGGCGGCCGCGGTCGACGTCCGTGAGGGCGACGCCCGGCAGCTGCCGCTGCGGGACCACTGCGTCGACGTCGTCGTCTGCGCGAACACGCTGCAGTTCGTTCCCGAGCGGGCGCGGGCCTGCGCACAGATGGTCCGGGTGCTCGTCCCCGGCGGTCGGGCCGCCGTCGGGACCTGGGCCGCCATCGAGGAGAACCCGTACTTCGACTCGCTCGCCGCGGCGATCGTCGCCACCATGGGCGCGCAGGTGGCGTCCCACCTGACGTCGGCGTGCACGCTCGGGACGTCCCCGGAGCTCTGGGCCGCGCTGCGCGCCGGCGGTTTCGAGGACATCGCGGTGGAGACCGTCGTCCTCGACGTGGACCTCGGCGACCTCGCGTCGTTCGTGCCGCGGCACCTCGCCTCGACGCCGATGGCGGCGGCCTTCCGCGCCGCCGGTGACGAGGCGGTCGCGGACGTCGTGCGCGCCGTCGTCGGCACCCTCGGACCGACGGCGACCCCCGCACGGACCGCGACCGTCGGGGCGACCGGCGGGACGGCGAGGGTGCGGACCGTACCGTTCCGCCTGCTCGTCGCGAGCGGCCGCGCGCCGCGCTGACCCGCCGTGTGACCTACGCTCCTGGCCAGGGAGGCGTCATGGGCGTGTGGCGGGTGGTCGGTGTCCTCGTCGCCGCGGCCGGGGTCGTGGTCGTGGGCTACGGCGTCCGGCTGGCGGCGCGCGACCCGCAGGCGCGGCTCACGGGGCTGGGGTACGCCCTCTTCGGTCTCGGCGTCGCCGGGTACACGACGGCCCGCCTCCTCGGTGAGGGCGATGCCTGGACCTGGCTGACGTGGCTCGCGCTCGGCGGCCCGGTGCTCGCCTTCTGGGGCTCGCAGCCGTGGACCCGGACCCGTCCGGCGCCGTCCGCCGAGGACCCTGCGGAGCCGCCGGCGTCCTCGTGACGGCACCGCCGTACGGCTCTGGCGCGCCTGCACTCCTGCTGCTGACCGGACGGAGCGCCGCGTTGCCGTGGCTGTCCGGGCCGGGCCTGCCGGACCTTCGCGTCCGGATGTGACCCGAGCCGGCGACCGGGAGCACCCGCCGCGCCCTGAAGGCTCGCTGCACCGCGCCGGCCGTCCTACGGTGGGCGGATGCAGCCCGACGACATCGGCCGGCTCGTCTCCGTCTCCGACCCCCGCGTGGCCCCGGACGGCCGCCAGGTCGCCTTCGTCGTGACCCGGGTCGACCTCGCCGCGAACCGCTACCGCAGCGCCGTGTGGCTCGCCGCCGCCGACGGGTCGGTCCCGCCGTACCCGCTGACCGACGGCGAGGACGACGCCACCTGCCCCCGTTGGTCGCCCGACGGCCGCCGGCTCGCCCTCAGCAGGCGCGGCACCGGCCCGGACGCGTCGTCGACCCTGCAGGTGCTGCCCGTCGGCGTCCCCGGGGCGACGCTGCGCGTGTGCGAGCGGCCGGAGTCGATCGGCGAGCTCGCCTGGTCCCCCGACGGCACCCTGATCGCCTTCACGTCTCGCGAGCGCGCGCCCCGCTACGGCGACGGCGACGACGACCGGGCGCGGCCACCGCGCCGGATCGACCGGCTCTTCTCCCGGCTCGACGACGAGGGCTGGACCATCGACCGGCCACGGGGCGTGTTCGTCGTCAGGTCGGACGCGACCGAGCCGGCCACGCTCGTGCTCGGCGGCCCGTACGAGCACGACGGTCCGGCATGGTCGCCCGACGGGCGGACGCTCGCGGTGACCGCCCCGCGCGGCGAGGACCGCGACCTCGAGCTCGTGAGCGACGTCTACCTCGTCGACGTCGAGGCGGCCCTCGGCCGTGACGCCGCGAAGGCCGAGCCGCGCTCGCTGACGAGGACCGACCGTTCCTACGCCCACCCGTCGTTCGGCCCGGACGGCACCCGGGTCGCGACCCTCGCGAACGACGACCGGGTCTCACCGTCGTTCAGCGACGTCCTCGTCCTCGACCCCGGCACCGGGGACGGCCGCGCCGTGACCGACGGTCTCGACCGGCAGTGCGCCCCGTACCCAGGTGCCCGCTCCCCGATCTGGGACGGCGATGCGGTCGTCTTCGCGGTCGAGGACCACGGGGACGTCCACCTGTACCGGGTGCCCGCTGACGGCTCCTCCCCGCCCGAGCGGGTCGTCGGGGGGACCCGGGCGGTGAGCGGCTACGACCTCGCAGGCGGCACGCTCGCGTTCGTCGCGGCCACCCCGACGTCGCTCGCCGAGGTCTTCGTCGTCCGGGACGGCGCCGAGCGGCGGCTGACGGACGTCGGCGGCGGGTTCCGCGCAGCCGTCCCGGTGTCCGCACCGGAGCACTTCACGGTCGCCTCGCCCGGCGGCGGGGACGTCGACGCGTGGCTCGTCCGGCCGCTGCACCCGGCCGGCGACGGCCTGGCGCCGGTCCTGCTGTCGATCCACGGCGGGCCCGCGACCCAGTACGCGAACACCTTCTTCGACGAGTTCCAGCTCTGGGCGGGCGCCGGCTACGCGGTCGTCTACTGCAACCCGCACGGCTCGACCGGCGACACCCAGGCGTGGGCGCGGTCCATCCGCCCGCCGGAGGCCGCGCAGGCGCCGGGCAGCGGCTGGGGCAGCATCGACGCGGATGACGTCCTCGCCGTCCTCGACGCCGCGATCGCGCGTGAGCCGGGGCTCGACCCGGACCGGGTCGGAGTCCTCGGCGGCTCGTACGGCGGCTTCCTCACGAGCTGGCTCGTCGGCCACACCGACCGGTTCGCCGCGGCCTGCAGCGAGCGCGCCGTGAACAACCTCGAGTCGGAGGAGACGAGCGCGGACGCCGCAGGCTTCTTCCGCTTCGAGATGGGGGCCTCGCACCTCGACGCGCCGCAGCTGTACCGGCGGATGTCGCCGATCTCCTACGTCCGCGACATCACGACGCCGCTGCTCGTCCTCCACTCGGAGAACGACCTGCGCTGCCCCGTCGAGCAGGCCGACCAGCTCTTCGTCGCACTGCGGCTGCTCGGCCGCCAGGTCGAGTACTGGCGCTTCCCCGAGGAAGGCCACGAGCTGTCCCGCAGCGGCTCGCCACGGCACAGGGTGCAGCGTGCCCAGCTGATCCTCGACTGGTTCGGCCGCCACCTCGGCGGACGTCGCCCGACGATCACGTGGGACCACCCGGCGCGGGTGGGCAGGTAGCGAGCGGCGCCGCGGGCACTACGGCTGCCCCGACGTCGACGAGCCCGCGGACCGCTCATGACGTGAGGCCCACCCGCGAGCCCGCGGCCGGGGCCGTCGTCGGTCCTGCGTGCGGTCCGCG
>DAIOGQ010000072.1:4396-14675 GCA_036745175.1 Kineosporiaceae bacterium
CGGTGCTCGACAGACTGCCCGACGACGAGGACCTGACATGTCGACGGTATGGACAGGCTGCGTTACCTTAGGTGCCCAATCGGGCACGATCTGTATGCTCGTGCCTCCGACACCTCGGCAGTAAGGACGTCCATGGAGCTGCTGGAGTGCGAGGTCGTCGCCGGCCTGTCGCTGGAAGGCTGCTGGGACCTGTACCACCGCGCCTTCGAGGGTCTGCGCTCGCAGGCGGTGCAGCGACACCTCATGTACCGCGACGAGTTCGACGACGTGATGGCAGACAAGCGTGTCGCCAAGCTCGTCGTGACGGACCGCTCCGGCGAGGTCGAGCGCGTAGCGGCCGTCGCGACGTTCACGAACCACCTCGACGCGGTCCCGCTGGTCTCCCCCGAGTACTTCAGGGCGCGCTGGCCGGAGCTGTACGACGCGGGGCTCATCTGGTACGTCGGCTTCCTCGCGATCGACCCGGACTACTGGCGGACCTCGGCGTCAGCCTTGCTCGTGCGGGCGATCTGCTCCGCGCCGGCCGCGAGCGGCGGCATCGTGGGCGTCGACATCTGCGAGTTCAACGAGTCGACACAGCGCATGTCGACGGGCCTGCTGCGGCTGGGCCGGGCCGTCTCGACCGAGACGACCCTCCACCGGCTCGACGCCCAGGTGTTCTGGGCGTACGAGTTCCCCCGGCCGGACGACGCCTAGACCACGCCTGGACCGGACTCCCGTCAGCCGGGCTGCCGAACCCGCGCGGGTCAGGGTTGCGCGCGCCGCGGACCGGGTACGGTCCCTGCGGCCAGCGACCACTTCGCGACGAAGTCGTCGGCACAGACCGCGGCTCCCCAGAGCCACCCCTGCCCGTAGCCGATCCCGAGGCCGCGCAGGGTGTCGCGCTGGCTCGTCGTCTCCACGCCCTCGGCGACCACGCTCAGCCCGAGCGCAGCAGCGATCCCCTCGACGGCCCGGACGATGGTCTCGTTGCCGTGCGGACCGTCGAGCGGGCTGACGAAGCTCCGGTCGAGCTTCACGGCATGGACCGGCAGCCGGTCCAGGTGCGACAGCGACGAGTAGCCCGTACCGAAGTCGTCGAGCGACAGCCGGACGCCGGCGCCGCGCAGGCGCTCGAGCAGTGCGATGGACGCGTCCGGGTTGGTGAGCATGACCGACTCGGTGATCTCGAGCACGAGGTTCCCCGGCGGCAGGCCGGTCCGGGCGAGGACCTCGTTCACCGTGGCGACGAAGTCGCCCTCCGCGAGCTGCCGCGCCGACACGTTGACCGAGACGCTGAAGTCCCGGTCGACGACGCCCTGCGCGCGCCAGCGGACGACGGTCTCCGCGGCCCGTTCGAGCACCCAGGCCCCGAGGTCGACGACGAGGCCGCTCTCCTCCGCCACGGGGATGAACTCGGCCGGCGACACCGGCCCCTCCCCCGCGAGGTTCCAGCGCAGCAGGGCCTCGCAGCCGCGGACGCGCTCGGACTCGATGCTCACGATCGGCTGGTAGGCGACGTACAGCTCCTCGAGCTCGACCGCCCGGCGCAGCGCGGTCCCGAGCCGCAGTCGCTTCGCCACGACCGTGCTCATCGCCTCGTCGTAGACGACGCAGCGGTCGCGGCCCTCGGACTTCGCCCGGCCGAGCGCGGTATCAGCGTTCCGGAGCAGGCCGACCGACGCGGCGCCGTCCGCGACGGCCGCGCCCGCCGACACGGTGACGAGGAACTCCAGGTCGTCGACGAGCACCGGCTCGCGCGCGGCGTCCCGCAGCGCCGCCGCGAGGACGAGCGCGGACTCGACCGCGGGACGGCTGCCGGCGCTGGCGCCGGCGAAGAGGAACTCGTCACCGCCCTGTCGGGCGACGATCGCCGTGCCGTGCAGGGCCGCCACGTCGGTCAGGCGCTGCGCGACGGCCGCGAGGAGCCGGTCGCCGACCGTCGAGCCCCACGTGTCGTTGACGAGCCGGAAGTGGTCAAGGTCGAGCGCGACCGCCCACAGGGCCCCTCCGGAGCGCGTCGTGTCGGCGGCGAGCGCCTGGAGCCGTTCGACGGCCGCGACCCGGTTGGCCAGCCCGGTGAGTGCGTCGTGGCTGCTCTGGTAGAGCAGCGTCTGCTGGGCCGCGACGTGATGGCGGACCGCCGAGACCGCACGCCGCACGAGGAGCAGCGCGGCGCTCGCGCAGGCGATCGACGTGACGACCCTCGACGCCGGCCCGTGGTCGGGCGAGAAGAGCACGAGGACGGACGGCAGGCACAGGGCGGGCAGCAGGAGCACGAGGCGCCGACGCGACCAGGGCTGCACCGGCCGGGGCACGGCCGAGGTCAGCCGGGTCATCGTCGGGTGCAGCGCCGCGACGGCGAACAGCGTGTACGCGCCGAAGAACGGCATGTCGATCAGCGCCGGGCCGACGAGCTCGCCGCGGGCCCCGATCCACGCGTAGCCGGCGTCCCCGACGACGAGGCAGACCAGGCTCGCCGTCAGGGCCCGGAAGCTCAACGTGTTCCCGGCGGAGGTGAACGCGAGCTGGAGGATGACGAGGAAGATGACGACGTCGAGCAGCGGGTACACCCCGGACAGCACCGAGAGCCACATCGGCCGACCGGGGATCGTCAGGGCGGGCAGGACGAAGAACAGGATCGCGGCGCAGCCGCAGCCGACCGTCGCCACGAGGCCGTCGAGCAGCGCGAAGCTGTTGGAGCGCACGTGCTGCCCGGCGATCCCCAGCAGCCCCCAGACGCAGGCGAGGTACCCGCCGAGGCTGAAGACGTCCCCCGTGGCCGCGACGGCGCCGGTCTGGGTCACGGCCCACGGCCGGACGAGGGCACCGACGACGAACAGGACGGCGCACAGGGCCATGAGTCGCCAGAACACCCGCCCCGCCGGCCGGTGGAGGGCCACCCCGAACAGGATCGAGCCGATCGCGACGAGCGACACGAGGAGGAACGCCGCGGAGCGGACCCCGGCCGACGTGGTCGTCAGGTAGAGCTGGGCGCAGCCCACGCCGAGCACCGCCGGCAGCACCCACAGCCACGGGCGCACCCCGGCGCCCGGCGACCGGCCGGCGGCCTCCCGGGCCACGGCGGGGTGGCTGCTCATGTGCACGGTTCTCTCGTCGGCACACCGGCGGCACTCCGACAGCAAAACCGGTCGCTTCAGTCGATCAGGTGCAGCGTGGCGTCCGCGGTGCACCGGGATCCCGACCGAGTGACCGTTCGCGTCATGGGACGGCGATCAGGCCCGGTGGGAGCACGCGACACGCGAGGCGCCGCGTGTCGCGCCGTGTCAGCGGCGTCCCATTGCCGGCCAGCGGCGGCTGGACTCATCGAAGGCCGCCTGCCGGGCAAGGATGTCCCGGTACTCGTGCGTCACGTCGTCCGGGTATCGATCGAACGTGGCGAGGAGATCGTCGCGCTGCGACTGGGTGCTGTACGTGGCCAGGTCGCAGCGCAGCTGCCGACGCCATCTCCGCGCGGCGCGCGCGACCACGATCTGAGCCCGGAGAACGACGACACGATGGATCAGGCTCATCTCGACCTCCCGGCGGCCGGCGGGCCGCGCCCGCGGCCTTCGTCCCAGGCTACGCCGCGTCGCGACCAGCCGCGCTCGTCGCTACGTCCCGGTCGCGGCCCGAGCCGGGCCGACGGGTTCGGACGACGTCGACGCGGCCCCCTGCGGGCCGAGCGAGCGCCGGGCACGCCGCGGGCCACCTCGTGGGCTGCCCGGGGGGTGGGGGCCGCCTAGCAGTAGACGCTGCCGTAGACGTCCTGGTAGCAGGACCCGCCGCTGCTGAGCGCTGCGCACGTGGCGAGCGCCAGGAGCAGGACGACGAGCGAACCGATGCCGGCCAGGACGAGGACGATCTTCCGGCCGGCACCACGGCGAGGCGCCGTCCGGGGCGGGACGGAGGCCGGCGGGGGCGCACCGGGGGCGGCCTGTCCCCGGAAAGCGGTCGTGGCGGGAGGAGCGGCGGACCCCGGCGGGCGTCCCGCGGACGCGCCCTGGTAGCCGATGCCGGGGCCGGCTCCGCCCGCGGGGACGATCGAGGCCTGGATCGCCTGGACCCTCTGGAAGACGGGTACCACGAGGTCGCTGCGCGCGCCGAGCTTGTAGAGGACGTCGACCACGCCGCGGCGTTCTTCCGCGTCCGCCGAGCGCAGACCGGACTCGAGCTGACCGACGATGCGCCACTGCTCCTCGTCTGCGAGGCGGTTCTGCGAGTCCAGGGCGTCCACGAGCGCCGTGAGGTAGGACAGCGGGGGCGGGGGCGCCGGGGGCATCGGCCGCGGAAGGGGCGCTGGCTGAGGGAGCGTGGCGAGCGCACCCGCCAGGGCGAAGGCCGAGGTCTCGCTCGGTCGCGAGTAGTCCACGACCTGGCGCAGGGAGAGCTCACCAGGAAGTGCCTGTGTCAGCGGCTCGACGGCGACCGGAAGAAGGGGCTTGCCGAGGGCAGCGGCGTACTCACGTTCCCGACGGCACGCCGTCGAGTTCAGGGAGTGTCGCGAGACGACCGCGACGAGGACGTCGCAGGCGGCGATCTGCTCCAGGATCCTCGACCACCAGACCTCGCTGCCGCGAAGGTCGGAGTCCACGAAGACCCGGTAGCCGAGCTTCGGCAGGTGCTGGGTCAGCTCTCGGACGGCCGCGGCGTCCTCGCGCGCGTAGGAGATCACGCTGGTGCGCATCGCTCCACCCCGATCGTGTGGCCACGAACCTGTGCGCTCCTGGGACGAGTCCGCGGCGGCCGGCGGTTTGTCGTGCTGACAGGAGGTGTCGAACGAGGGCGGCGATACCTTCCCGGCCATCGCGGTTTCGTGGCCCCGGGCTCTGGATCCGCGCGCGTGGCGTGTCACCGGCCCTGCTGGCCCGGGTGGCCGGGTCGGTCGCCGGCGCCGGGGAGCCGCAGGCGCTTGAGGAACAGGGCGTTGACGGCGACGATGACCGAGGAGCCGGACATCGACAGGGCGGCGATCTCGGGTCTGAGGGTGAGCCCGAACGCGGGTTCGAAGACTCCGGCGGCGATCGGCAGGGCGATCGCGTTGTAGCCGACGGCCCAGCCGAGGTTCTGGCGCATCTTGGCCAGGGTGCCGCGGCCGACGCGCAGGGCGGTGGCGACGTCGAGCGGGTCGGACCGCATGAGGACGACGTCGGCGGTCTCGATCGCCACGTCGGTGCCGGCGCCGATGGCGATCCCCAGGTCGGCCTGGGCAAGTGCCGGTGCGTCGTTGACGCCGTCGCCGACCATGGCGACGCGGCGGCCGGCTCCTTGGAGCGAGCGGATCTTCTCGGCCTTGCCGTCGGGGAGCACGCCGGCGATGACGCTGTCGATGCCCAGCTGCTCGGCGATCCGCGCCGCGGTCGCCGTGTTGTCCCCGGTGAGCATGACGACCTGGACGCCGAGGTCGTGCAGGGCGGCGACCGCCGCGGGAGCGGTGTCGCGGGCGGCGTCCGCCATCGCGACCACGGCGACCGCGCGGCCGTCGACGGCGACGAACACCGCGGTCCGTCCGGTCTCGGCCAGCTGCCGACGGGCGGCCAGGACGTCGTCTGCGATGTCCGCGCCGTTCTGCTCGAGCAGCCGCGCCGACCCGACGAGGACGGCGTGCCCGTCGACCTCACCGAGGGCACCGCTGCCGGGGACGTTGAGGAACCGCGACGCCGGCAGGACGGGGGCACCGGCGGCGTCGGCGCGCCGCACCACGGCCGCCGCGAGCGGGTGCTCGGACTCCCGCTCGATCGCGGCCGCGAGCCCGAGCAGCCACCGCTCCGTGACGGCGTTCGCGCCGTCCGCCCCGTCCGAGACCGGGTCTCCGTCGGCGCCGGAACCGGTGGCGCCGGGGAAGACGCGGACGTCGGTGACCTCGGGTTCGCCGCGGGTCAGGGTTCCCGTCTTGTCCATGACGATCGTGTCGATCCGCGCGGACCCTTCGAGGGCGGTCGCGTTCTTGAACAGCACCCCGCGCTGCGCCGCCAGGCCGGTTCCGACCATGACGGCGGTGGGCGTCGCCAGCCCGAGGGCGTCAGGGCAGGTGATGACGACCACGGTGATCGCGAACAGCAGCGCCTCGGACGGGCTGCGGCCGGCGGCGAGCCACGCGAGGAACGTGACTGCGCCGCCGAGAAGGGCCACGAGCACGAGCCAGAACGCGGCCCGGTCGGCGAGCCGTTGCCCGGGTGCTTTGGAGTTCTGTGCCTGCTGGACCAGCGCGACGATCTGCGCCAGAGCAGTGTCGGCGCCGACCTTCGTCGCCCTGACCCGCAGCGACCCGGTCGCGTTCACCGAGGCACCGATGACCTCGGCGCCCGGCTGCTTGGCCACCGGCAGGGACTCACCGGTGACCATCGACTCGTCGACCTCGCTGACACCGTCCTCGACGACACCGTCGACGGGCACCTTCGCTCCAGGACGCACCAGGAGCAGGTCACCTACGACGATCTCCGCCGTCGCGATCTCGACCTGCTCCCCGCCCCGCAGCACGACGGCCTTCGCCGGTGCGAGCTCCAGCAGCGTGCGGACGGCGTCGTTGGCGCCGCCTCGGGCCCGCATCTCGAACCAGTGGCCCAGAAGCACGAACGCGGTGAGCACCGACGCCGCCTCGTAGAAGACCTCTCCCCCGCCGCTCAGGGTGATCCCCACGCTGTACAGCCAGCCCGCAGCGATCGCTACCGCGACCAGCACCATCATGTCCAGGGTGCGCGCCCGCAGCGCCTGCCAAGCGCCGGCGAAGAAGATCCACCCGGAGTAGAAGACGACCGGCAGGCTGAGCAGGAGCGAGAACACGTCGTCCCGCAGGCCGAACGGCGCGGCGACCGCGAACCCGAGAACCTCGCGGCCGATCGGCGACCACAGCAGGATCGGCGCCGACAGCACGGCCGCCACCAGGAACCGCCGCCTCATGTCCGCGGCCATGTCCGCCATCGACATCCCGGCATGACCGGCATGACCGGCATGACCGGCCATCCCCTCCGGACCGGTACCGGCCCCGGCCCCGCCCTCGTGACTCATGCCCTCCTGGCTCGTCGCCTCGTGGCTCACGCCCTGTTGGCCGTCGGGCGGCCCTTCCGCCAAGGGGTCGCAGATGTGACCGGGGACGACCTGGCCGGCGCAGTGGAACCCGCAGTCCCGGACCCAGGCCTGAAGCTCGACCACTGTCGTCATGGTCGGGTCGTAGCGGACGGTGGCGTTCTGGCCCGCCGCGTTGGCAGCGACCTCGCGCACCCCCGGCCGCCGCATGAGGGCCCGCTCGACGATGGGCGTCGAGGTCGCCCAGTGCAGCCCACTGACGTCCAACGTCACGGTTCGTTCCGGTGCAGATGCCGAGCTGGCCACGGTGTCCTCCTGGAGGTCGTGCCCGGGTCGTCTCCGGAGAGCCCCGGCGTGACGGCACGAGCGACAATACCCCTATGGGGTATTCCCGCGCTCTGGCCCGGACGTCAGGTCCCGACGCGTCTGCCCAGGGTGTCGGCGAGGTGCTGGACGCGGAGGTTGAGGTCGTGGTAGGCGGCCTCGAAGGCGTCGTCGGTGTCCGTGCGGACGGGGTCGGGTATCGACCAGTGGAGCTGGACACCACCCCGGTCGGGGACGGCGTCGTCCGCGCCAGGTGGCCGTCGTCCGGTGGATCCGCGGGCGCCGGTGGTCGTCGGCGCCGGGCCCAGGTCCTCGTAGGCGTTGTCGCAGACAGCGACGAGCAGGTCGCCCGGCTGCGCGGTCTCGTCGAGCCGGCGGGTCAGCTGCCCTGCCAGGTGGAGCCCGTGCCGCCGTGCCGCCGCGACCGCCCGCGGATGGACCCGCGGCGCCGGCTGGGTCCCTGCGGACGCCGCGGGCAGGTCGCTGACGTGCTGCCACGCCGCCGCGGCGAGCTGGGAGCGCGCGGAGTTGTGGGTGCACACGAACAGCACCCGCGTCGCACCGCCGGCTGCGACGAGCCGACCGTCGGCGCACGCGAGAGGTGGGCTGACCAGGGCGGCGACAGCGGGGTCGGCCAGGCGGAGCTGGACGTAGGAGCGGCGTCGGTCCCCCTCTGAGCGGACACGACGGACGACGTCAGCGTCCTCGAGGACCTTCAGGTGGTGGGCGAGCAGGTTGCTCGGCAGGTCGACCAGCGCCCCGAGCTCGCTCGGGGCAGCGTCACCGAGGGCGAGGTGCTCGACGATCGTTAGCCGGACAGGTTCGCCGAGCGCGGCGAACCGGGCCGCCCGCGCACCCAGCCCCGCGGGGGCACCCGCGGCTGCGGTTCCGTCGCGACGTCCGGCAGGTGCTGCCACCATCTTGCCTCCAATCACATTGACTCAACTATTATCGAGCCATGGCAGAAGTCAATCCCGCCGGGCCGGCCGTCCCTGGCCCGTCCCCGACAGCCTCACCCGCAGCACCCACCCCGGGGTTCGGCCCGGACCTGGCCCGTCGGCTCCTCGCCGAGGCGGTCGGGACCGCCCTCCTCGTCACCGTCGTCGTCGGGTCGGGGATCGCCGCCCAGCGGCTCTCGCCGGACGACGTGGGCCTGCAGCTGCTCGAGAACAGCACCGCGACGGTCTTCGGTCTCGCCGTGCTGATCCTGCTGTTCGGGCCGGTGTCAGGCGCCCATTTCAACCCCGTCGTGTCCGCGGCGGACTGGCTGCTCGGGCGCCGCGGCGGCACCGGGCTGCCTGGCCCGGATGTCGTGGCCTACGCCGGCGCGCAGGTCGTCGGCGCGATTGCCGGGGCCGTGCTCGCGAACGTCATGTACGGCCTGGACGCCGGGCAGATCGCGACCCACGAGCGGGTGGGCAGCGGCGTGCTCGTCGGTGAAGTGGTCGCCACCGCCGGCCTGATCGCGTTGATCTTCGCCCTCGCCCGCACCGGGCGGGCACCCCTGTCCGCGGCCGCCGTCGGCGCCTACATCGGGTCGGCGTACTGGTTCACGTCCTCGACGTCGTTCGCCAACCCGGCCGTGACGATCGGCCGTGTCTTCTCCGACACCTTTGCCGGCATCGCCCCGTCGTCCGTCGCCCCGTTCGTCGCCGTCCAGGTCGTCGGCGCCGGCGTCGGGATCGCCCTCGTCCGCGCCCTCTACCCGGACGTCGCGCAGACCGCGGACGACGCCGTCGTCCCGCACCACCACGGCTGACACGTCACGCGGACGCCCGACCCTCCCCACGCGTCTGCCCCCGCCCTGACCCGTCCGGCCCCGACCGTCGAGGAGCTCACATGACCACCGACAGCACGCCCGCCGAGGCTGCCCCCGCGACCGCGCGCGCGAAGCCGTCCGTCCTGTTCGTCTGCATCCACAACGCCGGCCGCTCCCAGATGGCCGCCGGCTGGCTGACCGCCCTCGCCGGGGACCGGATCGAGGTCCGGTCCGCCGGGACCGCCCCGGCGGACAAGGTCAACGTCGTGGCCGTCGAGGCGATGGCGGAGGTCGGCATCGACATCACGGCCGCGACCCCGAAGATCCTGACCGGCGAGGCCGTCGAGGCCAGCGACGTCGTCATCACGATGGGCTGCGGAGACGAGTGCCCCTGGTACCCCGGCACCCGCTACCTCGACTGGCCGCTCGAGGACCCGGCCGGCCAGGGCATCGACGCCGTCCGCCCGATCCGGGACCAGATCAGGGCCAACGTCGAGCAGCTCGTCACCGAGCTCCTGCCGGACACCGCGGTCTGATCCGGGCCTCGACGCGCGCCCTGCCTGGCTGCTCGTCGGGACGTTGGTCGTATCGGACGGGCTCCGCGCAGGGCCACGCTTCAAGCGTGGACGCTGCAACGACGTTTGAAGCATCACCGACCGGCGCACCGGACGGCGGCGGGCGGCAGGAGAGCCCCGACCCGGTGGCGCTGCTGTCGACCGTCGCCGACCCGGTCCGCTGGCGGGTACTTCGGCACCTGAGCGCCGGGGAGTCGTGCGTCTGCGAGATCCAGGCCCAGGTCCCGGTCGCGGCGAACCTGCTCAGCTACCACCTGCGGGTCCTGCGTGAGGCGGGCCTGATCCTCGCCCGCAAGCGCGGCCGCTGGGTCGACTACCGCCTGGCGCCCGAAGCGCACGAGCGTCTCACGGCCGCACTCCCGGTCCACGATCAGGTGCTCGCGGCGTCCAGGGTGCAGCCGTGACCCTTGTCGACCACGTCCCCGCGGCCAGGGCGCGGCGCACCGGGGCCGGCCTGACGCTCGCCGTCGTCGCCGGCTGGGTTCTCGGCCGCTTCGGCGTGCTCGTCGCCGTCGGGATCGGCGTCCCGCTGTCCTCCAACGCCGCCGGCGTCATGCCCCGCGTGGAGGCCCTGCACGACAAGGGCCTGCCGATGGGCACCCTGCTCGCCTTCTTG
>DAIOGQ010000073.1:0-6017 GCA_036745175.1 Kineosporiaceae bacterium
TCGAGCGGGTGGTCCGGGCGGTGCCGCGCGACCTTCGCGGCAAGCTGGAGCCGGCGGAGATCTTCCACGAGGTGCTCGAGCATCGTTGGTACCTGTCCGAGCGACAGGGTCACGACGTCGGCCTCCTCGACGCCGCGCACAGCTACGTCGAGACCGTCCTGCCGCACAAGCCCGACGAGGCCGCGATCCTCGGCGTCGACACCCACGAGATGCCCGTCGTCGCGGACGAGCCGACCGCCTAGCCCGGCCCACCGCCTGTCGGCGCGTCGTCCGTCGGCGCGTCGTCCGTCGGCCCGTCGTCCGTCGGCTCGTCGTCCGTCGGCTCGTCGAGGAGCAGCTCGACGACGACGGTGTCCTTCCAGACGCCGTCGAGCCGGCCGTGCCGTCGGTAGACACCGACCTCGCGGAAGCCGAGCGAACGGCACAGGCCCCGGCTCGCGGTGTTCTCCGGGAAGATCCGGCTCACGAGCTTGAGGACTCCTCGGGCGCGGCACTGCGCGACCAGCCCGGCAAGCGCCGCGCGGCCGACGCCGAGGCCGCGTGCCGCCCGGTCGACGTAGACGGAGAACTCGCGGACGTGGTCGTAGGCCGCCCGGCCGGGCCGGTACCAGGACGCCGCCGCCCAGCCGACGACGGCGCCGTCGTGCTCCACGACGACGGCCGGACCCTCGTCCGGCCAGCCGGCCACGTCGGACGCCGCCCGCGGCTGCGTCTCGAACGTCGCGCCGCGGCCCTCGATGCCCTGGGTGTAGATCGCCGCGACAGCGGCCGCGTCGGCCGCCGTCATCGGCCGGACGAGAAGGGCCACGCTCACCGCAGTGCCCTGGTCAGGGCCGCGCGCAGGTCGGCGACCACGGCCGCCGCGCCGTCCCGGGTGCCGTCCGGCGGGACCTCGACGGCGACCTCGGCGTCGTCCGCGCGGCCCCAGAGCCAGCGGTAGAGGGTGACCGGGTCGGCGGTCACTACGGCGTCCGGCGGGGTCGGGACGTCGTGCGTCTCGGTGCTGCCGCCGTGCAGCCCGACCGTCCAGAGCCGTTGCGGCCGGGCGGTCCGCGACTGCGCTCCGTCGTCCGGACCGACGCCGTCCGGCGAGCCGCCGCCGGACGCCACGACGAGCCGGACGAGGCCGCCGTCGCCGCCGGCGTCGCCGGCGAGCCGGGTGCCGAGCCACAGCCGGACGACCTCGTCGACGCCGTCGACCGCGACGTCCTCCGGCAGCGACCAGCCACCGCGGCCCCGGGCGCCGCCCAGCCCCGCGCCGAGCGCCTGCGCGACGTCGAGCGCGTGGACCGCGGTCTCGTGCGCCATCCGACGCCGCCAGAACCCGCACGTGGCGTCCCACGGCGACCACGTCGCGGTCGGCGTCGACGCCGGCCGGTCGTCGAGCAGGGCGTGCAGCGGCCGCCAGCCGTCGGCGAACCAGGCCAGGGCGTCCTCGTCGCCCGCCGGCGGGGTCGGCGTCGTCCGCGGGCGCCTGCCGCCGGTGACCCAGCCCGCGACGAACCGGTGGACGAGCCCGAGGTGGCGCAGGACGTCGGCGACGGTCCAGCCCGGGCAGGCGTGCACCGGCCTCGCGAGCCGGCCCGCCAGGTCGGCGCCGCCGCCGGCGCCGCCGCCCAGCACCCAGCGCTCGACGTCGCGGGCCTGCCGCTCGAGGGTGTCGAGGAAGGCGGGGCCGGTCATCGGCAGACCGACGGCGTCGGCGTCCCAGAAGACGTCGGGGTAGAGCACCCGGCCGCGCAGGCCCGCGTCGTCCGGGTCGTAGCCGGACAGCGTCCGCACCTGGAAGGCCGGCTCCGGCGTCCGCTCCGACGGCCGCCGCAGGCCGAGCGACGACCCGGCGACGAAGCCGAAGCGGGCGTACAGCCGCGGGTCGCCCTCGAGGACGACGAGCGGCTGCGCCGCGGCCTCGGCGCGGGCGCAGGCGGCCTCGACGAGCGCCCTGCCGATGCCGCGGCCCTGGGCGTCCGGCCGGACCCCGAGCGGAGCCAGGCACAGGATCGGCCGGCTCCCACCGGCGGCGGTCTCCAGCGGGATCCAGGTGAGCATCACGTGCCCGACGACGTCGGGGGCCCGCGGCGGGCCGGCGTCCGCGACGAGCGAGAGCTCGGGGACGAACCCGGCGCCCGCGCGCAGCGCGTCGACGAGGCCCGGCACGGCGTCGTCGCCGAACGCCGTCCGATGGACGTGCGTGACGGCCGGGCGATCGGCCTCGGTCTCGACCCGGATCACTGCCATCGTCGTACCTCATCGGCCGCAGCCGCCGGACGCAACCGAGTTGCGGCGTCAGGCCTCGGCCGCGCGGCGGCGGGCCACCTCGTAGAGCGCGACCCCGGCGGCGACGCCGGCGTTGAGCGACTCCATGGCGCCGGCCATCGGGATCGAGACGACGACGTCGCACGTCTCGCGGACCAGCCGGGACAGGCCCTTGCCCTCCGAGCCGACGACGACGGCGAGCGGCCCGGTCGCCGCCTCCAGCTCGCCGATCTCGAGGTCGCCGTCGGTGTCGAGCCCGACGACGAAGCAGCCGGCCTTCTTGAGGTCGACCAGCGCGCGCGTGAGGTTCGTCGCCCGGGCGACCCGGACCCGGGCGGCCGCACCGGCGGAGACCTTCCACGCCGACGCCGTCATGCCGGCCGCCCGGCGCTCGGGGACGACGACGCCGTGCCCGCCGAACGCGGCGACGGAGCGGACCACCGCGCCGAGGTTGCGCGGGTCTGTGACGCCGTCCAGCGCGACGAGCAGCGGCTGGTCGCCGGCGTCGTAGGCGAGGTCGAGCAGGTCGGCGGGGTGCGCGTAGTCGTAGGCCGGCACCTGGATCGCCAGTCCCTGGTGGACGCCGTCGCTCGTCATCCGGTCGAGGTCGACCCGGCTCACCTCGAGGATCGGCAGGCCCATGTCACCGGCGAGCTTGACCGCCTCCTTGACCCGCTCGTCGGCCTCGACGCGCGAGGCGACGTAGAGCGCGCGGACCGGCACACCCGCCCGCAGCGCCTCGACGACGGGGTTGCGACCACCGACGTACTCCGGTGCGCCGGCCGCCCGGCGCGGCCCCTGGCCGCGGCCACCGGTCTGCGCGCCGCCGCCGCGACGGCCGCCGGCGGCCGCACGCTTGGCCGTACCGGCTGCGCCGGCCGCGCGCCGTGAGGCCGTGCGGCCGGTCCGCTCGGACGCCTTGGGGGTGGGGCCCTTGCCCTCGAGGCCCTTGCGCTTCTGGCCGCCGGAGCCGACGACCGAGCCCTTCTTCGAGCCCGGCTTGCGGATCGCGCCGCGCCGGGAGCTGCTGCCGGCCATCAGGCCTTCTCCTCGAGAGTCCATCGTGCGCCGTCGGGGGTGTCCTCGACGGCGATCCCGGCGTTCGTCAGCCGGGTGCGGATGTCGTCCGCGCTGGCGTAGTCCTTCACGGCGCGGGCCGCGGCCCGCGCCTCGAGCTCGGCGCGGACGAGCGCGTCCAGCGCCGCCCGCAGCCTCGCCTCGCCGCGCCCGGCTCCCCCGCCGCGCCAGTGCGGGTCGAGCGGGTCGACACCGAGGACGTCGGCCATCGCCCGGACGGCGAGGGCCGCCGCGAGCGCGGCCTCCTTCTCGCCGCCGGCGAGCGCGGTGTTGCCCGAGCGCACCGTGTCGTGCAGGACGGCGACCGCCGCCGGCGTGCCGAGGTCGTCGTCCATGGCCGTGACGAACCCGGCCGGCAGCGCCACGGTCGCCAGGTCGACGTCCGTCACGGCCGCCCCCAGCACCTCGGCGGCGCGGACGACGAAGTTCTCGACCCGTTCGTACGCCGTCCGGGCCTCCTCGAGGGAGCCGTCGACGATCTCGATGTGCGACCGGTAGTGCGGTGCGGTGAGCAGGTACCGGACGACGACCGCCGGCACCTGCTCGACGAGCGCCTCCATGCCCATCGTGTTGCCGAGCGACTTGCTCATCTTCTCCCCGCCCTGGACGACCCACGCGTTGTGGAGCCAGTAGCGGGCGAAGCCGTCGCCGGCGGCGCGCGACTGGGCGAGCTCGTTCTCGTGGTGCGGGAAGCGCAGGTCGAGCCCGCCGCCGTGGATGTCGAACTCCGCGCCGAGGTAGCGGGTCGCCATCGCCGAGCACTCCAGGTGCCAGCCCGGCCGGCCGCGGCCCCACGGCGTCGGCCACGAGGCGGTGGCGGGCTCGGCCGGCTTGGCACCCTTCCACAGCGCGAAGTCCCGCGGGTCGCGCTTGCCCCGCGGGTCGGCGTCCTCGGCGGGCGCCATGTCGTCGACGCCCTGGTTCGTCAGCTCGCCGTACGACGGCCACGACCGGACGTCGAAGTAGACGTCGCCCGAGCCGTCGGCGGCCGCGTACGCGTGGCCGGCCTCGACGAGCCGCTCGACGAGCTCGACCATCTCGGTGACGTGCCCGGTCGCCCGGGGCTCGTACGTCGGCGGGGCGACGTTGACGCTCGCGTAGGCCGCGGCGAACTCGCGCTCGAACCGCAGCGAGTGCTGCCACCAGGGGACGCCGGCCTCGGCGGCCCTCGCGAGGACCTTGTCGTCGATGTCGGTGACGTTGCGGACGACGGTCACCTCGTCACCGGCGCGCTCGAGCCAGCGCCGCAGGACGTCGAACGCGACGGCCGAGCGCATGTGCCCGATGTGCGGGCTGGACTGCGGCGTGGCCCCGCAGACGTAGACGCCGACCCGTCCGGCGACGAGCGGGACGAAGTCCCGCACCTGTCGGGTCGCGGAGTCGAACAGTCGAAGGCTCACCGGTCAAGGCTACCGGCGCCGCGTCCAGGGCTCCGCCGGCCCGCGGCCGGCGAAGACGGTCATGAACCGTCCGCAGAGCTGCTCATGGCCCGCGGCGCCGTTGTCCGGCAGGCTCGGCGTCATGAGAACCCCGGCCACGTCCCCGACGACGCCGACGACCCGACGTCCGCCGCCCGGCGCCGCCCTGGCGACCGCCGCCGTCCTCGCGCTCACCGTTCTGCAGCTGGCGGTCGCGGCGTTCGTGCCGGGCCTGGAGCAGTTCGAGGGCAAGGCCTTCGGTGCCCGCCTCGCGGCCTACCCGCTGATGATGCTCTTCGTCCCCGGGGTGTGGTGGTTCGCCGACCGGAGACGCCGCAGCGTCCCGGGGGACCGGCGCAGCGTCCCGTGGGCGGCGTTCGGCTGGGTGATGCTGCCGTTCCTCGTCGACGTCACCGGGAACACCCTCGACCTCTACGACCGGGTGTGGTGGTGGGACGACGCCAACCACCTTGTGAACTGGTTCTTCCTCAGCCTCGGGCTCGGGCTGCTCATGGCCCGCTCGGCGGTCCGGCCGGCCTGGGCGCTGTGGCTGGCCGTGACGGGCACCGGCGCGGCGCTCGCGATCGGCTGGGAGCTCGGCGAGTGGTACGCCTTCATCCGGCACGGCACCGAGCTCGCGACGGCGTACGGCGACACCCTCGGCGACGAGGCTCTCGGCACCCTCGGGGCCGCCGCCGCCGGGCTCTTCGTCGTCCGAGGCGCCCGCCCCTGACCGGTCCCTCGTCGACCGGTCGAGTCGACGGTGCACGAGTCCGAGCCTGTCCCGACGGGCCTTCCGTCAGCCGTGCCAGACGACCTTCTCCGGCGCGAGCCGGACGACGATGCGCTGCTCGGTGTCCTTGTGCCACGGGTACGGCTTGCCGAGGTACTTGTGCGACATCGCCTCGATGAGCGCCTTGGCCGGGTCGTCGACGAGCGTCACCGAGCCGCGCACCTCGAGGTAGGTGTACGGGTCGTCCTTGGGGTAGACGAGGACCGTCGCGCGACCGTCACGCTGCAGGTTGTCCGTCTTGCGGCGGCCGCGGATCGTCGAGAAGACGATCTCGTCGCCGTCGAGGCCGAGCCAGATGACCGACAGATGTGGCTGTCCGCCCGGCTCGATCGTGGCGACGGTGGCGAACTCGGGCCGCTCGAGCAGGGCGCGGGCCTCCGGGGGCAGCTGTGCAGGCATGCCTCGAAGGCTACGGGAGCGGCCCGGCGACGCAGGACGGCGGCCGGTCTGCCGACAGGTCACCAGAGCGCCGG
>DAIOGQ010000073.1:6117-14614 GCA_036745175.1 Kineosporiaceae bacterium
CGGCCGGACGGAACGGGAGCGACGGGAGGAGCCATGGCCGGGACGACGGTCGAGGCGATGCTGCTCGGCGGCGCCGTCCTCCTGCTCCTCGTCAGCCAGGCCACCCTCTGGTGGCGGTCGGGGCGGTCCGACCCGCAGGCGACGTGGATGGCCCTGGTGACCCAGCTGAGCTCCCTCGGCGTCCTCGCGCTCTACCTACGACAGACCGGCCTCGCGGCGATCTCCGCGGTCCTCGGCGTCCTCGCCGCGGCCGGTCTCGCCGGCCTCGTCTCCGCCGCCGGCACGGTCGCGCGGCGGGCCCGCGCGGACGGGACGACCTGGTGGGCCGCCCACCGCGCCGGTCTGCACCGGACGCTCGTCGCCGTCGAGGCGCTCGTCGCCGCGGTCGCCGTCGTCGCCGCCGCCTCCTGGGCGAGCGAGAACGCCGGCCGGCAGTTCGACCGCAAGGCCGACGCGACGCTGTGCCGGCTGCTCGACAACGCCTGCTGAAGGCACCACACCGTGCTGCGGTTTTCGTGGCATCTGCGCGCAACGGACGACGATCTCGTCGAGTGGGTTCAGCAGAACTGACGAGGTCGGCAGATCCGACGCCCAGATCCGTAGCCAGCAACGGGGCTCGTAGGCGAGACTCACATCAGCGGCCGGGCACCACGGCCACCTCGTCACCGCTCGAGAACCCGGGAGGACGTATGAGCACCCGCACCGCCATCGCCCTGGACCGTGCACGCATCGCCGAGCTCACGGCCCGCGAGGCGACCCGGCTCGACGAGCGCACCCGGGCCTCCGGCCGGCTCTACGAGCGGGCCCGGCAGACCCTCTCGGCCGGCGTCGCGTCGTCCTACCAGATGCGCGACCCGTGGCCGATCTACCTCGAGCGCGGCGACGGCGCCTACGTCTGGGACGTCGACGGCAACCGGATGGTCGACTTCCACAACGGCTTCGGCTCGATGGTGCAGGGGCACGCGCACCCGGCGATCTCGAAGGCCGTCCGCGACCGGCTCGACCTCGGCTCGCACTTCGCGGCGCCCACCGAGGACGCCATCGTGGTCGCCGAGGAGCTCAAGCGCCGCTTCGGCCTGCCGCGCTGGCGGTACGTGAACTCCG
This sequence comes from Kineosporiaceae bacterium, assembly GCA_036745175.1. Lineage (GTDB taxonomy): Bacteria > Actinomycetota > Actinomycetes > Actinomycetales > Kineosporiaceae > R-H-3. The sequence goes on from DAIOGQ010000073.1 coordinate 7,222, forward strand.
GCTCCGAGGCGACCATGGACGCCATCCGGATCGCCCGCGCCAGGACCGGGCGGGAGACGATCGTCAAGATCTTCGGCTCCTACCACGGGCACCACGACTACGTCATGGTCTCGATCGGCGTCCCCTACGACAAGATCGGCGACCGGGAGAACCTCGCGTCGATGCCCTACGGCGCCGGCATCCCGCAGTCGGTCGCGGACATGACCATCGCCGTGCCGTTCAACGACGCGGCCGCCATGGAGCGCCGGATCGAGCGGCTCGTGGCGGAGGGTCGCGCGCCCGCCTGCGTGATCATGGAGGCGGCCATGATGAACCTGGGCATCGTGCTGCCCGAGCCCGGCTATCTCGAGGCCGTCCGGGAGATCACCCGCAGGCACGGCATCGTGCTCATCTTCGACGAGGTGAAGACCGGCCTGTGCATCGCGGCCGGCGGCGCGACCGAGCGGTTCGGCGTGACGCCCGACATGGTCACCCTCGCCAAGGCGCTCGGCGGCGGCCTGCCGGCCGGCGCGATCGGCGGCTCCGAGGAGGTCTTCGAGGTCGTCGAGGACGGGTCGGTCTTCCAGGTCGGGACCTACAACGGCAACCCGCTCGGCGTGGCGGCCGCCCGGGCGAGCCTCTTCGACGTCCTGACGCCCGAGGCGTACGCCCACCTCGACACCCTCAACGACCACATCGTCACCCACTGCCAGGCTGTCGTCGACTCGTACAACCTGCCGGGCTACGCGGTCGGGGTGGCGTCCAAGGGATGCGTGACGTTCGCGCCGGTCAAGGTCGTCGACTACGAGACCTTCAAGGAGCACCAGGACGGCGAGCTCGCCGACCTCGCATGGCTCTACAACCTCAACCGGGGGGTCTTCATGACCCCGGGCCGCGAGGAGGAGTGGACCTTGTCGGTCCGGCACACGCTCGCCGACTGCGACCGCTTCGTCGCGGCGTTCGAGGAGCTGGCGTCGGACCTCACCTCCTGAACGGCGGCCCGGTGCGGGCCCGCCGCTAGCCGAGCCGGTGGCCCGCCGCCGCGAGCAGCCGCTCGGCGAGCACGAGGTCGTGCGGGTAGGTCACCTTGAGGTTCGTCAGGCTGCCGGCGACGGCCCGGATGACGAGGTCGGAGTACGACTCGACGCTGCACGCGGTGTCGGTCCCCTGGTGGGCCGCGGCGCGCGCGGCGTCGTAGGCGGCCAGCAGGCCCTCGGCCCGGAACGCCTGCGGCGTCTGGACCCTCACGAGCCCGACCGTCTCGCCGCGCCCCGGCACGGGGTGGCCGTCGTCCCCGACGGGCAGGACGCCGAGCGCGGGCAGCGCGGGGACGGCGCCCCCGACGGCGGCGGCCGTCCGGACGACGGAACGCCACAGCGACGGCCCGGCGAGCGGCCGCGCACCGTCGTGGATCGCGACGACGTCGACGTCCCCACCGGCGACGGCGGGCGCCAGGTGCGCGAGGGCGGCCTCCTCGGACTCGTGCCGGGTCCCGCCGCCGACGACGACGTCGACCTCGAGGTGACCGGCCTCCCGGCGCAGGGTCTGCGTCGCGAGCCCGGCGTCCTCGGGCCGGACGACGAGGACGAAACGGCCGATCTCGCTGACCTGCCCCGCCCAGGTGAACGACCACGCGACGACGCGGCGTCCGGCGAGCGGCAGGTAGACCTTGTTGAGCCCCGCCCCGACCCGGGTGCCGCTCCCCCCGGCCAGCACGACGGCCGCGGCGGTCCCCCGCGGACGCCGGCGCAGGAGCGGCCCGGGTGCGGTCGCCGGGGTCCAGGGCACGTCGACGACCTTACGGCCGCCGCTCCTGCGTCGGCGCGCCGACCGGTCGAGCGGGCTCGGTCCCGCGGTGCGCGGGGCCGGCCGGGTGGCCGCGTCGGCAGATGTGGGAGAGTCGGCCGCACGGGCGGCCGGACGAGAGGGAGTGCGGGTGGCGCAGCGCAGCGTGCTCGGCGACGGCGCCGAAGCGGTGCTCGACGGGCTCGTCGGGCTGCTCGTGAAGGACCGGGACACCTGAGCGGCCGGCCCCTCCCGCGGACCGGCATCGGGATCGACGTCCATGCCTTCGCACCCGCCGGCTCCGACCGGCCGATGCGGATGGCCGGACTCGACTGGCCCGGTGAGACCGGCCTCGCCGGGCACTCCGACGCGGACGTCGCGGCGCACGCCTGCTGCGACGCCCTGCTGTCCGCCGCGGGCCTGGGTGACCTCGGTCTGCAGTTCGGCACGTCCGACCCGCGCTGGGCGGGCGCCCCGGGGGCGGCGCTCCTGGCCGAGACGGCGAGCCGGGTCCGTGCGGCGGGCTACGAGATCGGCAACGTCGCGGTCCAGGTGATCGGCCTGCGGCCGAGGATCGGCCCTCGTCGTTCCGAGGCGGAGGCGGCGCTGACAGCCGTCTGCGGGGCCCCGGTGTCGGTGAGCGCGACGACGACCGACGGCCTCGGTCTCACCGGCCGCGGGGAGGGCGTCGCCGCGATCGCGACGGCTCTGGTGGTGCCGCTGCGGTCCTGACCCGGTGAGCCGGTGGCCCGGTGCCGGGCACCCGGGCGGATCAGGGCACGAGCATCGCCTCGGCGAGCACGAGGTCGTCGGCCTCGGCGACCCGGAGGACCTCGCCCGGCGCGGGCACGGACGACAGCCGGCCGCCATGGTCCTGGACGAGGCGGGGCAGGACGTCGGCGCCGAGGTCGCGCAGCGTCGCGTGGGCGGCCTCGAGCGCCCCGAGCAGCACCCCGGTGCGGAACGCCTGCGGGCTGCAGACCGTCCGGAAGCCCGCACGGTCCACGGTCGCGAGGACGACCCCGTCCTCGTCGACCCGCTTGAGGGTGTCGGTCACCGGCCGGACCGGCACGACGCCGTCGGGCCCGTCACCCCCGAGCGGCGGGTCGAGCGCCGCCACCACGGCGCGGACGAGGGCGGCCGGCGCCAGCGGGAACAGCGGGTCGTGGACGACGACCACGCCGGCCGGGTCCGGCCGGCGGGACCGCAGGACCGCCGGGACCCGAAGGCCCGGGCCGTTCTCCGGGGCCGCACGGACCTCGACTGGCGGTCCGCCGTCCGGCAGTCCTGCGAGCAGGGCGGCGACCCGGTCGGCGAGCTCGGGTGGTGTCACGACGACGACGGCGTCGAGCACCCCGGACCGCACGAGCGCACCGACCGCGCGGCGCACGAGCGGGACGTCGCGCAGCGGCCGCAGCGCAGCGCAGCCGGCCGGCGCCGACGGGTCGTCCTGGCCGACGGGGACGACCCCGAGCCGGACGATCCGCGCGCTCACGCGGACCTGGCGAACACCAGTCGGCCGTTCGCGGTGACGACCACGCTCGTCACGGTCGCACCGACCTCGGTCCCCACCCGCTCGCGGGCCTTCTCCACGACGACCATCGTGCCGTCGTCCAGGTATCCGACGGCCTGTCCGGGCTCCTTGCCCGGCCGGGTGAGCAGCACGTGGACCGTGTCGCCCGCGGTGACCGGCGGCCGCAGGGACAGGGCCAGGGCGTGCAGGTTCATGACGCGACAGCCGGACAGCGACGCGGCCCGCGCGAGATTGGTGTCGAGGGTGAGCAGCGCGGCGGGCCGGTCCAGGCACATCCGAACGAGCTTGGCGTCCACCTCGGGCACCTCGGGCGCCAGGTCCGCCACGTGCTCGACGTCGACCCCGCGCTCGCGGCGCAGCGCCTCGAGGGTGTCCAGCCCGCGCCGACCCTTGGCCCGCCGCCGGTCGTCCGCAGCGTCCGCGAGGCCCTGGAGCTCGGCGACGACGGGCGCGCTGACGAGCATCGTGCCGTGCAGGAACCCGGCCCGCACGACGTCGAGGACCCGGCCGTCGATCGCGACGGACGTGTCGACCATCCGGGCCAGCGTCGGCAGCGGCGCGGCGGTGCCGCCGAGCCCGGCACCGGGCCCGAGGAGCGACAGGACGCGCTCGCGGTGCGTCAGCCCGACCCGGTAGCCGAGGGTCGCCACGGTGACGCAGACGAAGACGAAGACCGGGATCGTCAGTGCCGTCGAGCCGACGAGGAGCATCGGCCAGGAGAGACCGGCCGCGAGGAGCGTGCCGATGACCGCACCGGTGAGCCCGGCGAGCACCTGCTCCGCCGAGCGGCCGCGCAGCGAGCGCTCGGTCTGCGAGAGCGTGCGGCCGGTGAGCCGGCCGACGACGCCGCCCAGGACGTACCCGACGGCCGCGCCGAGGATGATCCCGGTGCCCTCGGCGTCGAACGGACCCATCCGGACGCCGTCCGTGCCGAGGCCGTGCGCGACCTGGTAGCCGACCCCGGCGAGGAAGACGACGACGCAGAACCGGAGCACCTCCAGCACGGCGGCCGGGATCCCCGCGGTGGTCGCGGGCATCCCGGCCGTCGATGCGGTACCGGTGCTCTGCGCACCTCGGGCGCGCCGCGCGCCCGAGGTGCCTGTGCCGGCGGTCAGGCCCTGCCCCGGTCCTGGAGCGTCGTGCGGGGCCGGTGCGGGAACGTCCGCGACACCGCCGTCCGGGGACGACGCGGCGCTCAGCGGGTCAGTAACGTTCCGTGCACCAGCGGTCACACACTCAGGATGCCAGAACCTCGTCGAGAAGAGCCTCTGCCTTGTCCTCGTTCGTGTGCTCGGCGAGGGCCAGCTCGGAGACCAGGATCTGGCGGGCCTTCGCGAGCATCCGCTTCTCACCGGCCGAGAGGCCGCGGTCCTGGTCACGGCGCCACAGGTCACGGACGACCTCGGCCACCTTGATCACGTCGCCGGAGGCGAGCTTCTCGAGGTTCGCCTTGTACCGGCGGGACCAGTTCGTCGGCTCCTCCGCGTACGGGGCCCGGAGCACCTGGAACACCTTGTCCAGCCCCTCCTGGCCGACCACGTCACGGACGCCGACGAGATCGACGTTCATGGCCGGTACTTCGATGGTCAGGTCTCCTTGGGCGACCTTGAGGACCAGGTACTGCCGCTCTTCCCCCTTGATGACCCTGGTCTTGATCTCCTCGATGAGTGCAGCCCCGTGATGGGGGTACACAACCGTCTCGCCGACCGTGAAAGCCATGTGGTCTTATCCCCTTTCCCAGCCTCAACCTTACCACGAGGCGCACCGGCCGTCACCGGGCCCTCGATCCGTTTGCGCAGGTCAGAGGCCTAGTAAGGGTCGGCTCTCCTCTTGACAGATCCGCGTGGGACGTGCTGCGCACACGCCCGGTCACCCAAGTGGGCCGACCGCGCGGCCGCCGCCCGACGGGCGCATACTCCCCACCATGGCGGTCCCCGACGACCCCGCGGGCCGGGACGACGGTCCGGTCCCGGACGACGCGGCCGCCCTCGACGCCGACCGGGCCGACTGGCTCCGGGAGGAGCGCGTCCGGCTGCGCCGCCGCACCGGGTGGCGCCGCCTGGTCTGGACCCGGCGCTGGCAGCGCTTCGGGCTCTCCGGCCCCCTCGTCGTCCTCTGCCTGCTCGCGACGTCCGTGGTCGGTGCCCTCGCCGTCGTCCTCGTCCCGCGGCCGGCGACCCCGCCGCCACGGGCGGCGCCGCTGGCCGCTGCACCGCGGATCACCGTCCCGGTGGCCGGTGACGTCCCCGCGGCCGTCGTCCCGACCGTCGAGCGCTCGGGGGACCTGCTCGGGCGGCGGCTGCCGGAGGCCCTGCTCGAGGGCGACGCCGGCGTCGTGCCGACCGCGAGCGTGCGGCCGGCGATGGTCGTCCTCGTGCCCCGCGGCTGCGCCTGCCCGGGCGCGGTCGACGAGCTGTACCGGCAGGCCCGCGAGTTCCGGGTCAGCGTGTGGCTCGTGAGCGCGGCCGGACCGGACGCGGCCGGGACGGCGGCGACCCGGCGGGCGCTCGCGGCGCTCGACGCCGCCGAGACCGCCGGCGGCGCGCGATGGGCGGTCGACCCGGACGGCACGCTGGTCCGGGCGCTGCGCGGGATCGGGCTGACGGTCGCCCTGGTCCGGCCGGACGGCGTCGTCACGGATGTCCTGCGCGACGTCGGCCCGACCGGGCGGGACGTGCCTGCGATGGAGATCGCACTCGCCGGGCTCGTGCCGCGGCGGTAGCAGCCGTCCTGGCCGGTAGGCTGCGGCACGACGCCGCCGGACCCACGGCCGGCGGAGGTTCTCGAGGAGGAGCGGGCCGTGAAGCGCAGGACCCGACGGCTGGTCGTCCCCGGTCGCGTCGCCGTCGTCGCGGTCGCCGTCGCGGCCCTGCTCACCGGCTGCTCGTTCTCGAACCCGGCCACGGTCGCGACGCCGTACGCCGCGAGCGACGGCACGCACGGCGAGCTCAAGAACGCTGCCACCGGCGAGAACGTCAGGCTGCGCAACTTCCTGCTCGTCGCCGCGGCGCAGGGCGGCGCGGGCGCCGTCTCCGGGGCGATCGCGAACAACGGCACGCGCCCGGTCACGGTGCAGCTCACCGTCCTCGACGACACCGACCCGGCCCAGCCGCAGACCGTCGGCCGGGCGAGCGTCGAGGTCGCGCCGGGCGAGCTCGCCCAGATCGGCCCGGCCGGGACGCCGTTCGACCTCGCGTCGATCCCGGCAGAACCCGGCGAGAAGCTCGTCATCCAGGCGGCGACCGGCGGCGGCTCGACGAAGTTCGCGCTGCCGGTGCTGCCGCCGCGCGACGAGTACGCGACGGTCACGCCGTCCGCGACGCCCGCGGGCTGAGACCGCCCGCCCCGCTGGGACCGCCCGCCGCGCAGGGCGGCCTCAGCGCCCGCCGCTCAGCGGCCGGCGGGCCGCCCTCGGAGCGTGCCTCGTGACCCGCTCTCAGCCCGTCGCCTCGAACTTGTAGCCGAGCCCGCGGACGGTCACGAGGTACTTCGGGTTCGCCGGGTCCGGCTCGATCTTGCTCCGGAGCCGCTTGACGTGGACGTCGAGCGTCTTCGTGTCGCCGACGTAGTCCGAGCCCCAGACCCGGTCGATGAGCTGCATCCGGGTGAGGACCCGGCCGGCGTTGCGCAGCAGGATCTCGAGCAGCTCGAACTCCTTGAGCGGCATCGCGACCGACACGTTGTTCACCGAGACCACGTGCCGCTCGACGTCCATCCGGACCGGGCCGGCCTCGATCGTGGCCGGCACGAGCGACTCCGGCTCGGTGCCGCGGCGCAGCACCGCCCGGACCCGCGCCACGAGCTCGCGCGAGGAGTACGGCTTCGTCACGTAGTCGTCGGCGCCGAGCTCGAGCCCGACGACCTTGTCGATCTCGCTGTCCTTGGCGGTGAGCATGATGACGGGCACGTTGCTCCGCGAACGCAGCTGACGACACACCTCGGTCCCCGGGATGCCCGGGAGCATGAGGTCGAGCAGGACGAGATCGGCGCCGTGGCGGTCGAACTCCGCCAGGGCGGCCGGGCCGTCGTCGGCGACCGCCACCTCGTAGCCCTCCTTGCGCAGGAGGTACGACAGCGGGTCGCTGAACGACTCCT
>DAIOGQ010000074.1:0-14611 GCA_036745175.1 Kineosporiaceae bacterium
GCGGGCAAGGTCGGCGTCATCCTTCCCGACTCGGCCTCGTCGGCCCGGTGGGAGACCGCTGACCGCAAGTTCCTCGAGGACGCCTTCAAGGCGGCCGGCGTGGAGTACGACATCCAGAACGCCGGCGGCGACAAGACGAAGTTCGCGACCATCGCCGACGGCATGATCTCCAGCGGCGTCAAGGTCCTCATGATCGTCAACCTGGACTCCGACACGGGCGCCGCGGTCATCAAGAAGGCCACCGCGGCCGGCATCCCGACCATCGACTACGACCGCCTCACGCTGGGCGGCGGCGCGGCGTACTACGTGTCCTTCGACAACGTGGCCGTCGGGACAGCGATCGGCGAGGGCCTCGTCAAGGGCATGAAGGCGGGCGGCAAGGACACCGGCCCGGTCGTCCTGCTCAACGGCTCCCCGACCGACAACAACGCCACCCTGTTCAAGCAGGGCTACGAGAAGGTCATCAAGGACGGCGGCTACACCGTCGCCGCCGACCAGGCGGTTCCGGACTGGGACAACACGAAGGCCGGCACGATCTTCGAGCAGATCTTCACCCAGACCAAGGGTGACTTCGTCGGCGTCGCCGCCGCGAACGACGGTCTCGGTGGTGCGGCGATCGCCGTCCTGGCCAAGAACAAGCTCGCCGGCAAGATCCCGGTGACCGGCCAGGATGCGACCGACGAGGGCCTGCAGCGGGTCCTGCTCGGCACGCAGTACGTCACGGTCTACAAGGCCGTCAAGAAGGAGGCGGACGCCGCAGCGGCGCTCGCCATCGCGCTCACCAAGGGTGACAAGGCCGGCGCGGACGCCCAGGCCACGGGCGCCGTCAAGGACACCACCAGCGGCAAGGACGTCCCGTCCGTGCTGCTCGAGCCGGTGGGCATCTACAAGGAGACCGTGAAGGACGTCATCGCCGACGGCTTCACCACCAAGGAGAAGGTCTGCACCACTCCTGAGCTCCAGAAGGCCTGCACGGAGAACGGCATCTCCTGACCCCAGGTGGTCGCCGGTCGGGGGGCCCGGGTCCCATCATGGGATCCGGGCCCTCCGGTCTCTCACCCGTCCAGTTCCGCCGGCAGTGAGCGAGGAAGCATGAGCAGTCCGACGAGCACGAGCAGCAGCGCCCCCCTCCTGAGCCTGCGGGGGATCAACAAGAGCTTCGGCGCCGTCCACGTCCTCAAGGGCGTCGACCTCGACGCCTGGTCCGGGCAGGTCACCGCCCTGGTGGGTGACAACGGCGCCGGCAAGTCCACCCTCATCAAGGGGATCGCCGGCATCTACTCCTTCGACTCCGGCTCCTACACGTTCGAGGGCCAGCCGGTCGAGGTCCACAACCCCAAGCAGGCCAACGCCCTGGGGATCGAGGTCGTGTACCAGGACCTCGCGCTGTGCGACAACCTCGACGTCGTCCAGAACCTGTTCCTCGGCCGGGAGTCGACCAGCGGCATCATCCTCGACGAGACGACGATGGAGCGCAGGGCGAGCGAGACGCTCAAGGGGCTGTCGGTCCGGACGCTCAAGTCGGTCCGGATGAAGGTCTCGAGCCTGTCCGGCGGTCAGCGCCAGACGGTCGCCATCGCCCGGTCCGTGCTCTGGAACAGCAAGCTCGTCATCCTCGACGAGCCGACCGCGGCCCTCGGCGTCGCGCAGACCGAGCAGGTCCTCCAGCTGGTCCGCCGGCTCGCCGACAACGGCCTGGCCGTCATCCTCATCTCGCACAACATGAACGACGTCCTGCGGGTCGCCGACAACGTCGCGGCCCTGTACCTCGGCCAGCTGGCCGCCCAGGTCCCCACGTCGCAGCTGACGCACGGCCAGATCGTCGAGCTCATCACGGCCGGCCGCAGCGGCGACATCGGCCTGTCCCCAGACAAGGAGGTCGTGGCGTGACGACTGCCACCGCACCCACCACCCCCGAGGAGATCGACAGCGACGGCGCCCTCAGCGGTGCCGTGAGCGGCTACATCGCGCGCCTGCGCGGTGGCGACACCGGCTCGCTGCCGGCCGTCCTCGGCTTCGTCGTCCTCGTCGTGTTCTTCTCCGCGACGAGCGACGCGTTCACGTCCAAGCTCAACTGGGCCAACCTGCTCAACCAGAGCGCCGCGTACGTCTTCATCGCGATGGGCCTGGTCTTCGTCCTGCTGCTCGGCGAGATCGACCTCGGCGCGGGCTTCACGGCCGGAACCTCCGCGGCGATCATGGGTGTCGCCATGACCCAGCGCGGCTACGCGTGGCCGGTGGCGGTCATCGCCTGCATCATCACCGGGGCGTTCATCGGCCTGACGATCGGCATCCTCGTCGCGCGGCTCGGGATCCCGTCGTTCGTCGTGACGCTGGCCTACTTCCTCGGACTCCAGGGCGTGCTGCTGCTCGTCATCGGCGAGGGCGGCACGATCCCCATCCGGGACGAGACGATCCTCGCCGTCAACAACAACAACCTGTCGCCGATCCTCGGCTGGGTGCTCTTCCTGCTCGTCGTCGGCGGCTACTCGGCGGTGACCTTCGGCGCGATGGCGCGCCGGCGTGCGGCGGGCCTGCCGACGGTCGCACCGGTGGTCGTCCTCGCGAAGGTCGGCGCCCTCGCCGTCCTGCTCGCACTCGCGACGATCCTGCTCAACCAGGAGCGGTCGGTGAACCCGGCGCTGAACTCCCTGCGGGGCGTGCCGCTCATCGTGCCGATCACCATCGTCTTCGTGGTGGCCCTGACGTTCGTGCTCACCCGCACGACGTTCGGCCGGCACATCTACGCGGTCGGTGGCAACGCCGAGGCCGCGCGCCGTGCGGGCATCAACGTCGGCAACATCAAGGTGGCCTGCTTCGTCATCGGGTCGACGATGGCCGCCATCGGCGGCATCCTCATCGCCTCACGTGACAACTCGGTGTCCCCGCAGAGCGGTGGCTCGTCGACCCTCCTGCTCTCGGTGGCCGCTGCCGTCATCGGCGGCACGTCGCTGTTCGGTGGCAAGGGCCGCATCATCGACGCCGTCATCGGCGGTCTCGTCATCGGGGTCATCTACAACGGCCTGCCGCTCATCACGCAGAGGGCCGGCATCCAGTTCATCGTCACCGCGGGCGTCCTGCTCCTCGCGGCGAGCGTCGACGCGATCGCCCGGCGCCGCGCGGCGGCGACCGGCAGGTAGCCCGGACCCGGGCCCGGACGACGGGACGACTGACCGGTGTCCTCGCCGCCCGTCGGCGGCGAGGACACCGGCACCACCCACGAGAAGGGTGCATCACCCATGCCCCCGCGCTCGCGCACGCCCTCCGCCGTCAAGGGCGGCACCCAGGAGGACGTCCGCCGTCACAACCTCGGCGCCGTGCTGGGCCACCTCCACCTCTCGGGCCCGCTGACCCGCGCCGAGCTGACCGCCCGGATGGGGCTCAACCGCAGCACGATCGCCGGGCTCGTCACCGAGCTCGGGGCGCTCGGTGCCGTGCGCGAGGAGCGACCCGGCGGGTCGCAGCCCGGTGCCGGCCGGCCCTCGATCGTCGTGCGTCCAGCCGCCGACCACGTCCAGGTGGTCGCCGCAGACGTCGGCGTCGACCGGGTCGTGGTGGCCCTGGTCGGTCTCGGCGGCCGGATCGTCGCCCGGCGCCGGCGCCGGATCACGAACCGCTCGCCGGCCGCCGTCGCCGCGCTCATCCGCCGCCTCGTCGACGCCGTCCTCGCCGACCCCGCGGCCGGCGACCGCATCGTCGGGCTCGGGGTCTCCGTGCCCGGGGCCATCCGGCACTCCGACGGCTGCGTGCGCTTCGCGCCCAACCTCGGCTGGGTCGACGCGCCGTTCGGCGAGCTCCTCGCCCGCCAGCTCGGCGACCTGCCGGTCCGGGTCGGGAACGACGCCGACCTCGGCATCCTCGCCGAGCACCGGCGCGGTGCGGCGCGCGGCTTCGACGACGTCGTCTTCGTCGCCGGCGACGTCGGGGTCGGTGGCGGCCTCATCGTCGGCGGTGCACCGCTCGTCGGCGCCGGCGGATACGCCGGCGAGCTCGGGCACATCCTCGTCCACCCCGGCGGTCTGCCGTGCCGCTGCGGCTCCCAGGGCTGTTGGGAGACCGAGATCGGCGCGCCGGCGATCACCCGCGCGCTCGGGCTCGACCCGGTGACCACCGAGGACCTCGTCCAGGCGGTGCGGGCCGCGACCGCGGCCGGGAGCCCGGCACTCGACGAGGTCGCCCGGCACATCGGCCTGGGCCTGGCGAGCATCGTCAACCTCGTCAACCCGCGCCTGGTCATCATCGGCGGCCTGCTCCGCGAGGTCTACCCGTCGACCGCGCACCTCGTCCGGGCGGCGCTCGACTCGGCGGCGCTGGCGGCGCCGTCGGAGCAGGTGACGATCGTGACCCCCGAGCTCGGCGGCGACGTCTTCCTCGTCGGGGCCGCCGAGCTCGCCTGGCAGGACCTTCTCGACGACCCGGCAGCGACCCTTCGCCGGCCCCGCCCCGGCGCCCGGGCGGCGTCCCACGCACCCGGACGCCGCCGGCGGCCGGACCTCGTCATGGGCCAGGCGTCGGCGTCGTGACCGGCCCCGGCCGGCGGGCGGGAGCGGGCGGGTCGCCGGCCGTGCCGCCCGGCTGGCCCGGCGCCGTCCGGCCACCCGGTGCCCCCGACTGGGAGCGGTCCGCGGTCGCGTGGCTGCTCGACCTCTGCCCGCCGGAGTACCGGGGCCACCCCGTCCTCGTCCGGCGTCCGGTGGCCCTGGCCTGGGTCGCGGGCCGGCACGTCGACGCGGCCCTCGTCGGCACCCGGCGGGCGCTCGGCGGCGTCCGGGCGGCGCTGTCCGACGCCCTCGAGCCGCCCGCGCTCACCGCGCTCATCGAGGCGCTGGAGTCCGAGGAGGCGCGGTTCGTCGCGGCGTCCCGGGGCGTCGGCCTCGTCGAGGAGGCGCTGCGCGGGCGGCGCCACGTCCCGCGGCTGTGAGCCCCGCCACGACCGCGGCTGCGGTGGTGGAGGTCCGGTGGCGCTGCCGGCGGATGTGATGCGGAACCGGAGCCATCCCAGGACAGCCGACGACCCCCGACCTAGACTCGGGATGCTGGCCTGACTGCGTCCGTCGGCCCGAGGAGGAGCTCTTCATGGTGGCGCTCGACGCCCTGCACGAACCGGCGGACCTGCGCCGCCTCTCCGTCGCCGAGCTCGAGGACCTCGCCGGCCAGATCCGGACCTTCCTCGTCGACCGGGTCTCGCGGACCGGCGGCCACCTCGGTCCGAACCTCGGTGTCGTCGAGCTCACGCTCGCCGTGCACCGGGTCTTCGCCAGCCCGCGCGACGCGATCGTGTTCGACACCGGCCACCAGGCGTACGTCCACAAGCTGCTCACCGGCCGGCAGGACTTCTCCGGGCTGAAGCGCCGTGGCGGCCTGTCCGGCTACCCGAGCCGCGCGGAGTCCCCGCACGACATCGTCGAGAACTCGCACGCCTCGACGGCGCTGTCGTGGGCCGACGGGATCGCCAAGGCGCGAGAGCTGCGCGGCGAGACCGACCGGCACGTCGTCGCCGTCATCGGCGACGGCGCGCTCACCGGCGGGATGGCCTGGGAGGCGCTCAACAACATCGCCGCCGGTCGCGACCGCGGTGTCGTCATCGTCGTCAACGACAACCAGCGGTCCTACGCGCCGACGATCGGCGGTCTGGCCCACCATCTCGCCACCCTGCGGACGACCCGCGGCTACGAGCGGTTCCTCGACTGGGGCAAGAACACGCTGCAGCGCAGCGGGCCGCCCGGCCGGCTCGCGTACGAGGCCTTGCACGGCATGAAGAAGGGGATCAAGGACGTCGTCGCACCGCAGGGCATGTTCGAGGACCTCGGGATCAAGTACATCGGGCCCGTCGACGGCCACGACGTCGCCGAGCTCGAGCACGCGCTGCGCCGCGCCCGGGCCTACGGCGGGCCGGTCATCGTCCACGCGATCACCCGCAAGGGCAAGGGCTACGCGCCGGCGGAGAACGACGAGGCCGACCGCTTCCACGCCACGGGGGTCATCGACCCGCTGACCGGCAGACCCCTGTCGGCGAGCCGGGACACCTGGACCGGCGTCTTCGCCGACGAGATGCTCGCCGCCGGCACGCGCCGCGCCGACGTCGTCGGGATCACCGCGGCGATGCTCATCCCTGTCGGTCTGCACAAGTTCGCCGCGCGGTACCCGGAGCGGGTCTTCGACGTCGGCATCGCCGAGCAGCACGCGGTGACGAGCGCGGCAGGGATGGCGTACGCCGGGCTGCACCCGGTCGTCGCCGTCTACGCGACGTTCATCAACCGCGCGTTCGACCAGGTGCTCATGGACGTCGCGCTGCACAAGGCGGGCGTCACGTTCGTCCTCGACCGAGCGGGGGTCACCGGCGACGACGGTGCCAGCCACAACGGCATGTGGGACCTGTCGCTGATGCGGATCGTCCCCGGCGTCCGGATCGCCGCGCCGCGCGACGCCGGCACGCTGCGTGAGGAGCTCGCGGAGGCGCTCGACGTCGACGACGCGCCCACCGTCGTCCGGTTCCCCAAGGGCGCGCTGCCGCCCGCGCTCCCCGCGGTGCGCCGGGTCGGTGGCGTCGACGTCCTGCGTGAGCCGTCGCGGTCGCCGGTCCCGGACGACGCGGAGCGCACAGGCACGCAGGCCGCGACGGACGAGGCGGACGGCGCGGACCGGAGGCTGGACGCTGACGTCCTCGTCGTCGCCGTCGGTGCGCTCGCCGGCCTGGGCCTCGAGGTCGCCGGCCGGCTCGAGGCCCAGGGCGTCGAGGTGACGGTGGTCGACCCGCGCTGGGTCGTGCCGGTCGACCCGGCCCTCGTCGACCTCACGACCCGGCACCGCCTCGTCGTCGTCGTCGAGGACGGCGGGACCGTCGGCGGGGTCGGCAGCGCCCTGCGCGACCGGCTCGCCGAGGACGCGGTCACGACGCCGTCGCTGACGTTCGGCATCCCGCAGCGTTTCCTCGACCACGGCACCCGTGCCGAGGTGCTCGAGGAGGTCGGCCTCACGCCGCAGGAGGTCTCGCGGCGGGTCGTGGAGACCGTGGCCCGGCTCCAGGCCCACCTGGGCGCCCGGGTCGACGTCGACGCGGAGCGCTGACCCGCCCCGCGTCGTCAGCCGGGGGGTCGGCCCCGCGTCCGCCCAACCGCGGACCGGCGTCCTCAGCCGGGCGCGTGGTGCCCGCGCGGCCGGTCGAGCGAGTGCGCGAGCGGGTCGCCGCCCTCGCGGGGCAGCGTGACCTCGTCCCGGGTGACGAGCAGGGGCCGGGCGACACCACGGGCCACCTCCTCGGTGGCGGTCCACACCGCACCGACGTAGGCGGGGTCGACCCGTCGCAGGTCGTACCAGCCGCGTTGCCGGACGGGGACCGCGACAGCCCGCATCCCGCAGCCGTCGCTCGCAGCGAGCGCGGTGCGCAGCGTGCGGGTCGCGAGCAGGGTCAGGACGTCGCAGCCGCCGACGGGGCGCATCGTCCCGGGCGCGGACCCCGCGACCCGGGCCGCGGCGAGCGTGCCCATCCGCCGGGCGTGCTCGCGGGCCTGCAGCCACCACCCCGCCGGCACGGCGTGCGACAGCCCGTCGCAGCCGTCGGGCGGCAGCGGGACCACGACACCCTCGGCGCCGCCGGCAGCCGGCCACGGCGCCTCGGCCAGGCCGAGCCCGATGTCGAGGACGCCGCCACGCACCTGGTCGACGACCCACCCCGGCCCGGGGTGCAGCGGGTGCCCCGGCGGCAGGGCGAGGGCCCTGACGTGGCGGGTGACCCAGTCGTGCGACGGCGGCCCGGCGGCGAGCAGGCCCGAGGTCCGTAGCAGCGTCGCGACCCGGACCCGGGCCGCGGGGGACTCGGGGGCGTCGTCGCGCAGGGCGCGCCGGACCCGGTCCCAGCCGACGACGACCGGGCCGTCCGCGCCGGTGACGGACACCCCGTCACGGCCCGGCTCGAGGTCGACGTCGTCGAGGACCGCCACGGCCAGGACGCTGCGCCGCAGCGCGACGATGTCCGGTGCAGCCCCCATGTGCCCACGGTAACGACGCGGCCGGGGGCCCAGGCCCGGTGATGCCCAGCCTCGCCCACACGGCCCAGCGCGACCGCACGCTGCGGGCGGGTGACGCTGGGCGGAACCTCCGCAGCGCTGTCAGCGGCAGCGGTTACGGTGATCACCATGACCCTCCAGGGGAGGAGTCCGCTCCGGCGCGGTCCGGCGGCCCGGTACGCTCGCCGCCACCTGGGGAGGTCTGGATGATCACCGGAACGAGCGGCGCGGACGAGCCGCCAGGCGGATCCGTACCGCCGGCCCCGGGGGTCGCGCCGACGCCGCCGCCGCGTGCCCGTGGCGGGGCCCTGCGCGGGCGGCTGCTGCGCGCAGGCCTTCTCGCGGCCGCAGTGGCCACCGTCGTCGCGTTCGACACCGGCGCCGTCCCGTTGCCGCTGTCGACGCCGTCCGGGACACCCGGCGGGCGGGTCGCCGCCGGTGGTCAGGAGCCGGGGTCCGCGTCGTCCCCGGACGTCGTGGGTGCCGCGACGGCACGGTCGCAGGGGATCGGCGCGACCCTTGCGGCGATGACCGCTGCCTACGCCGCGAAGGACGAGGCCGGCTTCCTCGCCGCGGTCGACCCCGGGCAGAGCGCGCTCGTCGGGCGGATGAAGCGCGTCTACCGCAACCTGCGGACCATCGGCTACTCCGGAGTGACGTTCGGCTGGCCCGTCGGCGACTCGGCGACCGCCCCCGCCGACGTGAGCAACGACGGCGCAGACCTCGCCCGGCCGGTCGTCGCGGCGGTCGAGGTGCGCACCCAGCTCGAGGGGTTCGACCCCAGGCCGACGACCACGATCCTGCCGTGGACGTTCGCCGAGCGCGGCGGGTCGTGGAAGCTCGTCGGCGACCGCGACGCCGGTGCGGACTCGTTCGTCGGCTACTACCTCGACGGCGAGCCGTGGATGGTTGCGAGCGTCGTCGTCGAACGGCGCCGGCACGTCGTCGTCATCGGTGAGAAGTCGCGGGCCGCTGACGTCGACCGGCTCGCCACCCGGCTCGAGACGGCCGTCGGCGTCGTCCGGGACGTCTGGGACGTGAAGACGTGGAACGGGAAGGTCGTCGCCTACGCCATGACGAACAAGAAGTTCGTCGACTACCACTTCGCCGGTCGCGCGGCGACGGGCCGGAAGACCAAGGAGGCCGTGTTCGACGCGAAGGTGTCGATGCTCGACGCGACGCCGGTGCGCAACGGCCACGAGGTGCAGGACTACTCCGCGCCCCGGATCGTCGTGACCCCGTTCCTGCTCGGCCGGGACACGACCGAGTCGCGGGCCGTGCTGCGGCACGAGCTGACGCACGTCGCGTTCGCCTTCGAGGGCGGCGAGTCGGTACCCGCCTGGCTCGTCGAGGGCACCGCCGAGTACACCGGTTTCCGCACCGGCGGCGCGTCCGTCGACGGCGTCGGCGCGCTGGCCCGGCGCGGGCTGCCGCGCGAGACATGGACCCAGCTGCGCCGCGGCACGTGGAAGCCCGCGCTCGTCTCCGACGACGCGCAGTTCTACGACGGCACGTCCGCCCGGGTCGGCAACACGTACACGACGGCCTGGCTCACGTGCCTCTACATCGCAGACACCTACGGCGAGCAGTCGCTGGCGAAGATGTACGCGGAGGCGGCCAAGGCGTCCCCGGACGGCGACCCCGCCGCCGTCGAGGCCACTGTGATCAAGAAGGTGCTCAAGACCGACCGGACCGCGCTGCTCAAGAAGGTCAGGTCCTACGCGCAGCGGATCCGGAGCCGGTTCGTCTGAGACCGCGTGAGCGGCGGTGCCGGATGCACGGCGGCACGAGCCGCTCGCCGCGACCCGCGCCGGTCCGACCTCAGGCCGGCACGCTCGCGACGCCCCGCGGCAGGAACCGGGCGCCGGTGACGGCCTCGCTGACCCCGGTGCGGTCGAGGTACGGGGTGATGCCGCCGAGGTGGAAGGGCCAGCCCGCGCCGAGGAGCAGGCACAGGTCGACGTCCTGCGGCTGCGCGACGACGCCCTCGTCGAGCATGATCCTGACCTCCTGCGCGATCGCCGCGAGTGCCCGCCCACGGACCTCGTCCTCGGTCAGCACGGTGTCGCCGACCTCGAAGAGCGCCTTCGTCTCGTCGTCCATGTACGGCTTCCCGTCCGCGCCCCACGCCCAGATGCCCGGCTTGCCGGCGGCGACGAGGCGTCGCAGGTTCTCCGACACCGAGTACCGGTCGGGGAAGGCCGCGTGCATCGTCTGCGCCACGTGGAGCGCGACGGCCGGGCCGACGAGCTGGAGCAGGACGAACGGCGGCATGGGCATCCCGAGGGCGTCGAGCGAGCGCTCGGCCACCTCGGCGGGCGTGCCCTCGTCGACGGCCTTCGTGACCTCGCCGAGCATCCGCGTCAGGAGCCGGTTGACGACGAAGGCCGGGGCGTCCTTGACGAGCACGCACGACTTCTTCAGCTGAGCGCCGACGGCGAACGCGGTCGCGAGCGTCGCGTCGTCCGTCCGTTCGCCGCGGACCACCTCGAGCAGCGGCAGGACGGCGACCGGGTTGAAGAAGTGGAAGCCGACGACCCGTTCGGGGTGCGCGAGATCGGCGGCCATCTGCGTGACGGACAGCGAGGACGTGTTGGTCATGAGCACGCAGTCGGGGCCCACGACGGCCTCGACGTCGGCGAAGACCTGCTTCTTCACGGCGAGGTCCTCGAAGACCGCCTCGATGACGAGGTCGGCGGCGGCGAACGCGGCCTTGTCGGTCGAGCCGGTGACGAGCGCCTTGAGCCGGTTCGCGGCGTCCGGCGAGATCCGCCGCTTGCCGAGCAGGGTGTCGATCTCGCCGTGGACCCAGCCCACGCCCTTGTCGACCCGGGCCTGGTCGAGATCGGTCAGGACGACCGGCACCTGGAGCCGGCGGACGAACAGCAGAGCGAGCTGGCTCGCCATCAGGCCGGCACCGACAACCCCGACGGACGTCACCGGGCGGGCGAGCCCGCGGTCCGGCGCCCCCGCGGGGCGCTTGGCCCGGCGCTGCACGAGGTCGAAGGCGTACAGGCCCGAGCGGAACTCCTCGCTCATGGCGAGGTCAGCGATCGCCTGGGACTCGGCCTCGAAGGCCTCGTCCCGGTCGGCGGTGCGGGCCAGCCGCATGAGCTCGATCGCGCGGTAGGGCGCCGGCGCGGCGCCTTTCACCTTGACGTCGGCCGCGAGCCTCGCGCCGGAGAGTGCGGCCTCCCAGCCGGCCTCGTCGAACGACACCTCGGGCCGGGTCACGGTCCGCCGGCCGGCGAGGACGTCGGCGGCCCAGAGGAGCGACTGCTCGAGGAAGTCCGCCGCGTCGAACATCGCGTCGGCGAGCCCGTGGCCGAACGCCGTGCGCCCGTCGAGCATCGTGTTGTTGGTGAGCGCGTTGCCGACGGCGATCTCCGCGGCGGCCTGCGGGCCGACGAGCCGGGGGAGCAGGTAGGTGCCGCCCCAGCCGGGGACGAGCCCGAGGAAGCACTCCGGCAGAGCCACCGCGGCCGCCGAGGACGAGATCGTCCGGTAGTCGCAGTGCAGTGCGATCTCCAGGCCGCCGCCGAGGGCGAGCCCGTTGACGAAGGCGAACGACGGCACGCCGAGCTCGCCCAGCCGGCGGAACACCTCGTGCCCGTACCGACCCGTGAGCAGCGCCTGCTCGCGCTCGCGGCCCGCGGCAGCGACCTTGAGGTCGGCCCCGGCGCAGAAGATGAAGGGCTTGCCGGTCAGGCCGACCGCCGTGAGCTCGCCGGCAGCGGCCCGGGCGCGCACGGTGTCGAGCGCCTCGCGCAGGTTGCGCAGCCCGGCCGGGCCGAAGGTCGTCGGTTTGGTGTGGTCCAGGCCGTTGTCGAGCGTGACGAGGGCGAGGACGCCGGCGCCGCCGGGCAGCGCCACGTCGCGGACGAGCGCCTTCGTCACGACCTCGTCGGGCAGTGCACCGTCGAACGCGGCCTCGGCCGAGGCCACGGTCGCGGCACGAGCAGCGGCCGGGCCGGCCGCGGGGGAGGTGTCGGTGGTCGTCATGCCGCCAGCTGCTCCTTGCGGTAGTCGGCGTGGTTCGGGTTCTCCCAGATGACCGTGCCGCCCATCCCGATCCCGATGCACATCGTCGTCAGGCCGTACCGCACCTCGGGGTGGTCCTCGAAGTGCCGGGCCAGCTGGGTCATGAGCCGGACGCCGCTGGACGCCAGCGGGTGGCCGAGTGCGATGGCGCCGCCGTCCGGGTTGACCCGCGGGTCGTCGTCCGCGATCCCGAAGTGGTCGAGGAACGCGAGCACCTGGACGGCGAACGCCTCGTTGACCTCGAACAGGCCGATGTCGTCGATCGTCAGCCCCGCACGGGCGAGCGCCTTCTGGGTCGCGGGGATCGGCCCGACGCCCATGACCTCGGGCTCGACGCCGGCGAAGGCGTAGCCGACCATCCGCATCCGCGGGGTGAGCCCGAGCTCGGTGGCGGTCTCGCCGGCGACGAGCAGGCACGCCGTCGCACCGTCGTTGAGGCCTGCCGCGTTCCCGGCGGTGACCCGGCCGTGCGGCCGGAACGGCGTCTTGAGGCCCGCGAGGTCGTCGAGGGTGGTGCCGGGCCGCGGCGGCTCGTCCGACGTCGCCAGGCCCCAGCCCTGCTCCTGGCTCCGGGTCGCGACCGGCACGAGGTCGCGCTGGATCCGCCCTGCCGCGTAGGCCTCGGCGAGCTTGCGCTGGCTCGCGACGGCGTAGGCGTCGCAGCGGTCCTTGGTCAGCTGCGGGAAGCGGTCATGGACGTTCTCGGCCGTCTGGCCCATGACGAGCGCGGAGGTGTCCACGAGCCGTTCGGCGACGATCCGCGGGTTGGGGTCGACGCCCTCGCCCATCGGGTGGTGACCCATGTGCTCGACGCCGCCCGCGATGACGACGTCGTAGGCGCCCGACGCGATGCCGGACGCCGTCGTCGTCACGGCGGTCATGGCGCCCGCACACATCCGGTCGACCGCGAAACCGGGCACGCTCTTCGGCAGGCCTGCGAGGAGTGCGGCCATCCGGCCGATCGTCAGACCCTGGTCGCCGATCTGCGTCGTCGCGGCGACCGCCACCTCGTCGACCCGCTCCGGGGGCAGCCCGGGATGGCGTCGCAGGAGCTCGCGGATGCACTTCACGACGAGGTCGTCGGCGCGGGTCTGGGCGTAGATGCCCTGCTGGCCCGCCTTGCCGAAGGGGGTGCGAACACCGTCGACGAAGACGACGTCACGCAGACTGCCGGGCACGAGGCCTCCCACGGGTGCGGTGAATGGTTCTACTCGCCGGTAACCCCTGATGCTACTCGACGGTAACTTCTTCCGGAACCCACCCCCCGGGACACCAAGATCGCCGACGTCCGGCCGCCTGGTGGGTATGTGTCCACCGTGGGGCCGGACGCCGGCGATCTTCGTCCGGTCAGGCGCGGGTGGCGGGCTCCTTGGCGGCGTAGGACGCCGCGACGGCCGGTTCGGTCGTCCGCTGCGGGCGCAGGAAGGCGAACATCACCGGGACGAGGTAGAGCGTCCACGCTGCGGCCTCGAGCCAGGTCGTCTGCGGGCTGAAGTTGAAGACGCCCTTGAGGAGCGTTCCGAGCAGCGACGACGTCGAGATCGTCCCCGACACGTCGAACGCCAGGTCGTTCAGGCCCGGCAGGAACCCCGCCTCCTGGAGGTCGTGGACGCCGTAGGCGAGCACGCCTGCCGCGACCACGACGAGGCCCGCGCCGGTCCACGTGAAGAACCGCGCGAGGTTGATCTTCACGGCGCGGCGGTAGAGCAGCCAGCCGAGGGCGACGGCGACGGCGAGCCCGAGGACGACGCCGACGAGCGGGCGGGCACCGGCGCCCGTCGCCCCCACCGCGGCCCAGACGAACAGCGCGGTCTCGATGCCCTCGCGGGCGACCGCGACGAACGCGGTGGTCACGAGGGCGCCCGTGCCCATCGCGAGCGCCTTGTCGACCTTGCCCTGCAGCTCGCCCTTGATCGACCGGGCGGCTCGGCGCATCCAGAAGATCATCCAGGTCACGAACACGACGGCGATGATCGACATGATCCCGCCGAACGCCTCCTGCGCCCGGAACGACATCCGGGCCGAGGTGAAGGTGAGGGCCGCGCCGACGGACAGGCTCAGCACGACTGCCGCGCCGACCCCGGCCCAGATCGCGGAGACCCTGTCGCGCCGCCCCGTACGGACGAGGTAGGCGATCAGGATGCCGACGACGATCGAGGCTTCGAGACCCTCACGCAGGCCGATGAGGAAGTTCGCGAGCACTGGCTGGCCCTCCGTCGTGTTCCCGACCCCGAAGGGGCCGACGTCCAAGCAAGGTAAGGCTCACCTTAGTCGGACCCGAGGGATTCGGCAAAGAGCCCGTTCCGGAGCTCGCGAGCCCGGTGCCGGTCCGGGCGGGACGGCTGGGTCTGCGCCGACGGCTCAGGCGTCGGTGACCAGGTCAGGGTCCGGCTCCGGGTCCGGCTCCGGGTCCGGCTCCGGTTCGGGAAGGCAGGCGGTGAGGGCCGCGGCGGTGAGTCCGACCTGCCAGTCCCGAGCGCCGTGGTCGCGCAGGAAGGCCTCGACGTCGGCCAGCGAGGGCATGCCGCCCTGCGGCGGCTCCCAGGCGAGCCGGCGCACCGTGT
>DAIOGQ010000075.1:0-14341 GCA_036745175.1 Kineosporiaceae bacterium
CCATCGCCTTGCCGGCGATGAGCATCTCGGGCACGAAGAAGTCGCCGCGCTCGAAGCGGGCGCCGACCTCCTCCAGGGACGGGATGAGTGCCTCGAAGAGCAACATGTCGGGTCCCATGCCCAGGGCCAGGCCCTCGGCGGTGAGCTCGAGGACCCGCGGCGCGTTGCCGACGAGGGTCTCGTCGTACAGGGCCTTGAGGATGTCCTGGGGGGTCATGCGGCCCCTTCCTTCCCGGAGTGGTGGTAGCCCAGCAGGGCCGAGACCTTGCGGGCCTCGGTGACGAGCGCCTCCCCGACGGCGGCCAGCCGGCCGGCCGGGATGCGTGCGGTCGGCCCCGAGACCGACAGTGCGCCGAGCACGAGGCCGTCCGTCGCACGGACGGGTGCCGCGACGGCGACGAGCCCGATCTCGAGCTCCTCGTTCGCCACGGCCCAGCCCCGTCGACGTACGTCGAGCAGGTCGCGCTCGAGCTGGGCGAGGGTCGCGACCGTGCTCGGCGTGCGGCGCGGCAGGGCGGGGTGCACCGGCAGCTGCAGCCGGCCGAACGCGTAGAAGACCTTGCCCTGGGCCGAGCAGTGCGGCGGCACGTCGACACCGACCCAGTTCGTCGTGCCGAGCAGGTAGCGCCCGTCCGCCTGCGCCACCTGGACGACGCCGTCGCCGCGCGGGACCGCGAACGTCACCGTCTCGCCCGTCGACGCGGCGAGCCGGTCCATCGCAGGCCTCAGGAGCGCGACGAGGTCGTGCATCGTCTGCTGGCGCGCCGCGTAGACGGCGAAGACGGGACCGGGGCGGAACGAGCCGCTCCGGTCGCGCTGGACCAGGCGCCCGCGCTCGAGCGCGTGCAGCAGCCGTGACGTCGTCGACTTCGCCAGGCCCGCGGCCTCGACGAGGGAGGTGAACGTGCGCGGCTCGCCGGACTCGACCACGAGGGCGAGGAGGGCGGCCGCCCGGTCCACGGCCTGGCTGCCGGCCTGGCTGCCTGCGGGTGCAGTGGGCATCCGACCTCCTCCAGCGCTCGTGCGAGGGACGGCGTCGGCCCGGCCGGATCCCACGACTGTTTGCGTGCCTTGTTCTGATGTTCCATATCGTGGAACCGGCGTTCTATAGTCGAAGCGTAGGATCAGCGCGCTCGGGGGGTCAAGGGATCGGCCCGATCGCACCGTCACGATCACACCGTCACGACCACGCCGTCACGACCACGTGGCGATACCGTCGCTCGCCCGCCGTTCGACCAGGAGGTGCGGATGTTCCGCAACACCATGCCGCGGTACGAGATCCTCACCGAGGAGTCCCTGGCTGTCCTCGACAAGGGCTGGCGACGGCTCGTGAGCGAGATCGGCGTGGAGTTCATGTCCGAGCGTGCGCTGGAGCTCTTCCGTGCGGCCGGGCAGAAGGTCGAGGACAACAACGTCCGTTTCGACCCGGACTTCGTCCTCGAGCAGGTCGCCAAGGCGCCCCGCGAGTTCGACATCCAGGCCCGCAACCCGGTGAACGACGTCCACATCGGCGGCGACGCGATGGTCTTCGGCGGCGTCTACGGCCCGCCGTTCGTCCGCGAGGGCGAGGTGCGGCGGGACGCGACGATGGAGGACTTCCGCAACTTCACCCGGCTGGCCCAGGCGTTCCCGGCACTCGACTCGGCCGGCGGGGTCATCTGCGAGCCGAACGACGCGCCGCTCGACTCACGGCACCTCGACATGATCTACGCGTTGCAGACCCTGACGGACAAGATCTACATGGGCAACGTCGTGTCGGGGGCCAACGCCCGCGACACCCTGGCGATGACCGACATCCTCTTCGGTGGCCGGGCCGCGATCGAGGCGACCCCGGCGACGATCTCGCTCGTCAACTGCAACTCCCCGCTGCGCTGGGACGACCGGATGCTCGACGCGCAGTTCGAGTACAGCGCCGCGAACCAGCCGGTGGTCATCACACCGTTCCTGCTCATGGGCGCGATGTCGCCGGTGTCGATCCCGGCCACGCTCGCGCAGCAGATCGCCGAGGCGCTGACCGGGATCACGTTGAGCCAGCTGATCCGGCCCGGCTGTCCCGTCGTCTTCGGGTCGTTCCTGTCGAACATCGACATGCAGTCCGGGAGCCCGCAGTTCGGCACGCCGGAGTCGGCGGTCGGGCTGCTCTGCACGGGCCAGATCGCCCGCCACTTCGGGCTGCCGGTCCGCTCGGGCGGCGGGTTCACGTCCTCCCAGGTGCCGGACGCGCAGGCGGCCTACGAGGCCCTCATGACGATGCTGCCGACCTTCCTCGCCGGCATCAACTGGGTGATGCACACGGCGGGCTGGCTCGACGGCGGCCTCGTCGCGTCGTACGAGAAGTTCGTCATCGACATGCAGATCCTCGACCTGCTCCAGAAGGAGTTCACCCCGATCGAGTTCACCGAGGAGTCACTCGCGTTCGGCGCGCACGAGGAGGTCGGCCACGGCGGCCACTTCCTCGGTGCCGCACACACGATGGAGCGCTTCCGGACCTGCTTCTACCGGCCGTTCCTGTCGTCGTCGGACAACTACGACCGCTGGATGCGGGGCGGCGCCAAGGACACCGCGGCCCGCGCGGCCGACGTCTGGCGCAAGCGGCTCGACGAGTACGAGCAGCCGCCGATGGACGAGGCGGTCCGCGCCGAGCTCGAGGAGTACGTCGTCCGGCGGCGCGCCGAGCTCGGCGACTGACCCCGGCAACCGGCGACGGCTCCCCGGGCCGCGTGGGCCGAGGGCACGGCCGCCTGCGGCACATCGTGCCCCGCAGATCAAGGGCCAACAGCCCTCGCGGCAAGCGCTTGCGGCTGCCTACCGTCTCCTCATGGAGAAGATCCTCGTCGGTTACGAGGGCGGCGACGACTCCCGTCGGGCCCTCATGCGCGCGGTGCAGCTCACGCTCGCCCTCGGCGCGCGCCTCTACGTCGCCAGCGTCATCCCGCTCACCGCGAGCGCCGGCCGGACGGCCGGGGCCGCCGACCCCGCGTCCGACGAGAGCGAGCACGTGCGACAGCTCGAGGCCGCCCGGCAGGTGCTCGAAGGAAGCGGTGTCACGGCCGAGTACCTGACGGGCGTGGGGAGCCCAGCGGACGCGCTGGTCCGGATGGCCGACGAGGTCGACGCCGACCTCGTCGTCGTCGGGACCCGTGAGCCCGGTGCCATGGCGCGGCTGCTCGGGCAGAGCGTGAGCTCGGCCGTGGCCCGGTACAGCCACCGCGACGTCCTCATCGTCCACCGCGACCCGAAGACCTGACCGGGCGCGGCGCGGCGCGCTCCCGGCGACGGCCGGCAGGACCTGCCGTCCGCCGGGCCCGCGGCGGCCGCGAACCCTTGTGGCAGCGCCGATCGGGCCGAGATGATCCTGCGGTGATACGTGAGAAGTTCCTCGACGGCATGAGCCGTGCTGCGGCGACGGTCTCGGTCGTCACGACGGACGGGCCGGCGGGCAAGGCGGGCGTCACGGTGAGCGCGATGTCGTCGGTGTCGGCCGACTCCGCCGCGCCGTCGCTGCTCGTCTGCGTGCACCGGCTCTCCCCGGCGGCGTCGGCGATCCTCACGAACGGGGCCTTCTGCGTCAACGTCCTGCGGGACTCCCAGGCCTGGATCTCCGACACGTTCGCCGGTCGGCTCGGTGTCGAGGCCGGCGACAAGTTCTCCGCGGGGGAGTGGACGACGTTGCGCACCGGGTCGCCCGCCCTCGCGGACGCCCTCGTAGCGTTCGACTGCTCCCTGCGCCTGGCGACCCTCTACGGCAGCCACTGGATCGTCGTCGGCGAGCTCGAGGACGCCGTCGTCGCCGACGCCGGCCCGGCGCTCATCTACGCCAACCGCGCCTACGGCGCTCCGGTCTCGCTCGACGCCGTCCCGCGCCTGCGCCGCGGTCCTGGTTCGGCCTCCGCCACCAGCGTCGTCGTGGGCTGCCTGCCCGCCCTCGCCCCGTACGCCGGGCCGCGGCTCCTCGCGGAGTACCTCGACCACCACGAGGACGTCGACGTCCGCCTCGCCGAGGGCGACCAGGACGAGCTCGTCGCCTGGCTCGCCTCGGGCGAGATCGCGTTCGCGCTCTCCTACGACCTCGGGCTCAGCCCGGCGGTCCGTGCCGAGCCGCTCGCCCAGGTGCCGCCGTACGTGCTGCTCCCGGCGCACCACCCGCTCGCGGACGCGGCATCGGTCTCGCTGTCGGCCCTCGTCGACGAGCCGCTGGTGCTCCTCGACCAGCCGCCGGCGGCGGACCACGCGCTCGAGGTGTTCGCCGCCCACCACCTCACGCCGAACGTGGCGCACCGCTCCCCGTCGTTCGAGACGGTGCGCAGCCTGGTCGGCAACGCCCTCGGCTACGCCGTCCTCGCGACGAAGCCGGCCTCTGCCGTGACCTACGACGGGCGCGCGGTGGTCGCCCTGCCGATCACCGAGCCGGTCCCGCCGACCCGGCTGGCCCTGCTCACCGGTGCAGGGCGCCCGCTGCGCCCGGAGGCCGAGGCGCTGCTCAACCTGTTCCGGATGCGCCTCGGGCCCGAGCCGAAGCCGTCCCGCCGGCCGGTGGGGCCGAGCAGCCGCTGACCGATCAGGCGCTGACCGAACAGGCCGCTGACCTCGGTCAGCTCCGCGGCCGGGTCTTGTCGGGGTCGTAGAACGGGAACCGGACGACGGTCGCGGGCACCCGCTGCTGGTGACCGTCGATCTTGCCCACCTCGAGCTCGGTGCCGAGGTCGGCGTAGTCGACGGCGACCCGGGCGAGCGCGACGTGCCGGCCGAGCAGCGGCGACCGGCAGCCGCTCGTGACGACCCCGACCCGCTGCGCCCCGACGAAGACCGGGTCACCGTGGCCGACCGGCTGCGAGGCGGCGAGGTCGAGCCCGACGAGCCGGCGCTGCGGGGCGGCCTTGCGGCGTTCCAGGGCCGCGCGGCCGACGAAGTCCTCCGGGTCCTTGAGGGCGACGGTGAAGCCGATCCCTGCCTCGAACGGGTCCACCTCGTCGTCGAACTCGTAGCCCGCGAAGACCAGCCCGGCCTCGATCCGCACGAGGTCCAGCGCGTCGAGCCCGAACGGCGCCAGCCCGTACGGCCGGCCCGCCGCCCAGACCGCGTCCCAGACCGCCGCGGCGGCGTCCGGGTGGCACCACACCTCGTACCCGAGCTCGCCGGTGTACCCGGTGCGCGAGACGAGCACCGGCACGCCGTCCGGCGCGAAGAGCCGGCCGACGGTGAAGCGGAACCAGCCCAGCTCGTCGAGCGACGGCTGGGCGGGCGGGGTCCACAGCACCTCACGCAGCACGTCCCGGCTGGCCGGTCCCTGGACCGCGAGGTTGTGCAGCTGGTCGGTCGACTCCTTGACCCACGCCCGCAGCCCCTCGCGCGCGGCCAGCTCGCGCAGCCACACCCCTGAGTAGGGGTCGCCGCCGACGAAGCGGAAGAGGTTCTCGCCCAACCGGAACACGGTGCCGTCGTCGATCATCCCGCCGGTCTCGTGGCACATGGCGGTGTAGACCACCTGCCCGACGGCGAGCCGGCGGATGTTGCGGGTCATCGCCCGCTGGAGCAGCGTCTCGGCGTCCGGCCCGGTCACCTCGAACTTGCGCAGCGGTGACAGGTCCATCACGACGCACTTCTCCCGGCAGGCCCAGTACTCCGCAACGGCGCCGTGACCGGAGAAGGACGTCGGCAGCCAGTAGCCGCGGTACTCGGTGACCCGACGGGTCTGCTCGCCCCATCGCGGCTGGAAGCCGGTCTGCTTCGTGAGCCGCGGCTCCGCGTCCGGGGTGACGCGGTGCGCCACCGCGGCGCTGAACCGCTGCTGCGCACCGTAGACCCGGACCTGGATGTCGGTCGGGTTCCACGCGTTCGTGGGGTCGACGTCGTCCGGGCAGGCGGACGACCCGACGACGAGGTCGGTCAGCGCGCGCAGCAGCACGTAGTCGCCGGGGCGGCTCCACGGCTCGTCGAGGACGATCGCGTTCGAGGCCCCCAGCGCGGTGTTGTACCAGAGGTTGACCGCCTGCCACCCCTTGCGGCGCTCCACCGAGAACCGCTCGAAGGCGGCGTTGAAGTTGTCGGTGCAGTTGGGGTGCCCGAAGTACCCGAGGTCCTCGTAGTACTTCGAGGTGCAGGCCAGGCCGAACGTGTCGTGCCGGCCGCAGGTGTCCCTGACCACCTCCAGCAGCGGGGTCATGTCCCGGTCGTAGTACTTCGCGGCGAGCCCGGGTCCGGGGTACAGCAGGCCCATGAGGGTCCGCGTCGTCGTCGGGTCGATGGGCCGCTCCCGGCCGTCGGCGAGCTTGCCGGCGTCGAACGCCACGAGGTCGGAGCACTGCCGGCCCTCGACGTCGACGATCTGCAGCCACTGCCCGGCCTTGACCTCGTAGGACCGTGCAGTCATCCGCTCGATGCGCAGGTCGAGCTCGAGCGGCAGCGCGAGCGGCTCGGGGAGAACGGGTTCGAGCGCGGCCAGCGGGTCGGCCCGGACGACGCTCACGTGCAGCGGCGTCGGCGGGCTGGGGTCCTCGTCCGTCACCTCGAACCGGGTGCAGGCGCACTCGACGCGGACGACGCTCGACGCGACCGCGGTGAACGTCTCGGCGGCCCCGGCCAGGGACCAGCGCCCGAACAGCGGCACGTCGGGCTCGGCGAGACCGAGCGCCGCGGGCACCTCGGCACGCAGCAGACCGCTCTGCCGGCCCTCGACGTCGACGACCGTGAGCACGTCGTCCGGGTGCAGGCGCAGGGTCAGGCTGCCGCCCGCCTCCACCCGGTAGCGCTCGTGGCCCGGTGCGGCGGGCAGCCCCGGCTCGCGGAGCCGGGGCCCGGCCTCGATCTGCGTCACGGCGGCCTGCCGCTACCGGGCGCCGGTCACCGACCCGGGCAGCCGCGACTCCTGCTCCGACGCCTGGGCGAGGAGCTGGTCGGCGAGGGCCCGCTTGGCCGCCGGGTCGAGCTTCTTGACCTCGTTCTCGACCGCCCGCTGGTTGTAGGCCTGGTTCCAGTAGTCGAGGCTGTCGAAGCCGAGGAGCACGGCCTTGCCGACGAACTGGCGCAGCACCTCGTTGGTCGGACCCATCACCCAGCCGGCCTTGCCGTCGCGCAGGTAGCGCTCCATCTCCATGTCGCGCTTGTACGCCGAGCCGCCGCACGCGTGCAGCATGACGTCGCAGACCGCGGCGACGTTCTTCGCGGCGGCGAACTTGATCTGCCAGGCCCAGTGCAGGAAGTCCGCGCGGGCGAACTCACCCGGCGCGAGCACGCGGGCGTTGTCGTCGGTGGCCTTGTCCATCGCCTGGGCGATCGACAGGACGAACATCCGGCAGGCGTTCGTGTCGATGAGCGCCTCGCCGACGTAGTCCTGGATCGTCGGGTAGTCGCAGACCCGCAGCCCGACGTCGACGTGCTTCTTGCGTGTCGTGTGCCGTTTGGCGATGTCGATGGCGCCGAGCGAGATCCCGTTCCAGCACGAGGACGAGCCGATGAGGAACCACGGGTCGACCGACTCGTCGTTGCTCGAGGCACCGTCGCCGACCGGCCCGACGATGTTGTGCCCGGGCAGGTCGGCGTCGATGTTCAGCGAGCCGGACTGGTTGCCGCGCAGGCCGAGGGCGTCCCAGAGCTCGGGCTTGGCCTGGGCGTCCTTGGCGTCGACGACGAACACCGACAGGTCGTCGTACCCGGAGAACTCCGGGCTCGTCGTCTGCACGACGTAGAAGTCGGCGAAGCCTGCGGACGTCGTCCACGAGGCCTTCTTGCGCACGTGGAAGCCGTCGTCGTCCAGGCGCCGGGCCCCGGAGGACACCGGGTACCAGAAGTGGCTGCCCGTCTCGGGGTCGCTGTACGACAGCGTCCCGATCTTGACCTCGGAGTTCAGCGGCCGGATGTAGGTGTCGATCAGGTGCGGCGTGGCCCGGAGCATGATGGCGTTCACCGCGCCCATGTGCATGACGTAGCACATGGCGGTCGACGCGCAGCCGTAGCGCGCGATGGTCTCGCAGACCATGGCGAAGGTCACGTGGTTCTCGCCGAGACCGCCGTACTCGGTCGGGACCGTGAGCGCGAGCAGCCCCTTCTCGGCGAGCAGCTCGAAGTTGCGCCGCGGGTACTCCAGCGTGTCGTCGAACCGTTTCGCGTTGGCGCGCATCTCGCGTTCGCACAGCTCGATGACGTCGTCGCGGATCTGCTTCTGCCGGTCCGTGAGCACCCACTCCGGGTCCCACTCGTAGCCGAGTCCGAAGTACGGCTCCGCGCCCCATCTCTTCTCGGTCACGACATGTCCTCCAGGTGTGCGCGGATCGGGCGGGGCGCTGGGCCGGTGCTCAGCTCCAGGGATACGGGGACCTGCTCACCGGGTGCAGCGACCCGGCGGCGTAGCGGGAGAAGGCGAACGGCTCCAGCAGGGCGCTCGGGGTGCCGAGCACTTCGCCGGCGACGAGGGCACCGACGCCGATCATCTTGTAGCCGTGGTTGGAGTCGGCGACGACATAGACGTTGTCGTGGAAGGTGTCGAAGACCGGGAAGCTGTCGGGGGTGAAGCAGCCGATGCCACCCGACGGCGACCGGCTGAACAGTCCCCGCTTGCCCTCGAACCGCTTGTGGCAGTGCGCGAGCCCCGACGTCCACAGCCGGGTGAAGTCGGCGCCCACGACGAAGTCCGGGCTGGCCGGGCCGTACGGGTCGACCGCGACCTCGTCGGTCGGCGTGTCGACGACGAACGGCATCGCACCACCCTGGACGCCGCCGAAGTTGAAGTCGGGCTTGTAGTAGATCCCCCACAGCTCGTCGGTGACGAGCGAGCCGTCGATGTCGTCGTACAGCGGGGCATCGGTGTCGATGTGCACGACGGGCGGCATCGACCCGTCGTTCGCCATCAGATAGCTCGGGTCGACGCCGAGGGTGCCCTCCTGCAGCGACCAGTAGGTCCACATCGGGCGCCGATACGTGACGCCGTCGCGACCCAGGACGTCGACGGTCTCGGGGAGGTCGAGCATCTGCCACAGGTCGCGGACCCACGGGCCGACGGCGACGACGACCTGGTCGCAGGCGATCGTGCCCCGGTCGGTCTCGACGGCCGTCACGGCGCCGCCCTCGATCCGGAACCCGGCGACGACCGCCGGGGCGACGATGCGCACACCCTCGGCCTGCGCCTTGCCCGCCAGCCCCTGGAGCGAGGCCATGTTGTTCGCGTAGCCGCCGCGCTTCTCGTGGAGGATGCTCGTGATCCCCTTGGCCTGCCAGTCGGAGAAGATCGCCTCCATGTAGCGGCTGCACTCGGTCTCGCCCTCGACAAGCACCGACTCGTACCCGATGGCCCGTTGCTCGGCCGAGATCTGCGAGACGCCTTCGTGCATCACCTCGGGGGAGATCTGCAGGTACCCCACCGCGTGGTAGGCGTACGCCGCCGGGTCGCTCTCCCAGACGCCGACCGAGTGCGCCATGAGCTCGCGCATCGCCGGCTGGAAGTAGTTGTTGCGGATGACGCCGCAGGCGATCCCCGAGGCGCCGGCGCCGACCGCGCTCTTGTCGAGGACGACGACGTCCGCGCCGGACCCCTTGCCCTCGGCCACGAGGCGCCGGGCCAGGTGGAGGGCCGTCGACAGCCCGTGGATCCCCGCTCCGACGACGACGAACCGCGCGCTCTCAGGTAGTCCCACGAGCCACCTCCCGGCGATCGGGGCCCTCGGCGGACCCCGGCGCGGAGTTGCATCTGAGTAAACTCTGTTTCAGGTGAGTACGTTCAGGTGAATACTAGGATCGTCCACCGGTCGGGGGAAGAGGCGCAGGCCGGGGCGACCCGCGGTCGCATCCCGTCGTCCGCTCAGTGCACGGGTTTCTCCCACCCCTCGAGCACCGGGGGCGTCCAGTCGGCGCCCACGGTCGGCGAGCCGCGCAGCCACGGCCCGAGCTCGGGCTGGGCGAACTTCGCGTGCCGCCTCTTGAGCTGGATGCCGTAGGAGTTGCCGGACTGCAGGTGCGTGACGAGCACCTTGCGGGCCAGCTCGTTCTCCCGGCCCCGCGGGATGTCGAAGTAGATCTTGAGGAAGGAGTTGGAGTACCGGTCGAAGACCGCAGGGACGCCGTCCTCGCTGAGCAGCTCGACGTCCTCGAGCCAGTTGAGGTCCTCGCCCGGCGTGGCGGCGATGAGATCGACGTCGTCGACGAGGCTGCGCTCCTCCTGGTAGGGGAAGCGCCGCCCCGCAAGGTCCTCCGCGTCGATCGAGACGCGGCGCGAGATCTCCACGGGGGTCTTCGTCACTGCGTGCCTCCCGGCTTGTCGGAGAGCCTGGCGAGCATCGTCTTGATCTCGTCGAGGGTGTTCTGCTCGGTGACGCCGGGGATGTAGCTCGTGCCGGCGAGCGGCACCTTGGCCATCGCCGCCGCCTCGACGGTGAGCGCGCACAGGTCCTCGGGCTCGAGGGAGTGGATGTTCGTCTTGCCGCACGCCCGCGCGAGCATCTGCATCTCGAGGGTCAGCGTGTGCAGGAAGTTGTAGACGCGGTTCGCGCCCTCCTCGACGTCGAGGCGCTTGCGCAGCTCGACGTCCTGCGTCGCGACGCCCACCGGACAGCGGCCCGTGTGGCAGTGGTAGCAGCTGCCCGCCGAGACGCCGATCGTGCCCTCGTAGTCGGTGACGCCGGGGATCTCCCGGTTGCAGCCGAGCGCCATGAGCGAGGAGTGGCCGATCGCGACAGCCTTGGCACCGAGTGCGATCGCCTTCGCGATGTCGCCGCCGTTGCGGATGCCGCCGGCGACGACGAGGTCGATGTCGTCGGCGAGCCCGACGTCCTCCAGCGCCCTGCGCGCCTCGGGGATCGCGGCCATGAGCGGGATCCCCGTCTCCTCCGCGGCGATGTGCGGGCCGGCTCCGGTGCCGCCTTCCGCGCCGTCGAGGTAGATGATGTCGGGCCCGCACTTGGCCGCCATCCGGACGTCGTCG
Organism: Kineosporiaceae bacterium; assembly: GCA_036745175.1. GTDB lineage: Bacteria > Actinomycetota > Actinomycetes > Actinomycetales > Kineosporiaceae > R-H-3. The sequence continues at coordinate 10,910 of DAIOGQ010000075.1, forward strand.
TAGACCCGGGCCGCGCCGAGCTTGAGCTGGATCGGCACCCGGTAGTCCGTCGCCTCCCGGATCTCCTGGATCTTCAGCGACAGGTCGTCGGGGCCGAGCCAGTCCGGGTGCCGGGCGGGGGAGCGCTGGTCGATGCCGGCGGGCAGCGAACGCATCTCGGCGACCTGCTCGGTCACCTTCTGCCCCATCAGGTGGCCGCCGAGCCCGACCTTGCAGCCCTGGCCGATGAAGAACTCCACGGCGTCGGCGAGCATGAGGTGGTGCGGGTTGAACCCGTAGCGGCTCTGGATGACCTGGTAGTACCACTTCGTCGACAGGTCGCGCTCCGGCGGGATCATCCCGCCCTCGCCCGAGCACGTCGCCGTGCCGGCCATCGACGCGCCCTTGGCGAGCGCCATCTTCGCCTCGAGCGACAACGCGCCGAAGCTCATCCCGGTGATGTACACGGGGATGTCGAGCTCGATCGGGTTCTTCGCGAACCGTGCGCCGAGCACCGTCTTCGTCGCGCACTTCTCGCGGTAGCCCTCGATGACGAACCGGGTCAAGGTCCCGGGCATGAACATCAGCTCGTCCCAGTGCGGGATGGGCTTGAACATCGAGAAGCCGCGCATGCGGTAGCGGCCGAGGTCGCTCTTGATGTGGATGTCGTTCATCACCTCGGGCGTGAAGATGCGGCTGTGCCCGAGGACGCTCTTGCGGTCCGGGGTGTCTTCGGATGCCATCGGCCGGCCTTCCTACAGGACGAGCTTGCGCTCGCTGGGCTCGAGGTTGTCGTAGTTCCACAGCTGACGCCCGCACACGAACTTGCGGAACGAGTCCGGCTTGTCGAGCCCGTAGATGGCGAACTTGCGGTCGACGAGCTCGGCGTCGTCCGGGCCGAACTCGGCCTCGACGCAGTCGACCCCGAGACTGGCGACCTTCCCGGCGACGTAGATGGCGCCGTCGTACATCGAGTCGCCCAGGCCCGGTCCGACGTCGCCGCAGTAGATCTGCCGGCCGCGCTGCATCATGAACCCGATGTTCATGCCGCCGTTGCCGCCGACGATGATCGTGCCCCCCTTCTGGTCGATGCCTGTCCGGGCACCGACGGAGCCGCGCACCACGACGTCACCGCCGCGCAGGGCGGCGGCCGTGAGCGAGCCGGCGTTCTTGTCGACGACCACCACACCGCTCATCATGTTCTCGCACACCGACCAGCCGACCCGTCCGGTGATCCGGATCTCCGGCCCGTCGACGAGCCCGCAGCCGAAGTACCCCAGGCTCCCGGCGTAGGTGATGCGGCACCGGGTCAGCAGCCCGACCCCGATCGAGTGCTTCGCACCGGGGTTGAGGACGGTCACGTCGTCCACACCCAGCTCGTAGAGCAGCCAGCGCAGCTCCAGGTTGATCTCACGGGTCGTCAGCTTCGCCGCGTCGAACGTCGCGCTCGTGCCGTCGATCTCGCTGATCCGTGGGACGGCGGCGACCGGTTCGGCGAGCCCGCGCGCGTCGTAGCTGATCCCCTTCTCACCGACAGCCATGGCCGGCTCCCTTCCGCCCGCCTCCGGCGGGTCCGTGGGTCACAGGGTCCACACGTGGACCTGACGCTCGTAGGGGTCGTAGGTGTCGATCTCGTGGTCGATGACAGCGCGGATCGCGACCTCCTCCGAGGCCAGGACGACGAGCTCGGGGGTCTCGTAGAGCACCAGCGGCTTGGCAGCCATCTCGTCCTTCGCGACGCCGAGCGCGTCCTTGGTGACCACGACGTAGGTGAAGACGCCGTCGAGCTCGTCGAGGCTCGTCTTCATCGCCGTCTCGAGGGACAGGCCGTCGGCCATCTTCTCGGCCAGGTAGACCGCGATGATCTCCGAGTCGCACTCGGAGGCGAAGCGGTGCCCGGCGCGCTCGAGCCGGCGGCGCCACTGGAAGTAGTTCGTCAGCTGGCCGTTGTGCACGACGGCGACGTCGCTGAACGGGTAGGCCCAGTACGGGTGGGCGCCGGAGATGTCGACGTCCGACTCGGTCGCCATCCGGACGTGGCCGATCGCGTGCGTCCCGCGGAACGCGGTGAGGCCGTAGAGCGCCGCGACGCTCTCGGCGTCCCCGAGGTCCTTGACGATCTCGAGCGAGTTCCCGATCGACAGCACCTCGCAGCCGGGGACGTCCTCGAGGTAGTCCACGAGGGCCTTGACGTCACCGGTGTAGCCGACGACCGCACGGTAGGCGTACTCCGTCTCGCCCTCGACACGGTCGATCGTCGCGCCGATCTTGGTCAGCCGGGCCTCGACCTCGTGCCGGTGCCGCTCGAGCCGTTCGGAGAACTCGAAGTCCCGCACGTCGTTGGCGTCCGCGAGCTTGAAGCGGATGACGACCCGGTCGGTCGGTGGCCCGTAGAGCGCGAACCCGGTGGAGTCCGGACCGCGGTGCTTCATGGACTGGAGCATCCGCGCGATCTGCGCACCCGTGTCGGACACCCCGTTGCGGTGGATGATTCCGGCGATGCCGCACATGGGTCCTCCGAGGTGCTCGACGTGGTGAGCCGGTCCGGCGCTGCCGGGGAGTGCGGGTCACGGCAGGACGTCGAGGTACTCCTTGACGTCCCAGTCGGAGACGGTCGAGATGAAGCGGATCCACTCGTCGTCCTTGTAGTGCTTGAAGACCCGGTACATGTCGCCGGGCAACGCGCTCCTGACCAGCTCGTCGTCGTCCAGCGCCTGCAGCGCCTCACCGAGGGTCGAAGGGATCCGCCGGACCTTCTTGCCGCCTGCCATCGCCTCGTAGATGTTGCGCTCCTCGGGCTCGCCCGGGTCGAGCGCCTGCTCCAGGCCCTCGCGCATGCACACGAGCAGCCCGGCCATCGACAGGTACGGGTTCACGGTGGAGTCGACGGAGCGGTACTCGAACCGGCCCGGCGCGCTGACCCGGACGGCGGTCGTCCGGTTCTGGAAGCCCCAGTCGGCGAAGACGGGCGCCCAGAAGCCGGCGTCGGCGTAGCGCCGGTAGGAGTTCACCGTGGGCGCCGAGAGGCAGGTGAGCGCGCGCAGGTGCCGCAGGATGCCCGCCATCGCCTGCAGGCCGACCTTGCCCGGCAGCCGGGGGTTCTCGGTGTCGGGCAGGAATCGGTTCTGCTCGGTGCCGTCGATCGTCCACAGCGAGAAGTTGTGGTGGCAGCCGTTCGCCGAGACGCCCATGAAGGGCTTGGACATGAAGCAGGGGAAGACGCCCAGCTCGCGTCCGACCTGCCGGCAGATCTGCCGGTACGTCGAGAGCCGGTCGGCGGTGAGCTCGGCCCGGTCGAAGTTGAAGTTCAGCTCGAGCTGGCCGGGAGCGTCCTCGTGGTCGCCCTGGATCATGTCCAGCCCCATCGCCCGGCCGTACTCGATGACCTTGTGGATGACCGGCTGCAGCTCGGAGAACTGGTCGATGTGGTAGCAGTACGGCTTGGTCATGCCC
>DAIOGQ010000076.1:0-14319 GCA_036745175.1 Kineosporiaceae bacterium
AGGAGGCCTTCCTCGCTGGCAGCTCCGGCCAAGGCGACCCGGGGCGTGCCGCGCTGCACGCCGTCGCGCTCGCCGCGACCGCCGCGGCCGCCGCCGTCAGCGTGGGGACGCCGGACGCCGAGCAGGTGCCGCTGCTCGCCGGCCGCCCGCTCGTCGCCGGGTCGGCGGCGGCGTACGTGTGCCGCTCGTTCGTCTGCGCCGCGCCGACGACGTCCCCCGCCGACCTCGCGGCGGCGCTCGGTACGGTCGTCGCGGGCGCCGCGGGAGCAGCCGGCTCGGGGACCGGTGCGCCCGCCGGCTGACCGCGGACCTCGGACCCGGGTCCGTACCGACGACGACGGCGAGGCTGGGGCCATGGACGAGGTGCTCGAGGCATGGAAGCGGACACCCGCGGTCGTCGGGGGCGTCGTCGTCGGGCACGACGGGTCGGGGGGCGCGGACGCCGCGCTCGGATGGGCGCTCGACGACGCCGCACGCCGCGGCTGCGCCGTGCACGTCGTGCGCGCCTGGATGCTCGTGACGGCGATCGACGACGTCGGTGGGCCGCCCGGCACGGTGCCGTCGATGCAGGAGTGCGCCGACGCCACCGTGCGACTGCTCGAGGAGGACGTCGCCGCCGTCGTCGAGCAGCGCCGGGCCGGGGCCGGGGAGGGGGCGTCCCCCGCTCGGCCGGGCGCCGGGCCCGACGTCGCGGTGACGTGCCACGCCGTCCACGGTCCGTCGGGCCCGTCCCTCGTCGCGGCGTCCGCGCGGGCCGACCTGCTCGTGGTCGGCCACCGCGGACGCGGCCATCTCGTCGACCTCGTCATCGGGTCGGTCGCGGAGTACGCCGTGCGGCACGCGGCGTGCTCGGTGGCCGTCGTGCGGCGCCGGACCGGGCCGTCGTCGCCACCCGCGCCGGACGTCGAGCAGGCAGCGGCTCGCGCGGACGGACCGCCGTTCGCCGTGCGCGAACGCCGTCCCCCTGGCCTGGAGCTGGACGTGTAAGCGTGTAATCGTACTTGCATGACAAACATGAGCAACACCCAAGCAGAGGTCGCCGCCTGGTTCGCCGAGCGGCTGCCGCAGGAGTGGACCGCCGCGGCGCCGGTGGTGACCGTCGACCGCGAGGAGATCACCGTCGTCCTGGCCGTCGCGGCCCCGGAGACGGACGCCGGTGCGACGGACGCGCAGCAGGCCGAGGCCGTCGCGGGCCGGGTCGCCCGGTTCCGGGCGGACACCCGGGACCGCCGGATCGGCATCGCCCGCGAGGCCGAGCACCGCTTCGGCCGCAAGGTCGCGTGGGGCGTGCAGGTGGGCGAGCGCCGCGAGCTGTTCACCCACCTCGCCGTACCGGTGATGACCCGGCTGCGCCAGCCGGAGCGTCAGGTGCTCGACACCCTCGTCGACGCCGGGGTCGCACGGTCGCGCGCGCACGCGCTCGCCTGGTGCGTGCGGCTGGTCGGCGACAACGCCCAGGCCTGGCTCGGCGACCTGCGCGAGGCGATGGACTCCGTGGCGAAGGTCCGCGACGCCGGCCCCGCGACGTCCGCCGAGGGCCCTGCCGCGCAGTGACGGGGCCGCGGGCCGAACTGCGCGGCGGGCCGGACTGCGCGGCGGGCCGGACGACGGGGCGGGTCAGACGACGCGGGCGGAGTACACCGCGATCGACACCCCGACGTAGTGCGCGATGAAGGCGGCGACGGTCAGCGCGTGGAACACCTCGTGGAAGCCGAACCAGCGCGGGCTCGGGTCGGGGCGCTGGATGCCGTAGACGATGCCGCCGAAGGTGTAGAGCGCGCCACCGACGATGACGAGGACGACGACGGTGACCGAGCCGTGCGCGAAGAACGACGGCAGGTAGGCGACCGCGGCCCAGCCCAGCGCGAGGTACGCGGGCACGTAGAGCCATCGGGGCGCGTGGACCCAGAGCACGCGGAACAGCACACCGACGATGGCGCCGACCCAGACGATCGTCAGCAGCGTCCGGGCCTTGCCCTCCGGCAGGAGCATGACGCTGAACGGGGTGTAGGTGCCCGCGATGATGAGGAAGATGTTCGCGTGGTCGAGCCGCTTGAGGAGGATGAACGTCCGCGGTGACCACGAGCCGCGGTGGTAGATCGCGCTGACCCCGAAGAGCAGGCAGGCGGTGACGGCGAAGACCGCCGTGGACACCTTGGCCTGCGTGGTCGGGGCGAGGACGACCAGGACGATCCCGGCGGCGACGCTCAGGGGGAACGTGCCCGCATGGAGCCAGCCGCGCAGGTGCGGCTTGATGCCCTCGACGTGCGCGCTTCCCGGGGTGTCCACCGCACCACCCTACGGCACTACGCGGCCGTAACCTACGGTGCCGTAGCTTGTGTCGGTCGTGTGTGCGGTGCGTCGCGCGTCCGCGCGCGTCCCCGGGCGGCGGTACGGTTGCCGCACGTGCGCAGGTGAGGGCCGCCCGCGCCCGAGCCCGGGAGAGCCTAGATGCGGCTTCGTGAGGTGCTCTACAGCGCCTACGCACGGCGGCTCGCGCGATCCCTGACGCCGACGGCGGTCCCGCGGCACGTCGGTGTGATCCTCGACGGGAACCGGCGCTGGGCCAAGGCGTCCGGCGCGAAGACGAGCCACGGGCACCGGGCCGGCGGCGACAAGGTCCTGGAGTTCCTCGGCTGGTGCGACGAGGCCGGCGTCGAGCACGTCACCCTGTGGCTGCTCTCGACGGACAACCTCGGCCGGCCGGCGGAGGAGCTCTCGGCGCTGCTGGCGATCATCGAGGACGTCGTCGACCGGATCGCCGCGACCGGTCGGTGGCGGGTCCACCCGGTCGGAGCGCTCGACCTGCTGCCCGCGGGGATGTCCCGCCGGCTCAAGGAGCACGAGGACTCCACGCGCACCGTCGACGGGATGCACGTCAACGTCGCCATCGGCTACGGGGGCCGGCGGGAGATCGCGGACGCCGTCCGCTCCCTCCTCCAGGAGCACGCCCAGCGCGGCACGTCGATCGAGGAGCTCGCCGAGATCCTCGACGTCGAGCACATCTCGGGCCACCTCTACACCCGCGGGCAGCCCGACCCCGAGCTGGTGATCCGGACCTCGGGCGAGCAGAGGCTCTCCGGGTTCCTGCTCTGGCAGAGCGCGCACAGCGAGTTCTACTTCTGCGAGGCGCTCTGGCCGGACTTCCGGCACGTGGACTTCCTGCGCGCCCTGCGCTCCTACGCCCAGCGCGAGCGCCGCTTCGGCGCCTGAGCGCAGGCCGCCGGGCCGAAGCGCCTGCCGCGTGAGGGCATGCGCTCGCCCGGCCGGGTGACACGCGGAGTAATCAATCAAGTGCTCACGGTTACACTTGGCCGCAGCGCCGTCCACGTGCGCAGCCTCGCCTGCAGCCTCGTGAAGGAGAGCCCGTGTCCGACCAGACCGTCCCGCCGCCCCCGACTCCGCCGGTGGACGCGGAGCAGCCCGGTCCGTCCGCGCGCGGCCGGCGCGCCCTCCTCGCTGCCGGTGCCGGCGCCGCCGTCGGGGCATTCGGGATCGCGACGGCCCGTCCGGCCGAGGCTGCCGCGGGCTCGGCGGTGCTCCAGGGCCGGGTCAACGCGGCGGGCAGCGCGCTGACGACGCTCAGGTCGTCGAACACCGGGTCCGCGTTCTACGTCCAGGCGTCCGCCGGCAACGGCTGCTTCGGCGAGACGGCGGCCTCCGCGAGATGGGGCGTCCGGGCGCGGAACCTGGCGACGTCGACGGGCGGCGGCGGTGGCCTGATCGCCGAGGGCGGCGTCAACACCGGCGGCTACGCGACGACGAGCTCCAACGCCCGCTTCGGGCTGTACGGCCGCAACAACGCCGCCACGGTCGGTGTCGGGGCCGGGGTGCGTGCCGAGGGCCGCTTCAACGTGGGCCTGTTCGCAGACACCCTGCCGAGCGTCACGAACGTCGCGGCGCTCGTCGCTCTCGGCGGGGACGGCGAGGAGCACGGCATCGCCCTCATGGCCGGCGGCTCGACGTACCTCGACGGCAACGCGCTCGCGCTGCGCAGCTACGTCGGCGTCCTCGACCCCGACACCTCGCAGCTCGAGTACGCGCCGGTGACCTCCGGCGAGCTGGCGTACCACACGATCACCGACAAGGTGACCCTCGACGGCTCCGGTGCCGCGACGGTGACCCTGCCGGCGGCGTACCGCGCGACGGTCGACATGACGACGCTGCGGATCGGCCTCACGCCGGTGGGGGCCGCGATGAGCGGGATGTACGCCACCTACACCGAGGCGGCCGGCACGACGAGCTTCGGCATCGTCGGCGGCGCCAACGGCGGCACGGTGCACTACAGCGTCAGCGCAGAGCGGATCTCGCTCACGCTCCAGGGCGCCGCCGCCCCGGCCCGTGCGGCCGCCCGGCAGCGGGCGGCCGGGCCGGCCGCGGCCCGGGTGCCCCGGGGCGACGTGGCGGCCCTGCGCCGCTGACGTCCGACGGGAGGCGCCGGCGGCCCCGTCGTCGTCAGGCCGCCGGGGGCGCGGGGGGTGCCGGCGGTGCCGGCGGTTCCGGGGGTTCCGGGGGCGCGGCCGGGTCCGGTCCGCGCACCGCGGTGCCCGACGTCGCGCCGAGCGCCCAGGACAGCGGCTGCGTCCCGTTGCCCGACGGCACGACCTCGCCGACGACGACGGGGTCCGGCTGCGGCAGCGGCGTCGCGACCGAGGTGTGCCGGCGGTGCGCCTCGACGGCGGACGCGTGGTACGCCTCGAGCTCGGCGGCGAACGCCGGGTCGTTGTACGGCCGCCCGTCGACGATCGACCCCCTGGTCCCCTCGAGGACGGCGATGACGTCGTCCCCGTTGAGCGTCTTGAACGTCTCGAGCGCGTGGGCCAGGGCGAGCACCTGGCCGCGGTGCTCGCGCAGGATCCGCTCGGCGTCCTCGAACAGCCGGGCCAGGTTGGCCTCGATCCGCTGGCCCATCCGTTCGTGGGCCGACTCGTCCTTGCGGCCGTTGCCCAGATCGGCGCCGAACCCGATGCCGCCGCCGGCACCGCCGCGCCGCGCCGGGCCGCGCGGCTCCGGGCTGCCCGCGCCGATCTGCAGGTCCTGCAGGGCGGGCAGGCTCGAGATCGACGACCCCATCCCCCACTGGGACTCCATGAGTGCCGCGAGGTACGTCGCGCTCTCGAGGTCGCCCGAGACGCCCGAGGAGTTGTCGCCGTCGAAGAAGAGCCGTTCGCCCGCGAGCGACGCGAGACTGACGAGGATGTCGCTCTCGTGCTCGGTCCGCCACCGGGTGAACTGGTCCTCGGTCTTCACGCTGGCGACCATGCCGAGGTACGTGCTCCCCTTCTCGATCGTCGCGAGGTCGATGTCGTAGTGGTGGCGGGTCTTCCATGCGAGCACGGCATGGCAGGCCTCGTGGACCGCGACCGCGTGCCGTTCGCGCTCGATGTACTCGACGTCCTCCGGCGGGCCGAGCTGCTTGCGCTGCTTGGCCTTGAGGACGTCCGCCCAGGTGACGACCTCGCGGTCCTCGGCGATCGCGTAGATGAGCGACTCGTTGACGAGGTCCTTGATCGTCGCACCGGTGGCGTACGGGGTGATCGTCGCGAGCTTGTCGATCTGCTCGGCCGTGAGGTCGTGGTTGACCTTGTCGAAGTAGCCCACGTACGTGCGGACCCGGCCCGCCTTGCTGGGGTAGCCGACCCGGTAGATCCGGTCGATGCGACCGGGCCGCAGCAGGGCCGGGTCGAGGGCCTCGGGCAGGTTGCTCGCCATCATGACGAGGATCCGGTACTTCGGCGGTGGCTTCGGCCGCATCCCGAGCGTGCGGCGGACCACCCGGTTGAGGAAGCCGCGCGGCTTCGTCAGTCCGGACAGCTCGGTGAGCAGCGCCTGGAGCGTGCCCATCCCGCCGCCCCCGCCGCCCATGTTCGGCACCATGACGCGGTCGGCGATCCAGCCCCGCCGGCCCGACGGCGCGGACACCGCGGCGCGGGCCGCGCCGGTGCGGTCGACGACGAGCGAGCGTCCCCGGTCGGACAGGTGCGAGAACCCGTTGCAGCCCGCGGTCTGCCAGGGGGCGGGTGTGCTCGCCGCACCGGGGGTGCCGGCACCGGCGCCGCGGCTGCCGAGCGAGTCCGCCTCGTCGAAGAAGACGATGACGCCGCCGTAGCGCAGCGCGAGCTTGCGGAGCTTGCGGAACAGCGCCTTGACCTTGAGGATCCCGACGCCGAAGAACATGTTGTTGAAGGCGCCCGGGTCGACGAAGACGTACGGCTTGCCGGTCTCGCCGGCGACCGCCTCGGCCATCAGCGTCTTGCCGGTGCCGGGCGGGCCCCAGAGCAGGATGCCCGAGGGGACGTGCCCGCCGCGGGCCTCGATCCGCTCCGGGTCCTCGAGCAGGACGATGTTCTCCTTGACGCGTTCGAGGACGTGGTCCTGGCCCCAGACGTCGGAGAAGCGCTTCTCGATGTCCTCGGGGAAGTACGTCTCGACGCCGCCGCGCGACATGAACCAGAAGATCGCGACGAACTGCAGGATGCCGAGCGAGACGATCATGACGACGTACAGCAGGGTCGGCAGCGCCTGGACGAACAGGACCGGGGCCTTGAACAGCGCGACGACCGGTGGCGCGCTGGTCACCTTGCCGAGGACGACGGCGGCGAGCGCGACGACGAGGAGCAGCTTGGCGACCCGCGCGATCCGGTAGCGGTTCCAGGGGTTGAACCGCTTCTCCCACCAGGTCGTCGTCCGGCCGAAGAGCCGGACGCTCCAGAGCCGGTTCCAGCGCCGGCTGCGCTCGCTGAGGACGAAGTGCACCTGGCGGACGACCTCGATGCCGAGCAGCCACAGGAGCCAGCGCTGGTCCCACGAGACCTGTTGCCAGGCCTCGGGCCACGACTCCGCGGGGGAGTTCTTCACGTACTCGTTCCACACCAGCAGGCCCAGGACGGCGCAGAAGAGGACGAGGAACTTCGTCCGGTCCCAGAAGGGGAGGGGCTTGCGGGTCCCCTTCGCCTTCCAGGGGAATCGCGGGTCCGCCTCGGCCGCTGCCTCGGGCGCTGGCGGGTTCTCCGGCGCGGGCGGGCCCGGGGGTGGTGGCGGCGTCACGACGGTCACGGGGGCCTCCTGGACTTCACCGGGTCTTCAGTGTCACCGAGGACACTGCCCCGGAGATGTCGTCGCGGTTGGCGTCGTAGCACTTCTTCGTGCAGTGCACGAAGAACAGGTGCAGCCGCGTCCGCTTCGCGTCGGTCACGGCGACCTGGTCGTAGACGACCTCCCCGTTGCCGAAGTCGTAGGAGTACACGACTCGCACCCCGTGCGAGTTCTTCGACGCGATGACCGAGGAGTCCATGAGCCGGAACTCGCCGGGGCTCTTGCCCACGAGCGCGGCCTGGGTACGCGCCCCGGCGCTGACCGGCAGGACGATGTCGCGCAGCACGTCGTCCGTGATCGACGCGGCGTCCTCGTCGTCGAGGACGAACGTGCGCATGAGGGCGACGGGCTGGGCCGCGTCCTGGTTCTCGACGTTCTCGAGCTTCGGCGCCCGAGCGCTGTCGTAGACGGCCAGCCAGGAGCCGGGCTCGGCGGTGGCGCCCGTCGTCGACTGCGGCGGACCGCTGTAGACCTTCGTCCAGGTGCGCGGCAGCTTGAGGACGACGTCGTCCTCCGGGGACGCGACGAACCGGTGCGAGGGTGCTGCGCAGCCGGCGGCGAGGGCCGCTGCGGCGAGCACGGCGAGCGGCGCGGCCCACCTGTGACGACCCATGCCGCCCGCCTCTCGACCCTGGTCCCGTCAGGGGTGCCAGCCCGCCTGGATCACGAAGTGGTTACAGGGTGACAACCGTTCCGGGATTCCGCACCCCCCGTCCGGGATTCGGCCCGGAAGCACCAGCAGGTGACGCACGGTTCGCAACGTCACACGTGCGTGGTGGTTCCGCTGCGCTGAGTCGTCGGTTAGCGTGCGTCACGGCGCGCGTCGGTGGCCCCAGGGCGACCGCGGGCGTCACCGGGTGCGTCGATGGTGGGGAGTCGCCGTGGTCACGAACCGTCGAACCGTTTCCGGAGAACCTCGCCGGACGTTCGTCCTCGACACCTCCGTCCTCATCTCCGACCCCCGCGCCGTGCTCCGGTTCGCCGAGCACGAGGTCGTCCTCCCGGTCGTGGTCATCACCGAGCTCGAGGGCAAGCGGCACCATCCGGAGCTCGGCTACTTCGCCCGCCAGGCGCTTCGGCTGCTCGACGACCTGCGCCTGCAGCACGGCCGGCTCGACGCTCCGCTGCCGGTCGGCGACGCCGGCGGCACGCTGTGGATCGAGCTCAACCACGCCGACCCGTCGGTGCTCCCGGCCGGGTTCCGACTGCTGGACAACGACACCCGGATCCTCGCGATCGCACGCAGTCTCGCCGCGGACGGCAAGCTCGTCACCGTGGTGAGCAAGGACCTGCCGATGCGGGTCAAGGCCTCGGCGGTCGGGCTCGACGCCGAGGAGTACGAGGCGGAGAAGACCGTCGACTCCGGCTGGACCGGGATGGCCGAGGTCGACGTCAGCGTCGAGACGATGGCGACCCTCTACTCCGAGCAGGCGATCGACCTGCCCGTGGCTGCCGACCTGCCGTGCCACGCGGGGCTCGTCCTGCTCTCGCCGAGGGGCTCCGCGCTCGGCCGGGTCATGCCGGACAAGAAGGTCCGGCTCGTGCGCGGGGATCGTGACGTCTTCGGCGTCCACGGCCGCAGCGCCGAGCAGCGGATCGCCATCGACCTGCTCCTCGACGCCGAGATCGGCATCGTCTCGCTCGGTGGCCGGGCCGGGACGGGCAAGTCCGCGCTCGCGCTGTGCGCCGGGCTCGAGGCCGTGCTCGAACGGCGCCAGCACCGCAAGGTCCTCGTCTTCCGGCCGCTGTACGCGGTCGGCGGCCAGGACCTCGGCTACCTGCCGGGCACCGAGGCCGAGAAGATGAGCCCCTGGGGCCAGGCGGTGTTCGACACCCTCGGGGCGCTCGTCTCCCAGGAGGTGGTCGAGGAGGTCATCGACCGCGGCATGCTCGAGGTCCTCCCGCTGACGCACATCCGCGGCCGGTCGCTCCACGACGCGTTCGTCATCGTCGACGAGGCGCAGTCCCTCGAGCGGAACGTCCTGCTCACGGTGCTGTCCCGGGTCGGCCAGAACAGCCGCGTCGTCCTCACCCACGACGTCGCCCAGCGCGACAACCTGCGCGTCGGCCGGCACGACGGGGTCGCGGCGGTCATCGAGGCGCTCAAGGGCCACCCGCTCTTCGCGCACGTCACGCTGACCCGCTCCGAGCGCTCCCCGGTGGCCGCGCTCGTCACCGAGATGCTCGAGGGCCTCGAGCCCTGAGCGGCGCACCGGCGGACCGGTCACTTCGAGTAGATCGTCGCATGTGTGCTTGTTCACGTTTCTCGACGCAGAGTGACGATCTCGGCGTGATTATCACGGGAAGGTAACGAAGGCCGCTGAGTCGACTTGGGCGACCGGCCCGCCCGGGTGACGGTGGATGCGTTGATCACCCCCGTCTGCCACGAGAGGGACTCACGCGTGCCCCGGTTCCACCTGCCTGCCCGGTCCGACCACCGCCCCACGCGGTCGAGGGGCCCGGCCCACCGCGCCTGCGCCCTGCGTCCGGCGCCCACCGTGCCCGGCGAGCCAGGCGTGGCGGACATCCGCCCTCCGGGGAGGAGGCGCCTGCCGTCCTCGCTGCTGCGCGTGACCGCGACGGTGGCGGTCCTCGGGACGGTCGCCGGCGTCGTCGCCGCGACGGGCGACGAGCCCGCCGTCGCCCTGGACCCGGCGACGTCGGCGTACAGCCTCACCCGGCAGACGCTCTCCGCGGCGCGTCCTGCGGACGGTGTCCGGGCGACGGCGTCCCTCGCCGCCGACGACGAGCGTCGGGTCGCGGCGCTCGCAGCGGCCGAGCGCGCTGCGGACGCCGAGCGTGCGGAGCGGGCCGCCGCCAGGAGGACGGCGACGGCGGCGGTGGACCGTGCGACGAAGGCGGCCCGAGAGCGCACGGACCGGGCGGCCGCGCGGGACCGCGCGGCGCAGCGTCGCGCCGAGCGCAGACGGGTCGCCCGGGCCGCCGTGCGTGACCCGAAGAGCGCTGCCCGGGCGATGATCGGCGAGCGCGGCTGGGGCTTCGGCCAGTTCGGCTGCCTCGAGGCCCTGTGGGAGAAGGAGAGCGGCTGGGACGTCCACGCCGACAACCCCTCGTCGAGTGCGTACGGCATCCCGCAGGCCCTGCCCGGCAGCAAGATGGCCGGCGCCGGGTCCGACTGGGAGCACAACCCCGTCACGCAGATCCGCTGGGGCCTGGGCTACATCGACGACGTCTACGGCAGCCCCTGCAGCGCCTGGACGCACAGCCAGGCGCACAACTGGTACTGATCCCCCTCGGGTCCGATGGCCCTTCCCCGAGTGTGCGCACCCGCCTAGGCTGACCGCGTGCAGCGCCCGGCGGCTCACTCTGCGTCACGCGGTGGACCCGGGCCGACGACGCCGGCGGGCCCCGCCGCCACCACCGACGAGAACCGGTCGTGGCGGTCCGGCCTCGCGGCGTCGTCACGTGACGCCCGGGACGCCGCCATCGGTCTGCTCCCCACCGCGTTCGCCGTCTGGGTCGCCGACCAGCTGCTCGACGACCTCACGCTGCGCCGGGCCTGGACGCCGCTCGCCGTCGCCGCGTTCGTCGCCGTCGGCGACGGGTTCCTGCGACCCGTCCTGCGGGGGCTCGCCGGCCGGCTGGGCGCGGTCGCAGCCCTCGGCCTCGGCGTCGCCGCCCAGCTCGCCCTGGTCCGGCTCGCGTTCGCCGTGCTGCCGGGCGTCGTCGTGCACACCCTCGGCGCCGCCGCGTGGACGCTCGTCGTCGTCGCCCTCGTCGGGGCCGGCACCCGCTGGCTCCTCGGCGTCAACGACAGCTCCTACCTCGTCGCGGACCTGCTGCGGCGCGCGGAGTCCCGCCGCCGGCGGCGCGGCGCGTCGACGGGGCACGCCGACGGCCGGGCCGACACCCCCGGGCTCGTCGTCGTCCAGGTGGACGGCATGCCGGCGCCGCTGCTCGAGCACGGCATCGTCTCGGGCACGCTGCCGACGCTCGCGCGCTGGGTCCGGTCCGGCAGCCACGACGCCGTCGAGTACTGGGCCCGGGTCCCGTCGACGACGCCCGCCAGCCAGGCGGCCCTGCTGCACGGCAGCAGCGACGGGATCCCTGCGTTCCGCTGGTACGAGAAGGAGTCCGGCCGGCTCGTCGTGACCAACCGGCCCGCCGACGCCACCCTGGTCGAGGCCCGCCTGTCGGACGGTCGCGGGCTGCTCGCCGGCGGCGGCGTGAGCATCTCCAACATGTTCACCGGCGACGCCGCCACGAGCCTGATGGTCATGAGCCGGGCCGGCGCGCGCGGCGGGCTGGGCCCGGGCGGCGACTACGTGCGGTTCTTCGCGAGCCCGTTCGTCTTCGTCCGCGCGCTCCTGCTGACGCTCGGCGAGATGCTCAAGGAGCTCTACCAGGGTCGCCAGCAGCGCATCCGCGGGATCGAGCCGCGGATCCGTCGCAGGGGGGCCTACGTCGCGCTGCGCGGAGTGACGAACGCGATGCTCCGCGACCTCAACGTCGCTCTCGTCGCCGAGCACATGATGCGGGGCGCGCCGGTCATCATGGTGGACTTCGTCGACTACGACGAGATCGCCCACCACGCCGGGGTCGCGCGGCCCGAGGCCCTCGACGCGCTCGCAGGCATCGACCGCGTGCTCTCGACCCTTGAGCGGGTCGCGGGCGCGGCCCGCCGCGAGTACCGCTTCGTCGTGCTGTCCGACCACGGGCAGAGCCAGGGACCGACGTTCCGCCAGCTCACCGGCCACACGCTCGAGGACGCCGTCGGCGGGCTCGTCGGTGCCGGTGCCGGCGACCGGGTCGTGTCGACGACGGACGCCGAGTCGTGGGGGCCGGTCAACGCCCTCCTGTCCGAGGTCCTCGGCTCGACGGCGGCCACGTCGCGCTGGGCGAGCCGCCGGCCGGGCACCCCGGACGGCAGCGTCGTCCTCGGCCCCAAGGACCATGTCCCGGCGACGGCCCCCGACGGCGAGGAGCGGCCCGCGCTCGTCGTCGTCGGGTCAGGCAACCTCGGGCTCGTCTGGTTCCCCCGGCTGCCCGGCCTGGTCGGCGTCGAGACCCTCCAGGAGCAGTTCCCGGCCCTCGTGCCCGGGCTGCTCGCCGAGCCCGGCGTGGGCTTCCTCGTCGTGGACAGCACCCGCGGCCCGCTCGCCGTCGGCCGGGACGGCGTCCACGTGCTGGCCGACTCGACCGTCGAGGGCACGGACCCGTTGCTGCCGTTCGGCCCCCGGGCCGCGCCCGACCTGCTCCGGGTCGCGACCGCGCCGAACTGCCCCGACCTGTACGTGCACTCGACCGTCTCGCCGCGGGCCCTCGAGGTGCACGCCTTCGAGGAGCTCGTCGGCTGCCACGGCGGCCTCGGCGGCTGGCAGAACCGGGCCTGCCTCGTGCACCCGGCGGACTGGCCGCTGGACGACGACCTCGTCGACCGCAGCGTCCCGGGCGAGGCGATGCTCTACGGCGCGGACGTCGTGCACCGTCAGCTCGTCCGGTGGCTCGAGCGTGCGGGGACCCGGCGGCCGGTCCGGGACCGTCCCGTGCCCGAGCCGGCGGTCGCGGACGGTCCGGTGGCGCCGTGAGCGACGGCGGAACGGACGACGGCGACGTCGGGCTCACCTGGCTCGGGCACTCGAGCGTCCTCGTCGAGGCCGGCGGGGCGCGCGTGCTCGCCGACCCCGTGCTGCGCAGGCGGGTCGGCCTGCTGCGCCGCGCACCGGCGCTGCCGGCCCTCGACAGCCTGTGCGATCAGCCCGTCGACGCCGTGGTCCTGTCCCACCTGCACCACGACCACTGCGACCTGCCGTCCCTGCGCCGGCTCCGGCCGCGGCTGCTCGTCGTGCCGCCGGGAGCGGGGGACTGGCTGGCCCGCAACGGCTTTCGTGCCGTCGAGCTCGCGCCGGGGCGCAGCGTCGAGGTGGCCGACGGGGTCCACGTCACTGCCGTGCCCGCCGAGCACCTCGGCCGCCGCGAGCCCTGGGGACCGGCGGCCATGAGCGTCGGCCACCTCGTCGAGTCGGCGACGTCGTCGACCTGGCTCGCCGGTGACACGGGGCTGTTCGCCGGCATGGTGCGGCTGGCCGGCCTCGGACGGCGCGGGGTCGTCGACGTCGCGGCGCTGCCGGTGTGGGGCTGGGGTCCGAACCTCGGGCCCGGGCACCTCGACCCCGCACAGGCCGCCGAGGCTGCCGTCCGGGCCGGCGCCCGGGTCGCCGTGCCGGTGCATTGGGGCACCCTGCACCCGGCGTTCTACTCGCCGGCCATGCGCCGCCAGCTCCGCACCCCGGGGCCGCGGCTCGCGGACGTCGTCGAGAGCGCCGTGGCGCAGGGCCGGCTGGACCCGGCGATCGCGCCACGGGTCGCCGTCCTCGAGGTCGGCGCTACGAGCCGGCTCGGCCCGGCGCAGGCTCAGGGGCCACCGGCGGACGCGTCATCGCGGTGACGTCCAGCAGCCGGTCGAGTGTCGCCTCGTCGATCTCGCCGCGCTCGACGAAGCCGAGGGCGACGACCGCCTCGCGGACCGTCGTCCGGTGCGCCACCGCATGCTTGGCGACCTTCGCGGCGCTCTCGTAGCCGATGACCCGGTTGAGCGGGGTGACGACCGACGGCGAGGACTCCGCGAGCGCGCGGGACCGGGCGACGTCCGGCTCGAGGCCGTCGACGCAGCGGTCGGCGAGCAGCCGCGACCCGTTCGCGAGCAGCCGCACCGACTCCAGCACGACCCGGGAGAGCACCGGGACCATGACGTTGAGCTCGAAGCTCCCGCTCGCTCCGGCCCAGGCGGCGCACGCGTCGTTCCCGACGACCTGCGCGCAGACCTGGAGCACGGCCTCCGGGATGACCGGGTTCACCTTGCCGGGCATGATCGACGAGCCGGGCTGCAGGTCCGGGAGGCGGACCTCGGCGAGCCCGGTCATCGGCCCCGACCCCATCCACCGCAGGTCGTTGCAGACCTTCGTCAGGCTCACGGCGACCGACCGCAGCGCGCCCGAGAGCTCGACGAGACCGTCCCGCGCACCCTGTGCCTCGAAGTGGTCCCGGGCCTGCGTGACCGGCAGGCCGGTCGACGTCCGCAGCTCCGCGACGACGGCAGCGGCGAAGCCGGGCGGGGTGTTGATCCCCGTGCCGACCGCCGTCCCGCCGAGCGGCACCTCGGCAACGCGGGGGAGCGCGGCCCGGAGCCGCTCGACACCACGCCGCATCTGCGCCGCGTAGCCGCCGAGCTCCTGGCCGAGGGTCACCGGCGTGGCGTCCATG
>DAIOGQ010000077.1:0-6708 GCA_036745175.1 Kineosporiaceae bacterium
TGTCAGGCGCCGACACGCCGCACGGACGCCGCTTCCTGCGTCGTTGTGGACACCGGCGGGTCAGGCCGTCGCCGTCCGGTGCAGCGACTCCCGCCACGCGCTGTGCAGCCGGGCGTAGGGCCCGTCGCCCGCGGCGAGCACCGCCGGCGGACCGTCCTCGACGATGCGGCCGTCGGCGAGCACGAGCACCCGGTCGGCGATCTCGACCGTCGAGAGCCGGTGGGCGATGATGAGCGCCGTCCGGTCGGCGAGGATCGTGCGCAGCGCCGACTGGACCAGCCGCTCGTGCGGGATGTCCAGGGAGCTCGTTGCCTCGTCGAGCACGAGGACGGCGGGGTCGGCGAGGAACGCGCGGGCGAACGACACGAGCTGGCGCTGCCCCGCGGACAGCCGCCCGCCGCGCTTGCGGACGTCGGTGTCGTACCCCTGCGGCAGTGCGGCGATGAACTCGTGCGCCCCGATCCGGCGCGCCGCCTGCTCGACCTGCGTCCGGCTCGCGCCGGGCCGGCCGAAGGCGATGTTGTCGGCGACGGTCCCGGCGAACAGGAAGCTCTCCTGGGTCACGGTGACGACCGCGCGGTGCAGGTCGTCCTCGGCGAGGTCACGCAGGTCGACGCCGTCCAGGACGACGCGCCCGGACACCGGGTCGTAGAACCGGCCGAGCAGCCGCGCGACCGTCGTCTTGCCGGCCCCCGTCGCGCCGACGAGCGCGACCGTCTGGCCGCCGGGCACCGCGAGGTCGAGCGAGGGCAGCACGACGCGCTCGCGGTACCCGAACGTGACGTCCTCGAACCGGACGGCGCCGCGCGCCACCGGCAGCGGGCTCGGGGTCGCGGCTTCCGGCACGGACGGCGTCTCCTCGAGCACGCCGGACAGCTTCTCGAGCGCCGCGGCCGCGGACTGGAAGGCGTTGAAGAACTGCGAGAGCTCCTGGAGCGGGTCGAAGAAGCGGCGCAGGTAGAGCAGGAACGCCGTGAGCACGCCGACGCCGAGCGCGCCGTCGAGCACCCGGAGGCCTCCGTACAGCAGGACGACGGCGACGGTGACGTTCGACACGAGCTTCATCCCGGGCCCGTAGATCGCCATGAGCGAGAACGACCGCCGGGACGCCGCCATGTAGCGGCCGTTGAGCTCGCCGAAGATCTGCTCGTTGCGCGGCTCCCGGCGGAAGGCCTGGACGGCGCGGATCCCGCCGAGCGTCTCGACGATCTGGACGATGACGAGCGCCACCGCCTCCCGGGTCGCCCGGTAGGCCCTCGCCGACTCGCGCCGGAACCACAGGGTGAGCAGCACGAGCGGCACGAACGACACCACGCCGACGAGCGCCAGCGGGGCGTCGAGCAGGAGCATCGTCACCCCGATGCTGATGATCGACAGCACCGCCATGACGACGGCGTCGATGCCCTCCTCGAGGAACTCCGAGATCGCGTCGACGTCCGAGGTCTGCCGGGAGATGACCCGGCCCGAGGTGTAGTCCTCGTGGAACGCCATCGAGAGCCGCTGGAAGTGCTCGAAGACCCGGGTCCGCAGGTCGAGCACGACGTCCTGCCCGATCCGGCCGGTGAGCAGCAGGAACGACCGCTGCGTGACGACCTGGAGGGCGGTCGCGGCGGCGAACGCGACGGCGACGAGCCCGAGCGTGCGCGCCCCCGACCCGTCGAGCAGCGGCGGGATGCCGCGGTCGATGCCGACGCCGATGAGGTACGGCCCGGCGAGCGAGGCGAGGTTCTCGGTGACGACGAGTGCGAGGAGCAGCCACAGCTGGGGCCGGTGCGGGCGCAGCAGGTCGCCGAGCAGGCGCCGGCTGCGGTCACGCAGGAGCGCCGTGACGGTGGACGTGAGGTCCTCGCGGCGCTCGGCCGCGACGCCGCGCCAGCCCGCGTCACTCATCGCCGCACCCCCTGGACCGGGCGCGGATGACCCTGTCCCGGAACGGATCCGGCTGCCGGATCGCCCATGAGCTCGGCGTACGCGGGGTTGGTCGCCATCAGGCCGGCGTGGGTGCCGACGGCCTCCACGGTGCCGTTGCGCAGCAGCGCGACCCGGTCGGCGAGCGCGACGGTCGAGGGACGATGGACGACGACGACCGCGGTCGTCGTCGCGAGCACGCGGCGCAGCGCCTCCTCGACGAGCGCCTCGGTCTCGACGTCCAGCGCCGAGAGCGGGTCGTCGAGGACGAGCACGCGCGGCCGGCCCAGCACCGCGCGGGCGAGCGCAAGCCGCTGCCGCTGGCCGCCGGACAGCGACATGCCCTGCTCGCCGACCCGGGTGTCGAGGCCCCAGGGAAGGTCGTGGGCGAACTGCGCCTGGGCCAGGGCCAGCGCGGCGTCCACGTCCTCGTCGGTGGCGTCGGGGCGGCCGAGCGTGACGTTCTCCCGGACGCTCGCGGAGAACAGGATCGGCTCCTCGAAGGCGGTCGCGACGACGGTGCGCAGGTCCGCGAGACCGACGTCGCGCACGTCGTGGCCGTCGATCGTCACCCGGCCGCCGGTGACGTCGGCGAGCCGCGGCAGCAGCATCGCGAGCGTCGTCTTGCCCGACCCGCTGGCGCCGACGAGCGCGAGCGTCTCGCCCGGCTCCAGGTCGAGGTGCACGTCGCGGAGCACGTCGCGGTCGGACCCCGGATGCCGGTAGGCGACGTCCTCGAACCGGACGCGCCCGACCGGCGGGCCGCCGTCCGGCCCGGTGAGCGGCCGCGCCGCGGACGCTCCGGCGATCGCGGGCCGGGTGTCGAGCACCTCGAAGACGCGCTGCGCCGCCGTCCCGGCCTCCTGCGCCGAGGCGAGGATGAAGCCGAGCGCCTCGATCGGCCAGACGAGCTGGAGCGCGAGCGTGATGAAGGCGACGAGGTCGCCCAGGCTCATCCGCCCGTCGCCGACCGCGAGCGCGCCGAGCACCAGGACGAGCCCGAGGGTCGCGTTCGGGATGACGTCGAGGACGGCGATGAACCCGGCCCGCAGCCGGACCTTGACGAGCTGGGTGCCGTGCACCTCCTGCGCGTCCCGGCGGTACTGGTCGACGACGTGCCGGCGCCGGCCGAAGGCCTTGACGACGCGCACGCCGGTCGCCGCCTCCTCGACCCGGCTCGCGAGGTCGCCGGTCTGGTCCTGGACACGCCGCGAGACGCCCGAGTACTGCCGCTCGAAGCGTGCGCAGACGACGGCCACCGGCAGCAGCGACGCGGCGACGACGGCACCGAGCACCGGGTCGATGTGGACGAGCACCGAGCAGATCGCGACGAACGTGAAGATGTTGACCACGAGGAAGACGAGCCCGAACCCGAAGAACCGCCGGATCGCCGACAGGTCGCTCGTGGCGCGGGACAGGAGCTGGCCGGACTGCCAGCCGTCGTGGAAGGCCGGCGGCAGCGACTGCAGGTGCCGGTAGAGGGTGTCCCGGACGTCGCGCTCCATGCCCAGCGTCGACGTGCTCTGGATCCACCGCCGGGTGAAGGTCAGCGCGGCTTCGACGACCCCGAGGACGAGAGCGAGGAGCGCGAGCGGCAGCAGCGCCCCCCGGTCGCCGTCCGCGATCGGCCCGTCGACGACCCGGCGGATGACGAGCGGCACGAGGATGCCGGCGCCGACCGCGAGCAGGGCGCAGCCGACCATGACGAACATCTGCACGGCGTACGGGCGCGCGTACAGGCGCATGCGCCACAGCGAGGCGACGGGCCCGGCGGCGGGAGGGGGTTGGGAAGGCATCTGTTTCGACCATAACCCGGGCGAAACGGCTCACCAACCCGATATCCGCATCCGGACGATCGGAGGTCAGGGGCGGTCGTGCTCGGCGAGGAAGCGCGTGATGACCTCCTTGAACTTCGCGGGCTCCTCGACGTGGGGCATGTGGCTGGAGTACGCGAAGAGCTCCCAGCGCGAGCCGGGGATGCGGTCGTGGATCTCGCCGACGATCCGTGGGGTCGCCTCGTCGTGGGCGCCGGAGACGAGCAGGGTCGGGACGTCGACCGTCGGGAGCCGGTCGGTGACGTCCCAGTCCTTGAGGGTGCCGATGCAGTGGAACTCGCTGGGCCCGTTCATCGTGTGGTAGACGGTCGGGTCCTGCGCGATCTGCGCGAACGAGGCCTGGACGGCGGCCGGCTGCGGCACCCGGCACAGGTGTCGGTCGTAGAAGACGTTCACCGCCTCCTCGTACTCGGCGCTGTCCGTCGTGCCGGCGTCCTCGTGCCGCCGCAGCGTCGCCTCGACGGCGGGCGGCAGCAGTGCGCGGAGCCGGTTGGCCTCCTCGACCCACAGCCGCATCGACGCCGGCGAGTCGGCGACGACGAGCGCGCGCAGGCCTGACGGGTGGTCCAGCGCGTGCTCCATCCCGAGCATGCCGCCCCACGACTGGCCGATCACCATGTAGCGGTCGGCGATGCCGAGGTGGGCGGTGAGCGCCATGAGCTCGTCCTTGAACAGCTGCGGGGTCCAGAAGTCGACGGGGGCCTCCGGCAGGTGCTGCGACAGCCCGCACCCGAGCTGGTCGTAGAGCACGCAGGCCCGGCCGCTCTGCGCCACGAGGTCGGCGATCGGCTCGCAGTAGTCGTGCGCGGCGCCCGGGCCGCCGTGGAGGATGACGAGGGGGGTGAGCGTGGCCGCCGGGTCGAGGTCGCCGACGACGCGGTACCAGGTCTGCCCCCGGGCGCACTCCAGTCGGCCTTCGGTGCTCGTCGCCATGCTGCGGATCTCCTTGTCTCTCAACGGTTTCGCGGGCGTCGCGCGTCCCGGGTGCAAAATGCACCGGCCCGGCCGAGGGGTCGTCGGCCAGGCCGGTGCAGCTCAGCGGGAGCGGCGGGTGCGGTGCCGCGGTCAGCCGCCCGACGTCGGTGCCGTCCGGCCGTAGCCGGTGAAGGCGGTCGTCGACACCTCGCCGGCGCCGTTGACCGTGGTGCCCGGGTCGGCCATGACGTTGCCGCCGCCGTCCGTGAGGCCGGGGCCCTCGTCGAGGACGCCCGTGGAGTGCCAGCCGACGTTGTCCTTGGCGAGGTTGCCCTTGCCGTTGAGCTTGTAGGCCGTGATGTTCGGCTTGCCCTTGCCCGAGATGTCGAAGACGTTCCGGTAGATGTTCACTCCGGACGCACCGTACGACAGCTGGAGGTTCGACGGGCCCTGGTTGTCGTAGAACGTGTTGTACCGGACCACGACGTTGCCGATCGGGCTGCTGCTCGCGGACGGCGGACCGATCTTCAGGCCGCGACCGTTCGGGCTGCGTGCGAGCAGGTTCCGCTCGATGATGCCGCCGCCCATGCTGCCGTTCACGTAGATCAGGTGGTCCTGGTTGGTGCTGTTGCTCTTGTACGTGTCGTGGATGTAGTTGCGGTCGATCATCCACGTGCTCGGCGTGCCGGCGACGAGGACCGCGGCGTACGAGCGGGCCCCCCAGATCTCGGCGTTCGTGATCCGCCAGCCGGTCCCGCCGGTCATCTTCACCATGTGCTGGCTCGAGGTGTTGCCCGGGCCCCACGTGACGTCGATCCCGTCGAGGGTCCAGTAGTCGGCGCCCTTGAGCCACAGCAGGCCGGACACGACCGGCTGCTCACCGGTCGCGGCGACGACCCGGACCGGGTCGGATGCGGTGCCCTTGGTGGGCGTCACCTTGATCTGCTCGGTGTAGGTGCCGCCGCGGACGACGAGCCGGTCGCCCGGGCCCAGCTTCTTGAACGACGCCGAGAGCGTGCGCCACGGCGCGCCCTCGGAGCCGTTGTTCGAGTCGCTGCCCTTGGGCGAGACGACGTAGGTGCCGGCGGCGCTCGCGGGAGACAGGCTCCCGACGACGAAGGGGGTGGCCGCGAGGGCGACTCCCGTGACGAGGACGAGGACCTTGCGGCGGAACCTGTCTGCCGGTCGAGATCGGTGGGGGGCACGCACGGCGATCACCTCGGATGACGCGACGGGAGCACGGAACTGGGCCGTGTTTCGACGTCGCGCATCGCGTCTTGAGCCGTCCGGTCGCCGCAGCCCCGCAGATGCCCCGGACGGGCTACCGGATCGGGGCGTGCGGTCCAGATGTGCCGCCGTTCGGGTGTCGCCGGTTCGGCGCCTTGCGCCGGTGGTGCCGATGGTGGTGGCTCGGGCGGTGGTCCGGGTGGTGCTGGTGGCCGTTCTGCCGGCCGTGCTGGTGGACAGATGGCGAGCTTCCCCGAACATCTCGCTCCGACGTGTCTGGCACACGGCGCATGGGATCCGCGTACGGCGTGGACCGGGACGATCTCCCGGCCTCCTGGCGGCCCTGACCCTAGGAGGGTCACTTACCGCAACGGAAGACCTGAACAGGGACGAACTCAGGACTTAACGAAGGCTTCACACGGCCCCTCGGACCGCGCGTCGGGTTCTTGACACTCCCTTAACGGTTTGCCGACGTGTCGCGCCGGGCCGCTGCGGGTGGACGCAGGACGCCGGCCCGAGGCAGGTACCTCGGGCCGGCGTCCTGCGAGCCGTCCGGTCGAGCGGGCGGGCGGGTGTCAGGCCCAGCGCAGTGACAGCGTGTGGCCGATGTTCACGGCAGCCCCGGTCGAGGTGACAGCGGTGAACGGCCCGACGGTCGCGGTCGTCGCGACCTGGGTGTCCGAGACCTCGCCGGCGACCGTCGTCGGGCCCGTCGCGCTGCTCACCTCGGTCCGCTCGGTGAGCCCGGCCGCCGGGGTGATCGCCCCCGATCGCGCGGTACCGAACATCGTCACGACGCGGTCCCCGGCGGCGGCTATCCCGC
>DAIOGQ010000077.1:6718-14298 GCA_036745175.1 Kineosporiaceae bacterium
CGACGGCCGGTGCCGTGGTCGTCGCCGAGCTCGCGTTGACCTTGCTCGCGACCGCGCGCA
This sequence comes from Kineosporiaceae bacterium, assembly GCA_036745175.1. GTDB lineage: Bacteria > Actinomycetota > Actinomycetes > Actinomycetales > Kineosporiaceae > R-H-3. The sequence goes on from DAIOGQ010000077.1 coordinate 6,779, forward strand.
CCGGCGCCGTGGTGCTCACGCCCTTCCACGCCCCGAGCTGGACCACCGCCGCTCGTGAGGACGAGAACGCCCACCGGTACGTCGCGGGCTCGCCGGCCCGCGCGACCTTCCAGTAGACCGCCTGCCGCAGCACCGTCCCGTTGTCCGTCTGCGCGACGCGGGTCCAGCCGGCCGGCGGGGTGAGCGCGGGCAGGGCCCGGGTCGTCACCGTGACGAGCATGACGTCGCCGGCGACGACGGCGGCCGGCCGGGCGACGGTGATCCCCGTCGCACCAGCGGTCGCCGCGCGGGCGCCGCCCCGGAACAGGATCGAACCGCCGACCTTGGGCGTCTTCACCGGGGCTGCCTGCCGCAGCGAGGAGACATTGCCCGCGGCGTCCCGCGACCGGACGCCGTACGTGTAGGTCGTCAGGCCGAGGGCGGTCGTGTCGGTGTACGTGAGCGTCGCGGACGACCCGAGCAGCGCGCCGTTGCGGTAGACGAGGTAGTCGACGACCTTGACGTCGTCCGTGCCGGCGGGCCACGTCACCCGGACCGACGTCGCGGACAGGGCCGTGCCGGTCACCGACGCCGGGTTGGTCGGTGGCTGGGTGTCTCCGGCGGGCGTCAGGGACAGTTCCGCGTGGTAGTAGCGGTTCGCGGTGTCGTCGGCCGCGATCGCGACGAGGCCGGTCGCGGCCGTGACCGGGTCCTTCGTGGTGCTGATGTTGTTGAGCCTGGCGCCGGACGCCTTCATGAAGACCGCGCCCCTGCCGCCGCCGAACGCGAGCGCCGACAGCGGCGACGTCTTGTAGAAGATGGCGCCACCGGACGCCGGGGAGGTCATGAGCAGGTAGACGAGCGAGTGCTCGGAGTCGATGACGACCTGCGGCCGGGTCGCGGCCTCGGCGACCGTCGCGCCGGTCGCCGACGTCCACGCGCCGCTGCTCGCCCGCCGCAGGACCACGACGAGCGGGTCGGTCGCGATGCCGCTGACGACGTCGTTGCTCGTCTTGAGCGCGACGAAGACCCGGCCCTGCGAGTCGTTCGCGACCGCCTTGAGGCTCAGGTGGTCGTCGGCGACGCCGACCCCGGACAGCGGGGTCTCGACCGACCAGGTGCCGGCCGCCGTGCCGTCGGTGTGGACCGCGAACCGGAAGGCCGCGCTCTGCTGGTCGGACCACATGATCCCGACCTTGCCGTCGAACGCCACGATCCCGGAGACGTCGTCCGACGCCAGCGTCGTGTCGGCCACCGGGACGAGGGCCGGCGCGGACCACGCGGCGTCCGACGACGTCGTGTGGGCGAACATGACCCGCGAGCTCTTCGTCCACGTCGCCCAGATCGTGCCGCCCGAGTCGCGGGCGAACGACAGCGACTCCGTGCCGCCGGGCGCGATCGTCACCGGGTACCCGGAGTCCTTGGTGTACGTGCGGGCGCCGGCGTCGTAGGAGAAGCGCGAGAAGAGCAGCCCGCCGGTCGTCGCCCGGCTCGCGGCGTAGAGCCGGGGCCCGACGACCTCGACGTCGGCGGTGCTGTTGACCCGGCTGTCGACGACGACACCGGTGTTGCGCCACGTGTGGTTGCCGAGCAGCTCGTGGATCGTCGGTGCGCCGCTCGTCGAGGACGCCATGACGGCCCACCAGGCGCCGTCGGTCCGCCAGACCTTGCTCTGCTGCTTGTCCGCCGACGGCGCCTCGACGGCCGCCGGGAACGTCGGGCCGGCGTACGTGGCCGGGACGCCGGCGGCCGCGGCGGGCGCTGCTGCCCAGCCGGCGCCGCCGGCGACGAGGGCTGCGGACGTGAGCGCGGCCGCGACGGTGCGGCGGGCGCGGGTGCTGCGTGCGATGACGGGATGCATGAACGACCTTACTGTCGGGGCGCCCGACCCCCCGGGCGCTCGTCGTCACCGACAGTAGGCGTGATGTCAGCACATCGTGACTGATATTGCCGAAGACCGTCCGATCACCCGGGTCGGACGACCGTCCTCCCGCTCGTGAGGCGGGGTCGGTACGTCGTCGGCGGCCCTGGTCCGTCGCTCAGGCGCCGCGCAGCACGACGGTCTGGCCGACGCTCCCGGCCGCGCCCGTCGGCGTCGCGGCGGTGAACGGTCCGACGGTCCCGGTCGCGGTCACCGCGCGGTCCGCGGCGGCCGCCGAGACCTTCGACGAGCCGTCGGGGCTGATCACCTCGGTCCGCTCGACGAGCCCGGCGGGCGGGGTGAACCCGGACGCCCGGCCGGTGCCGAAGATCGCGACGGCGAGGTCGCCCGCCGCCCCGGCGACGGACGGCGCCGCGACCGACGGCCCGCTCGCGTTCGCCTGCCCGGCCGACGCGCGGACCGGTGCCGACGTGCTCACACCGCTCCACGCGTCGACCTGGAGCACGGCGGCCTTCGACTGCGACAGCGTGAACGTGTACGACGCGGGCTCCGCCGCCCCGGCGACCTTGCTGAACACCCACTGGCGCATCGTCGTCGAGTTCGTCGTGACGACGACCTGGCTCCAGCCGGCGGGGGCGGCGACGTTCGGGTTGCCGCGCGAGGACACCGCCGCGAGCAGCACGTCGCCGGCGGCCAGCCCGGCCGGCCTGGCGACCGTGAGCGCGGTCCCACCCGGCGTCTGGGACGTCGACCCCGCGCGGAACGCGATCGAGCCGGTCGGCGGCGGGGTCCCGTCGTCCGGCGTCGTCACCGGTGCGGCCGAGGTCGTCGCCGAGACGTTGCCCGCGGCGTCCCGGGCCCGGACACCGTAGGTGTACGTCGTCGCGGGCGAGACGGTCGGGTCGACGAACGACAGGCCGGTCGCGCTCCCGATCGAGGTGCCGTCGCGCAGCACGTCGTAGCCCGTGACCCCGACGGCGTCGGTCGAGGCCGTCCACGACAGCGACACGGACGTCGCAGCGGTCGCCGACGCCGACACGGCACCCGGCGCCGTCGGCGCAGCGACGTCGCCGCCCCCGCCGCCGTCGGCGAGCGACATCTCCGCGTGGTAGTAGCGGTGGTTCGCGTCGTCGGAGGCGATCGCGACCAGGCCCGTCGCGCTCGTCACCGGGTCGCGGGTCGTGCTCACGTTGTTGAGCCGCGCCCCGGACGCCCGCATGAAGACCGTGCCGCGGCCGGACGCGAACGACAGCGAGGCCAGCGGCGAGGACTTGGAGTAGATCGTGCCGCCCGAGGTCGGCGCGGTCATGAGCAGGTAGAGGACGCCGTGCTCGGAGTCGAGGACGATCTGCGGCCGGGTGCCGTCGTCGGCGACGGTCGAGCCGGTCGCCGAGGTCCACGTGCCGTCGCCCGCCCGCTTCAGCACGAGGACGAGCGCCTGCGACGAGCCGGTGTTCGACGTCTTGACGGCGGCGAAGACCCGGCCCTGCGCGTCGTCGACGAGCGACTTGAGGTTGATGTGGTCGTCGGCGACCGAGCCGCCGGACAGCGGGGTCTCGACGGTCCAGCGGGTGTCGGGCGTGCCGTCGGCGTGGATCGCGAACCGCATCGCCTTGCTCTGCTGGTCCGACCACATGATCCCGACCGAGCGGTTGAACGCGACGATGCCGGAGATGTCGTCGGAGGACAGCGTCGTGTCGGGCGCGGGGACCGTGGTGCCTGCGGTCCACGCCGCGTCGGACGTCGTCGTGTGCGCCAGGAACACACGCGAGCCCCGGGTCCAGGTCGCCCAGACGACGCCGACGGTGTCGCGGGCGATCGTCAGCGACTCCGAGCCGCCGGTCGCGAGCGTGACCGGGAACCCGCTGTCGCGCACGTACGTGCGCGAGCCGGGGACGTAGGTGAAGCGGGAGAACAGCAGGTTCGAGCTCGACGTCCGGCTCGCGACGTACAGCCGGTTGCCGACCGTCTCGGTGTCCGCCGTGCTCGTCGCGCGGGTGTCGACCGTGACGCCGGTGTCGCGCCAGGTGTGGTTCGTGCGCAGCTCGTGGATCGTCGGCACCCCGGCCGCCGACGAGACGAGCACCGACCACCAGGCGCCGTCGGCGCGCCAGACCTTGCTCTGCGGCTTGTCCGCCGTCGGGGCGGTCACGGTCGACGGGTACGTGTGGCCCGCGTACGTGACGGGCGTGCCCGCCGCGGCGGCCGGCGACGCGCCCCAGCCGGCCCCGCCGACCGAGATCGCGACCGCCGCGACGGCGACGGCCGCCGTCCGGCGCATCCTCGGGACCCGGTCCCGGGTCGTCGTGCTCGCGTCGGACCTCGCGTCGTCGCCCATCGGAAGGTGCCCCCATCGTCCGCACCCGCCCCCGGGCGCTCAGGCCGCCGAGCGTAGGGGCATCACGGACGCGGGGGGCTCGTTTCCACCCGTTGCGGCCGAACTGCCGACGACCGGCTCCGGGCGGACGAACGCGGACGCCGGGTCGGGGATCGCTCCCCGGCCCGGCGTCCGGTGTCGTGCGGTGCGCTGCCGTGCGGTGTGCGAGCGGTGTCGCTGCGATCGGTCAGGGGATGGTGACGGCGCGGGCCGTCTCCTTGTCCGACGTGTTGCCCGCGGCGTCCCGCGCCTGGATGGCGTACGTCCAGGTGCCCGATCCGGGGTTCGGGTCGGTGTGGCTCCAGGACCGCTGGTCCTCGTTGCCGCCGGTGCCGGTCGTGATGGTGATCGTGTGGATCTTCACGTTGTTCCGGAAGACGTCGTAGGCCACGATGCCGCGGTCGTCCGTCGCCAGCGGCCACGTCAGCGTGACGGCGGGTGCCGCCAGCACCGCGTTGATCGTCGTGCTGGCGATCGGCGGCTGGGTGTCTCCGGCAGGGCTGAGCGGGAGCTCGGCGTGGTGGTAGCGCTTGCCCGTCGTGTCGGACGCGATGGCGGTGAGGGTGCCGGTCGCCGCCGACACCGAGCCCTTGAGCGTCGAAACGTCGTTGAGCGTCGCCCCCGTCTTCGCCATGAGGGGCGCCCCCCGGCCGCGGGCGAACTTGAGCCCGACGAACGGCGAGGACTTGTAGTAGATCGTGCCACCGGTGGCCGGACCGGTCGTGAACAGGTACACCCGCTGGTTCTCCCGGTCGAGGGCGAGCTGCGGCCGGGTCGCCTTGTCCCCGACGCTGGCGCCCTTCGCCTTGACCCATGTGCCGTCGGCGTTGCGGCGCAGCACGTTGATGATCGCGGAGGTGTCGGTGGCGCCCGCCGCGTCGTAGGAGGTCTTCACCGCGGCGAAGACCCGGGCGTCACCACCGACGGCCTTGAGGCTGATGTGGTCGTCGGCGATGTCCGCACCGGACAGCGGGGTCTCGACCTTCCAGGTCCCGAGCGCCGCGCCGTCGGCGTGGATCGCGAACCGGACGGCGTCGCTCTGCTGGTCGGACCACATGATGCCGATCTGCTTGTTGAACGCGACGATCGCCGAGATGTCGTCCGTCGACACCGTGTTGTCCGGGGCCGGGACGAGCGTCGGGGCCGACCACGTCGTGTCGAGCGTCGCGGAGGTCGTGCGGGCCAGGTAGACGCGGGCGTTCTTCGTCCACGTCGCCCAGACGAAGCCGAGCGAGTCGCGGGCCAGCGAGGCGGACTCGACGCCGCCGGTCACGAGGGTCTTCGGGAAGCCAGTGGCCTTCGTGAACGACCGCGTCGTCGCGTTGTACGTGAAGCGCGAGTAGAGCACGCTCCCGGTCGTCGTCCGGCTCACGACGTGGAGCGACGTGCCCGCGAACCAGACGTCCGCGGTGCTGTCGGCCCGGGTGTCGACGACGGTGCCGGTGTCGCGCCAGGTGTGGTTCGTCCTCAGCTCGTGGATCGTCGGCACGCCCTTGGCCGCCGAGACGAGCACGCCCCACCAGGCGCCGCCGCCGCGCCACAGCTTGCTCTGCTGCTTGTCGGAGCTCGGCGCGGCGAGCGCCGCGGGGTAGGCGTGGTCGGTGTACATCGTGGGCAGGCCGCTGGCCGTGGCGGACGTCGCCACGTAGCCGGCCGCCCCGCCGACCAGAGCTGCTGCGGCGACGGACGCGACGAGTGCGCGGCGCCTGCGGGACGTGCGTCTGGTTGCCGAATGCATGAACCGATCCCTCGTCGGTGCGCCCGGGCCGCCCGGGCACTCTCGGAGGGGACCGTATTGCGCGAGCTTGCGCTGTGTAGTGGGTTTGGGGAGATCTCCGGGCCCGCGCGCCCGACGGAGCGTGACGGACGGCCGTTCAACCGGACGTAACGGGCGTTCTACGACTACAGGTCGGGTGGCGCGTCTCACCTCTGGGTCGACCTCACGCACCGATAGGTTTCAGGGCGTGAAGGTCGCCGTCCCCGCAGAGATCATCCCTGGCGAGCGCCGGGTGGCCACGCTGCCCGACGTCGTCCCGCTCCTGACCCGTGCCGGCCTCGAGGTCGCCGTCCAGACCGGGGCCGGGGTGCACGCCCTCGCGCCGGACGCCGCGTACGCGGCGCAGGGCGCGTCCGTCGTCCAGGCGCTCGAGGGCGCGAGCGTCGACGTCCTGCTCCACGTCCGGCCGCTGCACCCGGCCCTCATCGACAAGCTGAAGCCTGGCGCGATCACGATCGGCTTCTGCGCGCCGTCCGCCGAGGCCGACACCGTGCGACGGCTGCGCGACGCGCGGATCACGTCGTTCGCGATGGAGCTCGTCCCGCGGATCTCGCGCGCGCAGTCGATGGACGCCCTGACGTCCCAGGCGCTCGTCGCCGGCTACCGCTGCGTCCTGGAGGGCGCGATGCGACTGCCCCGGTTCTTCCCGCTCTTCATGACCGCCGCGGGCACCGTGCCGCCGGCGAAGGTGCTCGTGCTCGGGGCGGGCGTCGCGGGCCTGCAGGCCATCGCGACGGCCAAGCGGCTCGGCGCGGTCGTGTCGGCGTACGACGTCCGGGCGGCGAGCGCCGACGAGGTGCGCTCGATGGGCGGCACGTTCGTCGACCTCGGGCTCGACGTCATCGAGGGCACGGGCGGCTACGCGCGCGAGATGACCGAGGACCGAGCGGCCCGCCAGCAGGAGGCGCTGGCGCCGTTCGTCCACGAGTCCGACGTCGTCGTCACGACGGCCGCGGTCCCCGGCCGGCGTGCCCCTGTGCTGGTGACGTCGAAGATGCTCGCCGGGATGAGGCCCGGCAGCGTCGTCGTCGACCTCGCGGCGGAGTCCGGCGGCAACGTCGAGGGCACCCTGGCCGGGTTCGACGTCGTCGTGCCGCTGCCCGGAGCGAGCCCCGCCGACGCCGCGGACCCGTCCGCCGGGGTCACCCTCGTCGGGATGAAGGACGCCGCGAGCACGATGCCCGCCGACGCCTCCCGGCTGTACGCGCGCAACGTCGCGAACTTCCTGCTGCTCATGACGTCCGACGGCGACGTCGTCCCGGACTTCGCCGACGAGGTCGTCGCCGGTACCTGCCTGACGCACGACGGCGTCGTCCGGCACGCGCCGACCGCGACGCTGCTCGGCGACCCGCCGCCGCCCGTCGCGGCGGCCGGCCCGGCCGCCGGCACCACCGGCGCCGGCACGGATACCGGCGTACCGAGCACGGGAGGTGGGACCTGATGGACGGCGTCGCGCTGCTGGCGATCTTCGTTCTCGCGGTGTTCGTCGGCTTCGAGGTCGTCTC
>DAIOGQ010000078.1:0-8142 GCA_036745175.1 Kineosporiaceae bacterium
CGGCCGAGCTCGAGGACGGTTGGCGGGGGCGGGCCCGCGAGGTCCGCCGGCTGCACGAGAAGCTCTTCTACCGGCCGCTGCTCGCCGCCGCCGCACGCCTGACGACGGACGAGGCGCGGCTCACGCCCGAGGCCGCGAACGCGCGTCTGCGGGCCCTCGGCTACCGGGACCCGGCCGGCGCGATGCGGCACCTCGGGCACCTGACGTCGGGGGTCAGCAGACGGGCCGCGATCCAGCGCCAGCTCCTGCCGGTCATGCTCGGCTGGTTCGCCGACGGCGCCGACCCGGACGCCGGGCTGCTCGCCTTCCGGCGGGTGAGCGACGAGCTCGGGACGACGCACTGGTACCTGCGGCTGCTGCGCGACTCCGGCGCGGCGGCCGAGCGGATGGCGCACGTGCTGGCGTCGAGCCGGCTCGTCGCCGAGCTCCTCGAGCTGGGCCCCGAGGCGGTCGCCCTCCTCGGCGACGAGGCCGAGCTCAGCCCACGGTCCCGGGAGGCCATGCTCGCGGCGGTCCGGCGGGCCGCGGACCGGCACGCGGGGGACGCCGAGGGCGCGGCGCTCGCGGCCCGCGCCGTCCGGCGGCGCGAGATCGTCCGGACGGCGATCGCCGACCTCGTCGGGCTCGCGGACCTCGCCGCCGTCGGGCAGGGCCTGAGCGACGCCGCGGTCGCGGCGCTCGACGGGACGCTGCGGGCCGCGTCGTCGACGGTCGCCGAGCGGTTCGCCGGCACGCTGCCGACCCGCCTGCTCGTCGTGGGGATGGGCCGTCTCGGCGGCAACGAGCTCGGCTACGGCAGCGACGCCGACGTCGTCTTCGCCCACGAGCCGAACCCCGGCGCGGACGAGAAGCAGGCGCACGACGCGGCGATGGCCGTCGTGTCGGAGCTGCGCCGGATGCTCATCATGCCGGGGCCCGAGCCGGCCCTCGACGTCGATGCCGACCTACGGCCCGAGGGGCGCAACGGTCCGCTCGTGCGGACCCTCGACTCCTTCGCCGAGTACTACCAGCGGTGGTCGTCCACCTGGGAGGCGCAGGCGCTCACCCGCGCCGTCCCGGTCGCCGGCGACGACGACCTCGTCGCCCGGTTCACCGCGCTCATCGACCCGCTGCGCTGGCCGGCGGGCGGGCTCCCCGATACTGCCGTCCGGGAGATCCGCCGGATCAAGGCGCGGGTCGAGGCCGAGCGGCTGCCCCGCGGGGCCGACCCGCACCGCCACCTCAAGCTCGGCCGGGGCGGGCTGTCGGACGTCGAGTGGACGGTCCAGCTCCTCCAGCTGCAGCACGCGCACGCCGTCCCGGCCCTACGGACGACGTCGACGACCGGCGGGCTCGCCGCGGCGGGGGAGTCCGGGCTGCTCGACCCCGCGGACGTCGACGTCCTGCTGGCGGCCTGGACGCTCGCCGCCCGGGTCCGCAACGCGACGGTGCTGTGGCGCGGGCGTCCCGCCGACGCCCTGCCGACCAACGTCCGCGAGCTCGACGGGGTGGCCCGGATCGTCGGCTACCCGCCCGGGTCAGCGGGGCAGCTCGACGAGGACTACCTGCGACTCACCCGGCGCGCGCGGTCCGTCGTCGAGCGGGTCTTCTACGGCTGACCCACCCCTCGCGGTTACTAGCCGGTCAGACCCTTTGAACGGGTAGTACTCGCTAGTAAGCGCGGGAGGGGGCGCGGGGAGGGGGGCGCGGGGAGGGGGCCGGGGGGGTGCGGGACCGCAGGATGCGTCACTATGAGCCGGTGCACCTGACTCCCGCCCGCGGGGTGTTCGACGACGAGCCGGTCTGGTTCCACGAGCCGGCCCGGTGGCGCCGGTCCGGGCCCGACCTGGCTCTGACGACCGACCCTGGCACCGACTTCTGGCGGCACACCCACTACGGCTACGTCCGCGACAACGGGCACTTCCTCGGCATCCGGGTGCCGGGGGCCTTCGTGGCGACGGTCGAGGTCGACGGCGACTACCGCGACCAGTACGACCAGGCCGGCCTCATGGTCCGGCTCGACGCCGAGCGCTGGGTCAAGGTCGGCGCCGAGCTCGTCGACGGCAGCCACCAGATGAGTGCGGTCGTCACGCACGCCGTCTCCGACTGGAGCATGACGCCGCTCGGCACGCTCGACGCGCCGCTGCGGCTGCGCCTGACCCGCGGCGGCGACTCGTTGAGCATCGAGTTCTCGCTCGACGCGGGAGCGAGCTGGATCATGCACCGGATGGGCTTCCTGCCCCCGGACCTGCCCGCGTTCGTCGGCCCGATGGCCGCCTCGCCCGAGGGCGAGGGCTTCGAGGTCGTCTTCCGTGGTCTGAGCGTCACCCGCTCCTGATCCACCGGCTGCCGGACCCAGCTGCCCGGCACGCAGGTACGGGCCCGGCCGACGCTCGTCGCGTCGACCGGGCCCGCTCGGGTCGCCCGGGGGCGAGCGGCCCGGAGAGCCGGCCGGGGGGGGCGGCCGACCTGCGGTCAGGTGGCGAACGGACCTGCGCCGCCACCGAAGGTGCTGAACGCGTACCACGGCCGGTTCTGGGCGGGGACCGCTCCGTTCCGCAGCCGCAGCTCCCACGTCGCCCCGCCCGGAGCGGCCGTGAGGGTGGCCGTCCCGACGAAGGTGTACGAGGTCGCGCCGTCGGGCTTGCTGTAGATCCGGACGGTCGCGCCGGCGTTCGTGACGCTGCCGTTGAGCCGCAGCTCGCTGCCGGCCCGGTAGCGGCCGGTCGCGATGCTCACGGTGTCGGTCCCGACGCTCACCTTGACGACGTCCGAGACCGACGTGGCGCCTGGCTTGGACACGGTGAGCCGGTAGAACAGCGGCGCGTTGCGTGCCTCGAAGGTGGCGGCAGGGGTGATCGCCCCGGTCGGCAGCGCGACCGTCGGCAGGGTCACCGTCGGGCTGGCGACGTTCGTCGCGGACAGGAAGCTGGGTCCGACGACGGGGGCAGCACCGACCGACTCGGAGTCGACCCGCTGCCACAGGTACGTGACGCCGCTGTTCGGGCTGCTACCGGTCAGCGCTACGGCCGGGCCGCCACGGGTCGCGGTCTTGTCGGTACCGGCGTTCACCTGGAGTGCCTCGGTGACGTCGACCGTGACCGGGTCCGACGGCAGGCTCGAGCCGGCCGCACTGCGCGCCTTCACCGTGAAGGTGTAGGTGCCGGCACCGAGCCCCGTGACCGTCGTGGTGACGGTGCCGGCGGCCGCGGGGACCGTCCTGCTCCCCGTCGTCGCCCCCGTGTACTCCACGAGGTAGTCGACCACCGGCGGCGCACCGACGTCCACGGTGGACGCCGGCCACTGCAGCACGGCCTGTCCCTCGCCGCCCGTCGCCGTCACCGCGGGGACGGTGGGGGTGGTCGCCGCGGTGATGGTGATGACGCGGTCGACCTGGAGGGAGGCGTTGCCCGCCGTGTCGAAGGCGACGACGCTGAGCCGCTTCGTGGTGGCGATGTCGATCGGGCCGGTGTACAGGTCCACGGGGAACCCGGACAGCTCGCCGGCGGTCAGGAGCTCGGGGGCCGGGTCGCCGATGTCCGTCAGCGCGTAGAAGATCTGGGCGCCGGCCTCGGACGACAGCTCGATCGAGGCGGGGGCGAAGAAGTCCGTCGCTGCGGGGGAGAAGCCGACCGTCGGCCCTGTCGTGTCCGGCGGGGCGATCACTGCCGTCGCCGGCGGGATCGTCTCGTTGCCGACGGCGTTCACCGAGCGCACCTCGAAGGTGTACTCCTTGGCGCTGTCGACGGTGAGCGTCGTCCCGGTCGCCGCCGGGTTGCCGATCCGCTTGCCGATCTCGGCCTGCTCGCTGCCCGCGGTCACCTCGGTGTCGACGGCGACGACCCGGTAGCCGGTGATCGCCGGGGTGCCGGGGACGGCGACCGCCGGGGTCCACGAGAAGTTGATGTTGCTCGACCCGCTGCCGGAGGGGGTCCTGGTGACCGTGATGTTGTTCGGCGCGGGGGGGCCGGACTGGAGCGGCCCGTTCGGGCAGCCGCCGAAGCCCGGGCCGCCGAGCTCACCGAACTCGGCGATCGTCAGACCCTGACGGTTCGCGTCGAGGTCCTCCACCTGCCAGGACATCGCCCGGGCACCACCTGCCGCGGCGATGGCCGCGGAGCTGGCGACGTCGAACTCGTAGGTCGCCGTGAAGCTCTGACCGTCGGGCGAGTACTCCAGGCCGGAGATGTAGCCACCTCTGGGGGCGGGCACCGCTGGGCCGGGGACCGCGCGGACATCGCGCTTGGCGACCTCGGTGCCGGTCAGGTCCGGTGCGATGATGCGCTGCTCGAGCTGGGCAGGGATGACGTCGGCGCCGACGTGGCCGCTGACCACGAGCGTCTTGTCGCCGTTGTAGTCGACGGAGGTGACCGCCGCGGACGACGTCGTCGTCTCGCCGAGCACCTCGCCGCCGACGGAGACGCTGACCACGTCCCCCGGCAGGATGTCGGGTGTGACGTTGGGCGAGCCGGCGCCGGTCCCCCAGCAGACACCACCGGGGTGGTTGACCTCGATCGAGGGGCTGCCGCCGGTGAGGACGCCTTCCGCCTGGCCCACGACCTGGCCGGCCCGCGTGACGGTGATCGTCGCCGTCTCGCCGGCGTGCACGTCGTAGCCGTCGATCGAGACGAAGTCGCGGTTCGGGAACACCACGATGTTGTCGGGGAAGGTCGGGACGGCAGCGGCTGCGGACTCGGCCATGACGACGGAGCCGACGGCGGCGCTCGTCACCGCGAGGACCACGGCCATGCCCATCCGGGCCGGCCGGTCGAGCCTGTCGAGCCGCTGCCTGAGGGCGCGCGGCAGTACCCCAGCTGTCGTCATGGTGTGTGCCCCATCGTGATGCGTGACCCCGGAACCCGGCTGCCCGCCGGTCTCCACGAGGTTCGCACCGCGACGCGGTCCTGTGACGGGGGTGGACGCCAATTACCCGTCGATTGGGGACCGGGACCCCCCAACCTGCGGGGGGTTGTCCGGGGGATTGCTCGGCCGTTCGGCGGAGGTCACCTCCCGTTCGCTCGGACGGCCGGCTCGGTCGGTCTCGGACGTCGGCGCTGCGCTCAGGCCTCGGCGATCCGCAGGGAGCGCATCCGCGCGTAGAGCGTCGTCCGGCTCACGCCGAGCTCGACGGCGGTGCGCCGCTTGTTCCCGCCGTGGCTGCGCAGCGCCCGGACGATCGCGTCCCGCTCGGCGCGCTCGAGCCCCGACAGGCTCCGGGCCGGTGCGAGGTTGCGGTGCGTCGGGGGGAGGTCGGCGACCGTGATGTCCCCGACGCTGCGCCGGCACGCCACGTGCCGCATGACCGAGCGCAGCTCGTGGAGGCCGCCGGGCCACTCCTGCCCGGCGAGCACCTCGACGACGGTCGGTGTCAGCCGGGACGACGAGGCCGGCGCGAGGTCACGCAGCACGCGGGTCGCGAGGTCGTGCATCTCGTGCGCGCGTTCGGCGAGCGGCAGCAGCTCGACCCGGTCGACGCACACCGCGACGAGGGGCAGGACACCCGGCGGGACGGAGTCGGCAGGGCCGCACGTCAGCACGAGGCGCGGTGCCCGGCCCGACGCCGCGTGCCGGGCGAGCAGCCGGGCAGCCGGCTCGGCGAGCTCGTCGACGTGCTCGACGAGCACCGTCCCGTCGGTCTCGGCGATCGCCGTCCGCAGCGCCCGGGTCCACCGTGCGCGGCCGCCCGAGCCCGGCCGGCCGGCGTCGAGCACCACGGCGTCCGGGCCCGCGAGCCGCACCGCCGTCGTCGTCCGGCCGCTGCCGGGCGGACCCGTGACGAGGGTCGGTCCGGTGTCCCGGGTGACCGGCACGACGGTGACCGCCGTCCCCGTGACGTACCGCGGCCGCGGCAGCGCGCGCAGGTGCAGGACGGCGCCGGCGCGCGTGCCCTCGACGGACCGGGCCGTGACCCGGACGGCGGTCCCGCTCGCCAGCGGGACGTCGAGCCGGGCCGCGCCGCGCGCCCCGAGGCTCTGCGCGAGCGCGCGCAGGAGGCCGTAGTCCGCCGGTAGCAGCAGGTCGAGGGCCGCCCGGTTCGCCATGACGAGGTCGTCGTCGAGGGCGACGACGGGCGTCGACCGCCTCGAGGCGACGGTGTAGGCGGCGAGCAGCCGTCGTTCGCCGCCCCGGCTCCCCTCGAGGAGCTGGGTCTCGATGTCGGCGACGGTCCGCGAGACGAGTGCACCGAGCAGCGGGTCCGCGCGGGGCGCCACCGCCGTCACGTCGAGGACGCCCTCGATGCGTCGGGTCAGCGGATGGTGGATCGGGTGCCCGTAGCAGCTGAAGATCTTCAGCGCCTCGGCCCAGTGCTCGTCGCCGTGGACTGCCAGGCCGTGCCCGGTCTCGATGACCGTGCCGAGGGCGTTCGTCCCCACGGCCTCCTCGCGCAGCACCGAGCCGGGTCGGACGTTGAGGTCCTCGAAGACGTCGGTGCCCGACGGCTCGTCGAGCCACCGGTGCACGACGCGGCAGTCCCGGTCGGCGAGCAGGACGGAGTACCCGCTGCCGCGCAGGTCGTGCTCGAGCCGGTCCAGGGCGCAGGACGCGGCCGCCAGCAACAGGCTCGCGCCGTCGAAGTCCTCCTGCGGCACGTGCTCCGTGACGTGCTCGGGGTCGACGCCCGCGAGCCGGGACCGGTGCCAGGACAGCGCGATCTCGGTGCGGACGAGTCCCTGCCCTCCCGTCACCGCGGCCTCCTCGCCGTCGGCACCGCCGGCGTCCGGGCCTCTGCACGCCCCCGGCGGTGCGCTGTGTACCGTCGATCACAGTATGTGCGCCTCGTGCCCAAGGCCACCCGTGACCGCCGCGGGCGGTGCCGGACGAGTGTCCAGGAACTGCACACCCGCGGCTGCAGGCCCGATGACACCGTGAGGACACGACCCGGACCCTCCACCCCGTCGTCCGTGGTGGCACCTCCGGTGCCGCGCCTGCGTCCCCTCCCGTTGCCATCCAGTGTCCGTTGCCGTCCGATTCCCCCGTCAGGAGCGTCGATGAAGACGAAGGCAGCAGTGATCCACGAGCCCGGCAAGCCGATCGAGATCGAGGAGGTCGAGCTCGACGCGCCGCGCGGGGGCGAGGTCCTCATCCGGTACACGCACGCGGGCCTGTGCCACTCCGACATCCACATCGCGCACGGCGACATCGGCGCGCGGCTGCCGATGGTCCTCGGCCACGAGGGAGCCGGCGTCATCGAAGAGATCGGTCCCGGCGTCACCCGGGTCAAGCCCGGCGACCGGGTCGTGTGCTCGTTCATCCCCAACTGCGGGACGTGCCGGTACTGCGCGACCGGCCGGCAGTCGATCTGCGACGAGGGCGCCTCCATCCTCGAGGGGTACCTGCCCGGCGGGCACTTCCCGATCACCGGCGCCAAAGGTCCGTACGCCGCCATGTGCACCCTCGGCACCTTCAGCCAGTGGGGCGTCATCAGCCAGAACTCGACCGTCAAGGTGGACGACGACCTGCCGCTCGACAAGGCCGTCCTCGTCGGCTGCGGCGTCCCCACCGGCTGGGGGTCGGCGGTCAACACCGCCGAGGTCAAGGCCGGCCAGACGGTCGCGGTGTTCGGCATCGGGGGCATCGGGATCAACGCGGTCCAGGGTGCCCGGCACGCGGGCGCCCGCTACGTCGTCGCGATCGACCCGCTGGAGAACAAGCGTGAGAAGGCGATGGAGCTCGGCGCGACGCATGCGTTCGCCACGGCCGACGAGGCGCAGGCCGTCATCACCGACCTCACCCGCGGCCAGATGGCCGACTCGGCGATCCTGACGCCCGACCTCATGACCGCAGAGATCGTCGGCTCCGGCTTCAACGCCGTCGGCAAGGGCGGCATCGTCGTCCTCACCGGCCTCAACAAGCTCGACGAGATCAACGTCCAGCTGCCCGGGTCGGTGCTGACGCTGTTCCGCAAGCAGCTGCGCGGCAGCCTGTTCGGCGACTGCAACCCGACGACCGACATCCCGATGATCCTGGGGCTGTACCAGTCCGGCGACCTCAAGCTCGACGAGCTCGTGACGCGGACGTACACCCTGGACCAGGTCAACGAGGGCTACGACGACCTGCTCGCCGGCAAGAACGTCCGGGGCGTCCTCGTCCACGAGCACGCGTGACGGCTCCCGCCCGGGACACCGTCGGCGGTGTCGTCGCCGGTGTCGTCGGCGGTGTCGT
>DAIOGQ010000078.1:8152-14176 GCA_036745175.1 Kineosporiaceae bacterium
CCGGCCGCTGCGCCAGCACGGGTCACGTCCCGGCGGTCGTCGGCCGGGAGCGTGAGGAGCAGCTCCTCGAGGCGGCCCTGCGCAGCGGCGCCCACGTCGTCCTCGAGGGCCCGCCCGGCACCGGGAAGTCGACCTTGCTGCGGCACGTCGCTGCGCGCCGGGGGAGCGCGTTCGTCCTCGTCGAGGGCAACGCCGAGCTGACTCCGGCCCGGCTCGTCGGTCACTTCGACCCCGCGCTCGTCCTCGCCCGCGGTTACAGCCCCGCGGTCTTCGTCGACGGCCCGCTCCTCGAGGCGCTGCGCGGTGGCGGGCTGCTCTACGTCGAGGAGCTCAACCGGGTTCCTGAGGAGACGCTCAACGTCCTGCTCACCGTGATGAGCGAAGGGGAGATCGCCGTGCCGCGGCTGGGCCGCGTGCCCGCGGCGGCGGGCTTCCGGTTCGTCGCCGCGATGAACCCGTACGACACCGTCGGGACGGCGCGGATCTCCTCGGCGCTGTCGGACCGGACGTGCCGGCTGACGATGGGTTACCAGAGTCTCGAGGCCGAGTGCGCGATCGTCGCGCAGCAGCGACCGGCGACCGGCGCCGCGCGGTGGCTGCCGTCCGTCGTCGGGCTCGTCCGCGCGACGCGCGACCACCCGGACGTCCGGGTCGGCTCGTCGGTACGCGGTGCACTGGACCTCGTGGGCCTGGCGGTCGAGCTCGCCGGCCTGCGCGGCGTCCCGCCGACGGACTGGCGCGCCGGTCTGGACGCCGCGCTCGTCGCGCTGTCGGGCCGCATCCGGCTCGACGAGTCGTGCGCCCGCAGCGTCGAGGAGGTCGTCACGGAGCTGTACGTCGACACCTTCGGACCGGCGCCCGACGGCCGGCCCGGGGCGACGGACGGCGCGGCGGCCGGCGCGGCGGCGGACGGTGAGGGCCTGGGAAAAGCCTGAGCCCGACGCCGCGCGCGGGCGCCGTGGAGCCCGCGGGCACGAGCCGGGTCGCCGCCCGGGTCGCGCCCCGGGCGCGGACGACGGGCCGGGCCGAGCTCGCCCGGGACCCGTACTTCGCCCGGGTGTCACCCGAGGTGGGAGTCCTCGACCCCGAGGCGCTGCGGGACGCGCTCGCCGCGGACCCGGAGGCGGCCCTCGCGTTGCTCGCGGCGATGGCCGGCGCCACCGACGAGGCGCTGCGCACGCAGGCACGTCGCCTCGCTCCGGGGCTGGTCCTCGACCGGGTGCGGGCGGGGCGGTCGCGGCTGCGCGGCACGGGGCGCCCGCGGGCCGTCCGGGCGAGCCGGGGCGGCGACCTAGACGTCGACGCCTCCCTCGACGCCGTCGCGGCCGCACGCGCCGAGTCCCGCCCGCCGGACCTCGACGACCTCGTCGCGCGGGACTGGGGCCGGCCGGACCTCGCGCTGTGCCTGCTCGTGGACCGCTCGGGCTCCATGCACGGGCCGCGCCTCGCCGCCGCCGCCGTGACCGCCGCCGCGTGCGCGCTGCGGGCGCCGGCCGAGCACGCCGTCCTCGCCTTCGCCCGCGACGCCGTCGCGCTGCGCCCGCTCGGGTCCGCGCGGTCCGCCGAGGCGACCGTCGAGTCGGTGCTGCGGCTGCAGGGTCACGGCATCACTGCCCTCGCCCGCGCACTGCGGCGGGCGCACGACGAGCTGGCGGCCGCCCGCGCGGCCCGCCGCGTCGTGGTCCTGCTGTCGGACTGCCGCGCCACGGACGACGAGGACCCGCTGCCCGTGGCGCGCCGGGTCCCCGAGCTCGTCGTCCTCGCGCCCGCCGGGGACGACGCCCAGGCGCGGTCGTTCGCCGCGCACGCCGGGGCCCGGTTCGGCTGCTACGACCACGTCCTGGCGACCCCGCGGCTGCTCGCCGAGCTGCTCGACGTCGAGCCGTAGCGCGGCAGGGCCGACGGCGGACGGCCGACGGACGACGGCCTGCGGGTGCGTAGATTGGTGCGGTGACCGACGACGACACGACGTGGCGCCGTGCGGCCCGGCGGGCCCGGGAGGCTCTGCCGCGGCTGACCACCTGGCCCGCGGACGGTGGCCCGACCCCGGATGGCGACGTCCCACCGTCCGCCGTGGCGCCGGACGTGCCTGCCCGGGGGATCGACGAGGTCATCGGTGACTGCGCGGTGTACGCGGACGGCAGGCGCCGCCCGGGCGTCGTGCCGCTGCACGCTGCCGGGACGGCCGCCCGCGCCGCGGACGGGTTCGTCTGGCTCGGCCTGCAGCAGCCGACCGCGGACGAGATCGCCGTCGTGGCCGAGGAGTTCGGCCTCCCGGAGCTCGCCGTCGAGGATGCCGTCAAGGCGCACCAGCGGCCCAAGCTGGAGACCTACGCCGACGTCGTCTTCGCCGTTATCAAGCCGGTGGTCTACGTCGACCACGACGAGGTCGTCGACGTCACCGAGATCGCCGTCTTCGTCGGCCGGCACTTCGTCGTGACGGTGCGGCACGGCGGGAGCGACGTGCTGCGCCAGGTGCGGACCGAGCTCGACGACCCGTCGTCCGGGCTCTGCCGGCACGGTCCGATCGGCGTCCTGTACCGCGCGGCGGACCTCGTCGTCGACGGCTACGAGGAGGCGATCCTGTGTATCAACGACGACGTCGACGAGATCGAGCTCCAGGTCTTCGGCTCCGAGCACGATGACAGGGACGACGACGAGAACTCCGAGCGGATCTACAAGCTCAAGCGCGAGGTCGCCGAGTTCCGGCGCGCCGTCCAGCCGCTCGCGCTGCCGCTGCAGCGCCTCAGCGACGGCTCGGTCGCCGGCGTCGACAACCCGGCCCAGCAGTACTTCCGCGACGTGCACGACCACGTGCTGCGGGCGTCCGAGGCCATCGACGGCCAGGACCGGCTGCTGTCCGACGTCCTCCAGGCCGAGCTCGCCCGGGTCGCCGCCCGGCAGAGCAGGATCGCGGTGCGCCAGACCGAGATCGCGGTCCGGCAGAACGAGGACATGCGCAAGATCTCGGCCTGGGCGGCGATGGCGCTCGTCCCGACGGCGATCGCCGGCATCTACGGGATGAACTTCGACAACATGCCGGAGCTGCGCTGGCAGTACGGCTACTTCATCGTCCTCGGGGTCATCACCACCGCCTGCGGGGCGCTCTACGCGCTGTTCCGCCGCAACCGCTGGCTCTGAGCCGGCGATCGCAGTCGGCGCGGATCAGGCGACTCCGAGCAGTGACTTGACGGGGTCGATCGCGAAGTACACCGCGAACAGCGCCGAGGCACCCCACATGAGCGGATGGACCTGGGACGCCTTGCCACGCACGGCCTTCAGCAGCACGTACGCCACGAACCCGGCGCCGATCCCCGTCGTGATCGAGTAGGTGAAGGGCATCAGCACGATCGTCAGGAAGGCGGGCAGAGCGGCCTCGCCGTCGTCCCAGTCGATCGACCGGACCTGGATCATCATCACGAACCCGACCACGACCAACGCGGGCGCGGCCGCCTCGTACGGCACCACCCGAGCCAGCGGGGCGAACACCGCAGCGACGAGGAACAAGCCTCCGGTGACCACACTGGCGAGTCCGGTGCGCGCCCCTTCGGCGACTCCGGCGGTCGACTCGATGTAGGAGGTGTTGCTCGAGACCGAGGCGGCCCCGCCCGCGGCCGCGGCGATCGAGTCGACGAGCAGGATCCGGTCGGCATTGGGCGGGACCCCGTCGGCGTCCAGAAGTGCACCCTCGGTGCCGACGGCCACCATCGTCCCCATCGTGTCGAAGAAGTCGGCGATCATCAGGGTGAAGACCAGCAGCACCGCGGCCGCGACGCCGATGGCCCGGAAGGACCCGAGCAGGCTGAACTGGCCCAGCAGGCCCAGGTCCGGGGTCTCCAGGAGGTGGTCGGGCAGGGTCGGGACGTTCAGTCCCCATCCGGTGGGGTTCGGCTCGCCCGAGGCGGACACACTGGGTCCCACCTGGAAGACGGACTCGACGAGGACGGCCAGCGCCGTCGCCACGAGAATGCCGATCAGGAGAGCTCCTCGGACCGCACGTACGAGCAGCGCCGCCATGGTGAACAGCCCGACGATGAAGACGACCGTGGGCCAGCCCTGCAGCGACCCGGCGACGCCCAGCTCGACGGGAACGGGCCCGGCCCCGGTGCGGCGCACGAAGCCGGCATCCACGAAACCGATGATCGTGATGAACAGCCCGATCCCGACACTGATGGCGATCCGCAGGGATACCGGCACTGCGTGGAAGACCGCCGTCCGTAACCCGGTCAGGACCAGGACGATGATCACCAGCCCCTCGAGAACCACCAGACCCATCGCGTCCGCCCAGGTCATCCCGGGCAGCTTGGCGATGCCGAACGTGACGAAGGCGTTCAGCCCCAGGCCGGCTGCCAGGGCGAGGGGGTAGTTGGCCACCATCCCCATCAGGATGGTCATGACCCCGGCGACCACGGCAGTCGCGACGGCCACCTTCGCCTGCGCCGACTGGACGTCGCCGCCGCCGAGGAAGGCACCGGTGCTGTCCGCCTGCGTGCCGATGATCAACGGGTTGAGCGCCACGATGTAGCCCATGGTGAAGAACGTGACCACGCCGCCGCGGAGCTCACGGCCGAGGGTCGAGCCTCGTCGGCTGATCTCGAAGTAGCGGTCCACCAGCCCGCCGCGAAGCTCGGCGGACTGGTCCGTGGCAGCATGTGTCATGATCCGTCCCGGTTCGGTCGCCTGCTGGGGGTGCCGAAGGCGGCCACACCGTACCCGGCGCATCCGCACCCCGCACAGGCCTTGGTGCAGTTGGCCACGCGACGGTCCCGGACGAGCCGGCACGGGCCTGTCGTGCGCAGGCCCGGACGCGTGCCTACCCTGGACAGCCCTGGCCGACGGCCGTGCCGACGAGACGGCGTCGGGCACGGGGTGTCGAGGACGAGGCGGTGTCGAGATGGAGATGCCCAGGCCCACCGACGAGGATCGCGCGTACTTCCGTGCGCTGGTCCCGCAGGACGAGCGCGTCGAGGTCAAGCCGATGTTCGGGAACCTCGGTGCCTTCGTGAACGCGAACATGTTCATGGGGCTGTTCGGACCGCAGGTCGGCCTGCGACTGCCGGCGGAGGACGCCGAACGGCTGCGAGCCGAGGGCGGCGGACCGTTCGGGCCGGCGGAGCGGCCCATGGGGGGCTACGTCGCGTTGCCCGAGGCCTGGCACAGCCGGCCCGAGCAGGGGGCGGCGTGGGTCGCCGCCGCACTCGAGCACATCGCGGAACTGCCGCCCAAGGTCCCGAAGCGGCGGACGCCCAGGGCGAGGTAGGGCACCGCGGACCGGCGTCAGGGCGAGCAGGGCGAGGCGCCAGCCGTGCGCGTCCGCGACGAGACCGACGACGGACGGCGCGGCAAGCGCGACGACCCAGTCCACGGTCGGGACGACGAGGAGCCCCACGCCGTGGCCACGCCGGGGACGGGCGTCGCCCGCTCGGACGGGGTAGGGGGAGTCGTCTGCCGATGCCCGAGCCCCACGGCGCCGAACGCTGGGACGGCTCGGGCGTCGTAGCGTGACCCAGCACCATCCACCCAGCGGCCTCGACACGATCATGTCCAAGACCCTCGCCGCGACCGTCGACCGGCTCCTGCACCGTGCCCACGTCGTCATCACCGAAGGCACCAGCCTCCGCCTGACCGAGGCCCCGCCGGAGCGGGGCCTCCTCGACCCCGCCGAGCCCAGGGACATCAGCTGACCGCGGACAGGGAGATGAGCTGTCCGCCAGCAGGACATCAACCGTCCGCCCACAAGGAAATGATCTTGTCCGTCGACACCCGTCACGGCATCAGAGCACCGTGATGCTGCCTGCAGGAGCACACCGCCTACGACCCGGCTGAACACGGCGCCCTGCAACGACTCCTGCAACAAGATCAACAGGAGGCTGCCTGACCAAGGAGTTGACACAGGCCAACTCATGCCGCGATCTGGGTGTAGGCCGTGGTTGCGGGCGACCGATCACAGGTGTCGTCGCATGCGGGCTACGGCGAGCGCGACCCAGAGGTCGCTGGAGCGGCCCTTGGGTCGATTGGCTCCGG
>DAIOGQ010000079.1:0-3166 GCA_036745175.1 Kineosporiaceae bacterium
GCCAGCACGTCGAGCGCGTAGCGCGCGCTTTCGACGTACCACACGATGTGGGTCATGAGGTCGCTGTCGGGGTGCGGCGCGAGCAGGACGGGTCGCTGCAGCATGAGCGTGGCCGTGAGCTGCGCGACCTCGAAGTAGCGCACCACGTCGAAGTCGATCGGCGCGCCCGACAGCGCTTCGTAATGGGCGAACGCCGCGTGGAGGTCGAGGTCCTGGAACGCTCCACGGCCGAGCACCTTGGTCGGCACCTGGCCGGAGATGGCCAGCACCGGAGCACGGTCGACCTTCGCGTCGTAGAGCCCGGTCAGCAGATTGGTCGATCCGGGTCCGGCGATGGCGAAGCAGACCGCCGGACGGCCGGTGAGTTTGCCGAACGCCGAAGCGGCGAACGAGGCGGCGCCCTCGTGTCGGATACCGATGTAGGTGAGGGAGCCGGCCTGCTCGGCACGGCGCACGGCGTCGGCGAACCCCAGGTTCGAGTGGCCCACCATGCCGAACACATGGGTGACACCCCACGCGATCAGCGTGTCGACCATCACGTCGGACACCGTCCGCACATGGGGCACCAGGGCGGGGAGCGCGACGTACACACCGTCGGCTCGTTCTTCGATGGGAAACGCTTCCGGAGCGTCGGAGAACCCCTCGGGCGGTCGACCGGTGATCGGGTCGTAGTCGTAGCCATGCCACGGACACCGGAGGAGCCCGTTCTCGATCGACCCCTCGCCGAGCGGTCCGCCCTGGTGCGGGCAGTGGTTGTCGAGCGCGCCGACCCGGCCGCCGCAGCGGCTCAGGGCCACGCTGCGGCCGTCGAGCGTCGCGGTGTGGACCCGGCCCTCGGCCGGGACGACCGCGACCCGGTGCCAGTCGCCGTCCGGGGCGGTCGTCGTCGCCGTGGAGCTCATCGGGCCACCCCCGCGTACGAGACGCCGACGAGGTCCGCGACCTCGCGCCGCCAGGTCGTCAGGTCGCGGGGGGTGAAGTGGCTCAGCGCGTCGTGCCCGCACGCCCGGGCGAGGACGACCATGAGCCCGGTGAGCGCACCGAGGTAGCGGGTCAGCTGCTCGGCCGCCCGCGCGACCGGCAGCCGCGCCCTCAGGTGAGGCTTCTGGGTGGCGATCCCGACGGGGCAGTTGTCGGTGTGGCACGCACGCATGCCGACGCACCCGATGGCCTGCAGCGCGACGTTCGAGACGGCGATCGCGTCGGCCCCGAGAGCGAGGGCCTTGACCATGTCCTGCGGCCGGCGGAACCCTCCCGTGGCGACGAGCGTGACCTCGCGGGCACCGGCGAGGTCGAGATGCCGTCGGGCCCGGGCGAGCGCGGCCATGGTCGGCACGCTGATCGTGTCGCGGAAGATCGTCGGCGCCGCCCCGGTCCCGCCGCCGCGACCGTCGAGGATGACGTAGTCGACGCCGAGGTCGAGCGCGGCGTCGAGGTCGGCCTCGACGTGCTGGGCCGACATCTTGACCCCCACCGGGATCCCGCCCGAGCGGTCCCGGACGTGGTCGACGAGCGCCCGGGCGTCGAGCAGCGTCGCCCAGTCGGTGAAGCGGGCCGGCGACACGGCCGCGGTCCCCTCCGGCAGCCCGCGGACCTCCGCGATCCGGCCGACGACCTTCTGCCCCGGCAGATGCCCGCCGGTCCCCGTCTTGGCACCCTGGCCGAGCTTGAGGTGCAGCGCCTGGACCTGGTCGAGGACGGCCTCGTCCCAGCCGAAGCGGCCCGAAGCGAGCTCGTAGAGATACCTGGACGACTCGGACTTCTCCTCCGGGAGCATGCCGCCCTCGCCCGAGCAGATCGCCGTCCCGGCCGCCTCGGCGCCGCGCGCGAGGGCTGTCTTGGCCTCGGCCGACAGGGCTCCGAAGCTCATGTCGGACACGAAGACGGGGATGTCGAGCCGCAGCGGCCGGGCTGCGCCCGGCCCGATCGTCACCGACGTGTCGACCGGAGCGTCGTCGAGCATCGGGAACCGGTGGAGCTGCGCGGTGAGGATCTGCAGGTCGTCCCAGCTCGGCAGGTCGGTGCGCGGCACCCCCATCGCTGCGACCCTGCCGTGGGCGCCGCTCAACCCGTTGCGTGCCAACGCGTGGATCTCGGTGACGTACGGCTCCTCGGCCGTGTCCTGGTGCGGATCGTCGAAGAGCCGGTCGTACGTCGAGGTGACGGCGCGGCCCGGTCGTACCGAGCGGTAGCCGACGAGGTCGGCCTTGTCGACGAGCACCTCGCCGTCCACGACGCGGCTGGCGAACTTGTGGATCCGCTCGGTCGGGTTGTACGCCGAGATCCCGGTGTCGAGCCGGTAGTCCCAGCCGTGCACCCCGCAGACGAGGTCGGCGCCCTCGACCCGGCCGTCGGCGAGAAGCGCACCTCGGTGCGGGCAGCGGCCCTCGAAGACGTGGACCTCGTCCCCGCGGCGGACGAGGACGAGCTCGAGCCCGTCGGCCTCGGCCGGCGCCGGCTGGTCCTGGGCGAGGTCGTCGAGGCGGGCGATCGGCACGTGCGCTGCGGTGTCCATGTAACGCTCCCGGTCTGTCGGGGGACGACGTACGAGACGTCCCGCCAAGGGCGATGATCGTTACATCACATCGAGGAGGTCCGCCATGGACACGGAGATCGACGTCGACACGCTGCGGACCACGCGTCGCTCCCTCCACGGGGTGGCCGAGCTCGTCGTCGCCGGCCCGCAGCACCGTCGCTTCGACACGATCCGGCTCGTCGTGGTCCCGGGCGGGTTCCGCGGGCTGCGGCTGCCGCTGCGGGTCGACGGGGCGACGTTGCACTGGGAGGGCGGCAGCGCGCCGCTGGCCGGTACGTACCGCGAGCTGGCCGGTGCCGCGGGCGTGGACGTCGGCGCTCCCGTCGGCGTCTACACCGACCTCGCCGGGGTGGACCCGGACGAGGCGGTCGTCGTCGACCCGGCCGCTGCCGAGTACCTGGCGGACTGCTGGCAGCGGGGCGCCGAGGCGCTGCGGGCCTTCGCGCCCGACGCGGCGCCGATCCTGTGGCCCGAGCACTTCGACGTCGGCATCGCCGTCGACGAGGTGAACTACGGGCTCTCGCCGGGCGACGGGTTCCACCCGACGCCCTACGCCTACGTCGCGCCGTGGACGCCGCGGGAAGGGGACTTCTGGAACGCGCCGTTCGGCGCCGTCCGGCCCGCCGGCGA
>DAIOGQ010000079.1:3266-14060 GCA_036745175.1 Kineosporiaceae bacterium
TTCATCGGGCCCTGGTCGGCTTCGGTCAGGTCGTCCCACTCGTGGCCGGTCGGCGGCCGGCCGGGGGCGACGAAGGACAGGATCACGCCGACGACGAGGACGCCGATCGCGGTCCAGACGGCGTAGATCGTCGGCGCCTGGACCTTGTACACCGCACCGAAGATCGCAGCGCCGGTGACGAGCACGCTCACGAGGACGGCGAGCCATACCGCCCAGATCCGCGGGTGGTCCGACAGTCCGCGCAGCGCCCCGAGCGACAGCACGAGGTAGATCGCCGCGAGGCTGAAGCTGCCGAGCGTGGAGAACCACGAGAAGACCGCGAAGTAGTGCGGCAGCTCCGGCAGGGCCACGAACGAGGGCACGAAGAGCGTCACGAACAGGACGGCGACGTAGACGAGCAGGACCAGGATCGTCGCGTTGAGCGGGGTGCTCCGCGGTGAGACCCGGGCCAGCGTGGCGGGCAGGCGACCGTCGCGCGCGAGGGCGAACAGACCGCGCGATCCGGCGACCGAGACGCCGATCAGGACCGCCAGCATGTCGAGGACGACGACGATCTCCAGCAGCTGGCGGACGAGGTCGGAGCCGAAGCCGCCCGCCTCGGACGGGCTGGCGAGGGCGAACAACGGAGCGCCCGCGTTCTCCGCCATCCGGTCGAGGTCGAAGCCGAAGCCGGCCACCTGCGCGTAGGACACGACGAAGTAGAAGCCGGCGACGAGGAGCACGCTGATGAGGACGGCGCGCGGGATGTCCCGCTTGGGGTGCGCGGTCTCCTCACCGAGGTTGGCGGACGTCTCGAACCCGGTGAACAGGAGCACGCCGTAGAGGACGCCGAAGAGGACGCCGCTCATCCCGGTCGGGGAGGACGAGGGGGACAGCGCCTGCACGACGTCGTTGTCGCCGCCGACCCGGATGATGACGTAGACCGCGAAGAGGAAGACCGTCGCGATCGACAGCAGTGCGAGGACCAGCTGGGCGCGGGTCGACACGGCGACGCCGAAGTAGAGGATCGCCGCGACGAGGACGAGGACGACGACGTCCCACAGGCCCTCGGACAGCAGCGCGTTGCCGAACTCGCCCTCGAGCGTGTCGTGGATCGTCCCGCCGATGAGCACGGACAGGCCCGCTCCGAGCCCCAGGATGCCGACGTAGTAGACGAGACCGAACGTGCCACCGACCCTCGGGCCGAGGCCGTCGCTGATGTAGTCGTAGATCGAACCGGCGGCGGAGATGCGCCGGGCGTACTCGGAGATGATCCAGCCGAGGCCGAGGACGCCGATCGAGGCGAGCACGACGGCCAGCGGGGCGGCGTTGCCCGCGCCGCGTCCGGTCGCGGAGATGATCCCGACGAGCAGGGGCACGAGGAACGCGATCGAGAACACGGGTCCGACGAACCCGATGGACTGGGCGGTCGCGTCGAGCAGGGTGAGCTTCTGACCGCCACCGAGCCTCGGGGCGTCCTCAGCTTCGTACTGAGCCACGGATGGTCCTTCCTGATTGACCGTTTCTTCCCGGATCGCAGGCGCGCGGAGTCTAGGGCGAGCGCGATGGCAGCCACCAGCCTTCGAGCAGAGTGACAGTCACTGTCAAAAACGGCTTGACCGCACTTGGCAGTTACTGTCATTTTTGAGGCGGAGGTGGTTCGGATGCCCATCGCTCAGACCAGGCCCACCACACAGCCCCCGTCCATCCGCCCGTCCGTCCGCTCGTGGGGTGCCCTCGGTGCCCTGGCCGCGGCCGTGCTCGTCATCGGGCTCGACCTCACGGTCCTCAACGTCGCGCTCCCGACCCTCGGGGTGGCACTCGGCGCGACGGCGTCCGACCTGCAGTGGGTCGTCGACGGGTATGCGCTCGCCTTCGCCGGCGCCATGCTTCCCGCCGGCTGGCTCGGGGACCGGTTCGGCCGACGCCGGGTGCTCCTCGGGGGCCTGTCCGCCTTCGGGGCGACGTCCTTCGCGGCGTCACGCGCCGACGACGTCACCGGGCTCGTCCTGGCCCGGGTCGGCATGGGCCTCGCCGCGGCCCTCGTGCTCCCGATCGCCATGGCGATCGTCCCGTCGCTCTTCGACGGACGGCACCGGCAGCGGGCGGTCACGGTCATGGTCGCGTGCGTCGGGCTCGGTCTCCCGCTCGGGCCGATCGTCGGCGGCGTCCTGCTCGAGCGGTTCTGGTGGGGCTCGGTGTTCCTCGTCACCGTGCCCGTCGTCGCCGTCTCGCTGGTCGCGGCGTTCGTCCTCCTGCCCCGTGCCGAGGCTCGGCGGCGCGACCCGCTCGACCTCGTCGCGCTCGTCGGTGCGATGGGCGGGACGACGGCGCTCGTCTACGCGCTCGTCGAGGCACCTGTCGAGGGCTGGCTCGCAGCGCAGACGCTCGTCCTGCTCGCGGCGTCGGCCGCCGGCTACGCGACGGCGGTCGTCCGGCAACGGCGGGCGGCGTCCCCGCTCGTGCCGGCGGTGCTCCTGGCCCGGCCGGTCTTCTGGCGCGGGACCGTGGTCGTCTGCATCCCGACCGCGGCCATGACAGCCCTGCTCTTCCTGCTCCCCATGCAGCTGCAGCTCGTGCGTGGCCAGGGCACGTCCGCCGTCGGCGTGCAGCTCATGCCCTTCATGGGCGCGCTCATCGTCGCCGGCCTGCTCGCCGAACGCTTCGGTGACCGGCTCGGCCTCCGGCCCGCCGCGACCCTCGGGCTGCTCCTCACCGCCACAGGCCTGGCCGTCCTCGCCCTGCTCGACCCGCAGGCGTCCTACGCCGGGGTCGGGACGGCGCTCGGGGTCACCGGGCTCGGCGTCGGCCTGACCCTGGTGCCGACGATGAACGCCGTCCTCGGCACACTCGCACCGGCCGTCGAGGGGATCGGGTCGGCGGTCAACAACACGGCACGGCAGACCGCCGGTGCACTCGGCGTCGCGGTTCTCGGCAGCCTGCACACCGCCGTCTACCGTGCGTCGCTCGACGCCGGCGCCGCGACGTCCGGGCTGGCCGGGCTGCCGGCGCCGGCCCGCGACGCCGTCACGGGTTCCTTCCCCGGGGCGCACCTCGTCGCGGCCGCCCTGCCGGACGCCGCCGGTGCAGCGGTCCTGCAGGCCGCGGACGCCGCGTTCGCAGACGGCCTGCGTGTCACGTTCCTCGCCACCGGCGCGATCTGCGTCGTCGCCGCCGCGGCGCTGCGGTGGGTGCTGGCGGTAGCGTCGGACGACGGCCTGCCGACCGCAAGGGACGGGACCGGGCGGGAGGAGGAGGGTGACCGTGGACGCGTCGCCGGGCCGGCCGGGCCGAACGACGTCACCGCCGCAGTCCGCGAGCCCGATGGGGCTGCGCGAGCGCAAGAAGGCGCGCACGCGTGAGTCGCTGCGGGCGCATGCGTTACGGCTGTTCGAGGCGCAGGGGTACGAGTCGACGACGTTGGAGCAGGTGGCCGCGGCCGCCGACGTCTCGCCCCGCACCCTCTACCGGTACTTCCCGACCAAGGAGGACCTCCTTCTCGCGGACGACTACGACCCGATGCTGTGGCGGCTCATCGCGTCCCGTCCGCAGCCCGAGAGCGATCTCGTCGCGATCCGCAACGCCCTCGTCGAGGGGCTCGGGTACGTCGACGCCGAGGCCGAGCAGGCGGTGGCCGCGCGGACCCGGATCGCGCTGCGGGTGCCGTCGCTGGAGGCCCGGATGTGGGCCGAGCAGATGCGCACGGCGCAGGACGTCGCGATGGCCCTGGCCGGGCGTGCGGGCGTGGCAGGTCCGACCCTGCGTCACCAGGTCGCCGCCTCGGCCGCCGTCGCCGCCCTCGTGCTCGGGATCCGGGCCTGGCTGGACGCCGGGGCGGGCGAGCCGCTGGCGACCTGGGTGGAGCGGTCCCTCGACGCCCTGCTCGACGCGGCCGGCTGACCGCCCCGACGCCGGCCCACGGCGTCCGCTCATGCTCCCGGCGGGTACCGGAATCCGGCGCCGGAGGACCTGCCGGAGGTGCACAACGGGAGCATGAGCGAACGCGGGGGGCGGCAGCTCGGCAAGCCCTGTCAGGCGGTGGCGATGCGGTCGAGGAACGCGTCGACGAGCGTGGCGGTCCGGCGGCGGGCGCCGTCCTCGGCGACGAGCGTCGACGTCCGTAGCTGCTCGAGGTTCAGGCCCTGGGACTCGACGACCGCGGCGCCGCCGTTGTCGAGCCAGAGGTCGAGGACGTCGAGGGTGACCTCGGGGTGGAACTGGACGGCGAGCGTGCGGCGCATCGCCCAGGCCTGCGAGCAGTGGGCGTTGCAGGCGACCTCGAGCGCGCCGGGCGGCAGGACCATGGCGTCCTTGTGGAACTGGAACCAGGGCCCGTGCGGGACGAGGGTCTCGTCGGACGTCGCGACGTCCGTCCAGCCGATCTCCCAGCCGGGCGCCCGGGTCACGCCGCCGCCGAGCGCGACCGACAGGGCCTGGCCGCCGAAGCAGATCCCGAGGACCGGCACGCCCTCGGCGTGCGCCCGTCGCAGCATCTCGAGCTCCGGCACGAGCCACGAGCCGATCGTCGCGTGGTCGTCGGCCGACCACGGCGCGCCCATCGGCACGACGAGGTCCCACTCCCGCGGGTCGGGGAACTCGTGGTCGACCCCCGGGTCGTGGAAGCGGTCCTCCGGGACGACGAGACGCCGGACGACGTCGTACCCGCGCCTCTCGAGGGCCTCGCCCACGAGCGCGGGGCGGGTGTACGCGTCGTGCTCGACGAGCAGCGCCCGGCGCCGGCCCGTCACCGTCACCGGCCGGCCACCTGCACCCAGTACTCCTTGATCCCGTTGACGAAGTTGCTCCGCACGCGCTTCGGCGGCTGGATCTGGCTCACCGAGTCGACCCGGCGCAGGATCTCCTCGAACATGATCCGGATCTCCATCCGCGCGAGCTGGTTGCCCAGGCACAGGTGCGGACCACCCTTGCCGAACGCCATGTGCTCGCGTGCGTCCCGGGTGATGTCGAAACGGTACGGGTCGTCGAAGACCGAGTCGTCGCGGTTGCCGGACGCCCACCAGACGACGACCTTGTCGCCGGCCCTGACGCGCTTGCCGTGCAGCTCGACGTCCTTCGCCGCCGTGCGGCGGAAGTGGTAGACGGGCGAGGCCCAGCGGAGGAACTCCTCGACCGCCTGCGGGAGCAGCTCGGGGCGCTCCTTGAGCGTCGCGAACGCCTCGGGATGGTCGATGAGGGCCTTCATCGAGTGCGTGATCGTGTGCCGCGTCGTCTCGTTGCCGGCGACGACGAGCAGGAGGAAGTAGTTGTGGAAGTCGCGCTCCGACAGCGCGACGCCGTCCTCCGGCACCCGGTTCACGAGCTTGCTCACGAGGTCGTCGCCGTCGCCGCCGCGGCGCTGCCGGGCGAGCTCGTCGCCGTAGGCGAACACCTCGAGCGCCGCCGGCGAGCGGAACGGCAGGTTGCGGTACTGCTCGCTCTCGGGGGAGTCGAGCAGCACGTCGGCCTCGTCGGGGTCGGTGTTGCCGACCATCCGGTTGCCCCATGCGATGAGCTGGCCGGCGTGGTCGTCCGGGATGCCGAGCAGACGCACGAGCACCCGGATCGGGAAGTCCGCGCTCACCTCGTGGACGAAGTCGATCGTCCCCTTGGGCAGGGCGGAGTCCAGCGTCGTCGCGGTGAGGCCGCGCAGGAACGTCTCGTACTGCGCGAGCGCGCGGGCCGAGAAGTCGCGCTGCAGGAGACGGCGCAGAGCGAAGTGCCGCGCGCCGTCGGTCTCGAGCATCGACTTGCGGACCTCGAGCTGGTCGGTGTCGAGCTCCTCGAGGTTCACCGCGCCGATCTCGGACGAGAAGGTCGTCTCGTCCCGGGTCACGGTGACGATGTCCGCGTGCCGGGTGACCGACCAGAACCCCTTGTTCGGCGCGGCCTCGGCGTTCCAGTGGCATGGGTCCTCACGACGCAGCGCGTCGAAGGCCGCCCACGGCGGTCCGCCGGTGAACAGGTCGAGGTCGGACAGGTCGGTGCCGGCGGCGGCCGACCCGGAGGGGGTGTCGACGGGCGTTGCGGTCATCTGCGCTCCCGGGGTCTAGAGGTGGTACGCGTACTCGGTGAACTCCCAGTCCGTCACGTGCCGCTCGAACCGCTCCACCTCGTTGCGCTTGTACGTGACGAAGGAGGTGCAGAACTCCTCGCCGAGCACCTCGCGCAGCGCCGTGTCGGCCTCGAGGGCGTCGAGCGCGTCGGGCAGCCGCTGCGGCAGCATCGGCGCGCCCTCGGGGTTGTAGCCGTAGCCCTCGAGGGCCGCCGGTGGGGTGAGGCCGTCGCGGATGCCGAGATAGGCGGCCGCGAGGGTGCCGGCGACGGCGAGGTAGGGGTTGGCGGTCGCGTCCCCGAGCCGGACCTCCATCCGCGAGCCCTCGCCGCGCTCCGGCGGGATCCGGACCATGGCGCTGCGGTTGTCCAGGCCCCAGTCGACGAGCCACGGTGCGAGCGTGTCGGGCCCGAACCGCTTGTAGGAGTTGATCGTCGGGTTCAGCAGGGCGGTGAGCGCGCCGGCGTGCGCGAGAACGCCCGCGACGGCCGAGTGTCCGAGCTTGGACAGCCCGTGCTCGCCCGCGGCGTCGCCGAAGACGTTGTGACCGGCCTCGTCGACGAACGACGTGTGCAGGTGGAAGCCCGAACCGCCCTCGTCGTTGAACGGCTTGGCCATGAACGTCGCGAGGAGGCCGTCGAGCCGGGCGATCTCCTGGATCGCCGACTTGAGCCGGAACGAGCGGTCCGCCGCGTCCATGGCCGCGGAGTGGTTCAGGTTGATCTCGAACTGGCCGCCGCAGAACTCGTGGTTGGCCGCGGTGACGCGCAGGCCGGCGTCGCGCAGCAGGCGCAGCGTCCTGATGAGGTGCCCGCGCGGGTCGCCCTTCGACCCGACGACGTAGACGTTGCCGGGCGCGTCGGCGTACCGCTTCCAGCCGCGCTCGGACGTGTCCGGCTCCAGGAGGTAGTACTCCAGCTCGGGGCCCACGACGCCGCGGACACCGTGCTCGGCGAGCAGGTCCTCGACGTGCGTGAGGACCGCGCGAGGGCTCTCGCTGTGCGGGGTGCCGTCCGGACCTCTCACCGAGCCGATGGCCCACGCGGTGTTGGGCTCCCAGGGGAGGGCGACGAGGGTGCTGAGGTCGGGGACGACCTTGACGTCGGGCAGGCCGGCGTCCAGCCCGCCCGCGACCGGGACGACGTCGCCCTGCGGGGTGGTGTGGAAGATCGCCCGGCAGAACGCGAGGCCGTGGCCCATCGCCGTGGGCAGCTCGTCGACGAGGACGTCGCGGCCACGGTCGACGCCGATCATGTCGGAGTACGACACGCGCACGACATCGATTCCCTGACTGCGCAGGTTCTCGATAACGCCGTCGAGATCGATCGAGTGGTCAGCCACTGCCCCTCCAGGACGGTTGTTTGGGTCCGAACAATACGAGGTGGTGAGCGGGGCCACAAGGGGCCCGGTCGACGTCCGTGCTCGGCGACGCCCTGATCCAGCCAGTTTGTCGCGTGGGCGCGACGTTACTGCCGGCGACCCCCGTCGCGTCCAGGCGACGGCGGCCACGGATCCGTCCGGCACGTCGCCGGCCCTTGACCGTCGGCCGCCGGGCACCATATCGTTCGGGAACAAACGATCGGCCGTGCGTCTCGAGGGAAGTGCGGCACGGTCGACCGGGCCGCACCATGGGTACCTGCGGTGGCAGCCGTCCGGCAGTGGCAGCCGCCGAGCGGTCGCAGCCGCCGCGGCACCCGGCCCGCGGGCCGTCCGGGGGACCCGTCGAGCGGCGTGGATCGAGGAGGAGTGGTCATGGGTGACGTTGTGGGTGCGGGCCTGCTGGCCCACGTGCCGACGATCATGCTCGCGGAGGAGACCCGCCGCGAGCTGAACAACGGCGAGGACAGCACCCTCGTCGCGGGCCTGGAACGACTGCGCACGGAGGTCTTCGACAGCCTCGACTACGACACCGTCGTCGTCCTCGACTCGCACTGGGCGACCACGGTGGAGTTCGTCGTCACGGCACAGGACCGGCGGGCCGGGCTCTTCACCTCCGAGGAGCTGCCCCGCGGGATGTGCCGGATCCCGTACGACTTCCCCGGCGACCCGGAGCTCGCGTACGCGCTCGCGTCCCGCGCGGAGCCGAACGGCACCTGGATCACGCCGATCGACGATCCTTACCTGCCGATCTTCTACGCGACCGTCAACCTCTGGCACTTCCTCGGCCGGGGCCTGCCCGACAAGCGCTGGGTCTCGATCGGCGTCTGCCAGACGGCGACGACCGAGGACAACCTGCGCCTGGGTCGTGCGCTCGCGGAGGCGATCGCGGCGACGGACCGCAAGGTCGTCCTCCTCGCGTCCGGCGCGTTGAGCCACACGTTCTGGCCGCTCCAGGTGATCCGCGACCACGAGGCGGCCGGGGTCGAGCACATCTTCACGCCCGAGGCCTACGCGGCCGACGTCGAGCGGATGGACTGGTTCGCCGCGGGCGACCACGCGCGCGTGCTCGACACGATGCCGGAGTTCCTGCGGCACCGGCCCGAGGCCCGCTTCGGCCACTACCTGATGATGATCGGCGCGCTCGGGGAGGGCCGGTGCACGGCCCCCGGTCGCCGCTTCAGCGAGTACGAGAACTCCGTCGGGACGGGCCAGGTGCACATCTGGTTCGACCGCCCGGAGTCGGGGTGGACCGCCGGCGCGGCGGCGTCCGTGTCGGCCCCTGCCGGCTGATGGCCGCGCGTCCCGCGCGCGTCACCGCGACCGGCACGTCCACCTGTCAGGCTTGTCATCCGCCGGCCAGCCGGCCCCTCCCCCCGGACCCGAGGAGATCGTTGTGAAGGTCGTCGTCGACCGCGACAAGTGCGCCGACCACGGGCAGTGCGTCTTCGCCGCGCCCGAGGTCTTCCAGCTCGACCCCGACGGCAAGCTCGTCTACGAGGCCGGCGAGCTCGACGAGGGTCTGCGTGACCGCGTCGAGGAGGCCGCCGACGTCTGCCCGCTCCAGGCCATCACCGTCGAGGACTGACGGCGTGGGCGGGCAGCGGGTCGTCGTCGCGGGGGCGTCTCTGGGTGGCCTGCGGGCGGCCGAGGGCCTGCGCGCCGCCGGGTTCGCCGGTGAGATCGTCGTCGTCGGCGACGAGCCGCACCTGCCGTACAACCGACCGCCGCTGTCGAAGGAGGCGCTCGCGGGCGACGTCCCGTTCTCCTCGCTCGAGTTCCGTCGTCGCAAGAGCGTCGACGACGTCGTGTGGCGGCTCGGAACGCCGGTCGCCGAGGCGAGCCTGACGACGAGAGAGGTCGTGCTCGCCGACGGCTCCGTGCTGGCCTTCGACGGCCTCGTCGTCGCGACCGGGCTTCGTGTCCGCCGGCTCACGCTGCCCGCCCCCGAGGGCGGCCGGCACGCCGTCCGGACCCTCGAGGACGCCGCCGCGCTGCGCGCCGACCTGCGCCCGGGCGCCCGCGTCGTCGTCATCGGCGCCGGCTTCATCGGCTGCGAGGTCGCCGCGACCGCCGTGGGGCTCGGGTGCCAGGTTGCCGTGGTGGCCCCCGAGGAGGTCCCGATGCAGCGGCCGCTCGGTCTCGAGGTCGGCGGCGCGATGCGCCGACGGCACGAGGCGCACGGCGTCCGGCTGCACCTCGGGCGGCTGCCTGCGCACGTCGAGCCCGCGCAGACCGACGGCACCAGGGTCGGCGCGGTCGTCCTCGACGACGGCGCCCGGCTGCCGGCCGACGTGGTCGTCGAAGCCCTTGGCTGTGTGCCCAACACCGACTTCCTCGCCTCGACGCCGCTCGACATCGGTGACGGGGTGCGCACCGACGGCTGGCTGCGCGCGCTCGACGTCGACGGCGTCGCGCGTCCGGACGTCGTCGCGGTCGGCGACGTCGCGCGGTTCCCGAACGCCCTGGTCGACGACGTGCCGCGGCGCGTCGAGCACTGGAGCATCCCGACCGACACCGCCAGGCGGGCCGCGCCCGCCCTCGTCGCCGGGCTGTCCGGTGGCGAGCTCGACCCCGCGCCGTTCGCGCCCGTGCCGTCGTTCTGGAGCGACCAGTACGGTCAGCGGCTGCAGTCGTTCGGCTCGCTGGGCATCGCCGACTCCGTCCGGCTCCTCGAGGGCGACCTGGACGCTGAGTTCGTGGCCGGGTACGAGCGCGAGGGCGTCCTCGTGGGTGCGGTCGGGGTCGGGCTCATGCCGGCACTGCTCGCGCTCCGCGGACAGATCGCGGCGTCGCTGCAGCCGAGCTGAGGCTGCCGACGGCCGGCCGCCTGGGTGCACCATCCGGCCGGTCGGCGAGAACGAGTCGGACAGAGCACGAGTCGGACGGCGAGCACCAGAGGGCGTCACCCGATGGGGGCGCACACGTCCTTGAGGCTGTTCGCCTGCTGCAGGTCGACCGCGGCGGTCGCGGACGGCGACGGCTCGCCCGACGCGCTCTTGCTCGGCTTCGGGCTCCCCGAGGCGGTGGCCGACGGTGTGGCGGCCGGCGGGGGCGCGGTGAGCGCGGCCTGGACCCGTTCCTGGATGAACGCGTAGTCGGGGCTGCCGGTCGAGATGATCTTGTTCGTGAAGGCGAGGCTGCTGACGCCGCCCTCCTTCACCCGGATGGCGAGGTCCGCCCATGGCCCGAGCTGGTCGACCGAGATGCCGGTGCGGATGTTGCTCTTGGCAGCCTTGGCGATCTCCGGGAAGCTCCGGACGACGTCGACCGGGTCGGTCTGGTCGAGCACGTAGCCGAGCAGGCACCGCTGGCGGCCCATCCGGCTGTAGTCGTCGGTGTTGAACCGTGACCGGGCGTACCACATGGCGTAGTAGCCGTTGAGG
>DAIOGQ010000080.1:0-11567 GCA_036745175.1 Kineosporiaceae bacterium
GGCCGGCACGAGGACGGCGACGAGGCCCTCGCCGACGGGCAGGTCCGTCGTGGTGGGGCGGTCGGTGGGGCGGTCGGTGGGGCGGTCGGTGGGGCGGACCGCCGTCGGGGGTCGGTCCGGGCCGCCGGTCGTCAGCGGGACGGCGACGCCGGTCAGGACGGCGAGGGCCGCGAGGGTGGCTGCGGCCGTCCGGACCCGCGGCGACCGGGCGAGGGCGCCGAGCCGGGACGGCGGCTCGTCGTCCGGGCCGGTGCCGGTGACCTCGCGGCTCATGCCCTCACCCGGCCCGGACGCCGGGTGCGAACTTCGGCACCCGGAAGCTCACCTTGGTGCCCGCGCCGGGCGCGGTCTCCACGACGAGCCCGTGGTCGTCACCGAAGACCTGGCGCAGCCGGGCGTCGACGTTGCCCAGACCTACGGAGTCCGCCTCGGACTCCCCGGCGAGCACCCGTCGGACGAGCTCGGGATCGGTGCCCACGCCGTCGTCCTCGACCCAGATGTACGCCTCGGAGCCCTCGTCCTGCGCGCCGAGGGTGATGTGCCCGATCCCGGTCTTGCCGTCGAGGCCGTGCCGGACGGCGTTCTCGACGAGCGGCTGGACGGCGAGGAAGGGGACGGCGACGGGAAGGACCTCGGGTGCGACGACGAGCTGGACCTGGAGTCGTTCGCCGAAGCGGGCCTGCTCGAGGACCAGGTAGCGCTCGATGTTGCGCAGCTCGTCGGCGAGGGTGGTGAACTCACCGCCGCGGCGGAAGGCGTAGCGGGTGAAGTCGGCGAACTCCAGAAGCAGCTCGCGGGCACGCTCGGGGTCGGTCCGGACGAAGCTCGCGATGGCTGCGAGGGAGTTGTACACGAAGTGCGGACTGATCTGGGCCCGCAGCGCCCGCAGCTCGGCCTCGACGGCCCGGGTGCGCGACCGGTCGAGGGCTGCGAGCTCGACCTGCGCCGAGACCCAGCCGGCGACCTCGTCGGTGGCCCGGACGAGGCCCGCGGTCGCCCCGGGACCGTAGGCGATGAGCGCGCCGACGACCCGGTCCTCGCCCGTGACGGGCGAGACGACCGCCGTCCGGATCGGGCAGTCGGGGGCGCCGCACGCGATCTGGGCGCCGTCGAGGACGGCGGTGCGCCCGGTCCGCAGCACCTGGTCCGCGTGGACGGCTGCGGCCTGGGAGTGGTGGCTGCCGGCGCCGTCCCACGCGAGCGTCGTCGAGGCGTCGGTGAGCGCGACGGCCGAGGCGCCGAGCAGGGTGCGCAGGTGCTTCGCGGCCCGACTCGCGCCGGTCGGCGTGAGACCTTCGCGCAGGTGCGGGGCGGCGAGCGAGGCGGTATGGAGGGTGGCGAACGTTGCGCGGTCCGTCGGGGTGCCGAGGTCTCGGCCGCGCAGTACCGTCCGGGCGATGACGACGGCGACGAGTGCGACGACAGCCGTGCCGGCGGTGAGCACCGCCCACGGGCCGAGCACGCCTGAGGTCACACGAGCGCACGCTACTGGGCGGCGGGCGCGGGCGGAACGGCGCGCAGCGCGCTGCCAGCGCCCCGTGCGGGCGTCGGCGAGACAGCGCCGGGCCTGCCCCGGACGCTTTGCTCTGCCCTCGGATCTGAGGGCAGAGGTCCCGCCCGCCTGCCTCGTCACCGCCCGGGTCGACGTCGCCTCGTAGTCGTTGACCGGCTCATTGTGGGAGATCGCGCGGCAGGTTGCCGTCGGATCCCCCACGATCTTGGGTGTGACGTGCCGTCCTGGGCTCGACGGGACCGTCCCTGACTGCTCTGCCCTCGGATCTGAGGGCAGAGCAAGGGCGCGGGCCGTCACCTGTGAGGGCAGAGCCCGGCGTCGCCTCACGGAGGCCGGCCGTGCACGGCTCTCGGTGAGGCGATCCCGGGGCGGGCTAGGGTCGGTCGATGTGACGCCTGACGCCGACGCGACCGGCCCCGCGACCGGCCCCGCGACCGAGACCTCCGCCGCGTTGGCGCAGATGGCGGCGCTGCCCGGTGTGCCCGAGGCGGTCGACGCGGCGCGGGCGGCCTGCACCGAGCTGCGCTGGCACAACGCGCTGCGGCGGCGGACCGAGGAGGCGCGGGCCGAGGCCGGCATCCGCGCGGTCCGGGCGTCCGCGGCGCTCGCGGGAGCCCGGTTCCCCGTCGACCTCGTCCGGGACGCCGCGCGCGGGGCGTCCACCCTGCCAGACGATCCGGTCGGCCGGACGGCGTCCGGGGCGTTGCGGGCGGCGTCCGAGGCGGCGCGGCTCACCGGAGTGTGGTCGACCGCACCGCTCCAGGCGCTCGCGCGGCTGCACGTCGCGGCGGCAGCAGGCCTCGTGCAGGACGAGGCCCTCGGCCGCCCGCGGCGCGCCGGCGAGGCCCCCGGCGACGGCGCCGACCTGCTCACCGGACCCGACGAGGCCGTCCCGGCGCCGGACGGCGGCGACGAGCTCGCCGCCCGGCTGGCGGGACTCGTCGCCCTGCTGCGAGCCCCGGCCGACACGCCCGCGCTCGTCGTGGCAGCGCTCGTCCACGCCGAGGTCATGACGGCCCGGCCATTCGTGGCCGCGAACGGCGTCGTCGCGCGCGCCCTGTGCCGTGCCGTCGTCACCGGCCGTGGGCTCGACCCGACGGGTGTCGCTGTCTGGGAGGTCCCGCTGCTGGCCGCCGGGCCGAACTACCCGCTCACGCTCGCGACCTACGCCTCCGGCTCGGCGGACGGTGTCCGGTCGTGGCTGACGCTCTTCGCGCGGGCCGTCGTCGGCGGCGCCGTCGAGGGCCGCGCGGTCTGCGACGCGGTGCAGGCGGGGCGGCTCGGTCGTTGACCGGGCCGGCGAGTCCGCGGCGTCCGCCGGTCGGTGCGGCTCTCAGCCGTTGACGCCCGCGGCGTCCGGCGCGAGGACGCCGCCCCGAGCGAGGAGCGCGTCGATGGTCGCCGCCGGTGAGGGCCGGGCGAACAGGTAGCCCTGCGCCCGTCGGCAGCCGAGGTCGACGAGCAGGTCGCGCTGGGCCCGGGTCTCGACGCCCTCGACGAGTACCTCGACCCGCAGCGGTCCGGCGAGCCCGAGGACGAGCGAGACGAGCGCCTGGCTCGCGACCTCCTCGGTGATCGGCGTGAGGAACGACCGGTCGAGCTTGAGGACGTCGACCGGCAGCCGGTGCAGCCGCGACAGCGTCGCGTACCCGGTACCGAAGTCGTCGAGCGCGACCCGGCAACCGCGCTGCCGCACCCGGCGCAGCACCGCCGGCGCGTTCGAGTCATCGACGAGCGCGGTCTCGGTGACCTCGAGCCGCACGACCTCCGGCGGGACGCCGTGCCGCATGCACGCGTCGAAGAGCCGCTCTGGGAGGTCGTCGGTCAGCGAGAACGCGCTGACGTTCAGCCCGAGCTCGAGGCCGTCCGCGTGGTGCTCGGCGCGCCACCGGCCCATCGCCCGCAGCGACTCCTCCATCACCCACGCGTCGATCCCCTGGACGGCGCCCGCCTCCTCGGCGAGCCGGACGAACAGGTCGGTCGCCGCGGTGAACCCCTCGCGGCGCCGCCACCGCACGAGTGCCTCGACCCCCGTGAGCCGGCCGTCGACGAGGTCGACGTCGGGCTGGAAGACGACCTCGAGCTCGCCGCGGCCGACCGCTTCGACGACGTCGCCGACGAGCCGGGCCCGCTCGGTCGACGTCGAGACGGTCAGGGCGTCGAGGACGCTCACGTGGCCCTGCCCGTGGTCGCTCTCGATCTCCAGCGCGGCGGCGGCCCGGTCGAGGCAGTCCCGCGCACCGCGAACGGTGTCGACCGCGGCGACCCCGGCCCACGCGGCGAGCGCGAGCCGGCCGCCGGGCACCGGCACCGGCTGGCGCAGCACCCGGACGATCCGCTCACCCAGCATCCGGGCGTGCGTCACGCCGTCCGGCACGAGGACGCCGAGCTGGTCGTCGCCCAGCCGCGCGACGAGCGCCCGGCCCTCCGCCAGCGCGTCGGGGTCCATCAGGCGGCGGACCCGCTCGGCGAGCACGAGGACGACGCGCGCCGGCTCGGCGTCGAGGAGGACCGCGCGCCGGACGGCGCGGTCGAGGTCGACGACGACGACGGACGCCGCACCGATCGCCGCGACCTGGTCGGCGGTCCCGACGAGGAGCTCGCGGTTGGGCAGGTCGGTCTCACGGTCGTGGCTGCGCTCCCACGCGATCGTCAGCTCGGCGCTGTGCAGCGCGGTCGTCTCGGTCGTGACGGCGAGCCGCTCGCCGTCCGGCAGCGGGGTGACGTGGGTGAGGAAGCGCCGTCCGGTCTCGCCGTCCGCGACCCACTGGACGGTCGCCGGGACCCCGGCGGCGACGGCGTGCACGAGCGCCGGGAGCGTCTCGGCCTGGTTGATGACGTCGATCGCCCCGGTGTCGAGCAGCCCCGCCGGTCGGTCGTCGAACCGCCAGCGGCCCGCCGCGTCGACCCGGGCGACGACCGCCGGAGCCACCTCGGCCATCGCCCGCCAGCGGGTCGAGTCGATCTCGGCGCTGCGTCGGTCGCCGTCCTCGCGGGTGAGCGCGACTCCGGTGAAGCAGGTCGCGACAGCGCCGGCGAACATGAGGACCTGGAGCCGGAAGAGCGGCTCGGTGACGCCGAACCGCGCCTGTGCGGCGGCCCCGAGGACGACCGCGCAGCCGGCGAGGACCAGCGCCGCCCGGGTGAGGTCACGCTGGACGGCGAGCGCCGCGACCGGGGCGAGCGCGAGCGGCGCCAGGAGCAGCTCGCTCGGTCGAACGCCGTCCGCGAACACGAACAGGGCCGGCATGAGCACGATCGCCGACGACTGCGCGACCATCTCCAGCCGCCGCCGGCGCGGCACCCGCAGGACGATCGAACGACCCGTCGACACCGTCGCCGAGAGGAGCAGGAACGCCGGCGCCAGCGTCACGACGGCGGTCGCCTCGCCGACGACGCTCGTGGCCCACGAGGCGGTCGTCGTGGTGTCGCCCGACAGCACCGCGATCGCCAGCGTGACGAGGGCCGCGCCGCCGGGAGCGACCGCGACCCCGAGGACGAGGAAGGCGGCGAGCGTCGTGAAGGAGGCCTCAACCCGGGCGACCCGGCGCAGGGCGACGGCGGCGCCGGTGTACCAGAGGGTGGTCGCGACGTCGACGGTCAACGTCGTCGCGAGCTCGGTGCGGTACTCGTCCGGCGCGACGAGCAGGCCGCCCCCGACGGCGGCGAGCAGCGCGACCGGCAGGCCGCGGCGCCCCACGGCGACGAGGTAGCCGAATGTCAGCCCGGCGGGCGGGAACCACAGGCTCGTGACGGTGCCCGCGCGGGGCAGGACGAGCAGGTACCCGACGATGCAGACGACGGCGAAGGTGAGGCCCAGGAGGACGGGTCGGCGCACGGCAGCTGCGCGCGACCGGACCGTGATGATCGCCGCCATGGCTGAAGGTTAGGGGAGTTCTACCGATCGTGACCAAGCAATGATGAACAACAGCCGTGACCTGGGAGTCATACCCCCAGTGGCCGCCTGCGGGGCCTCGGGGAGGCGGTCGGCGACCCACCGTCAGGGCGGTTCGGGCGCCCGTCGTCGGTGTCGTCGACCAGGTCGCTCAGCGCGTGCAGCCGGCCCGGAGCGCCTCCGCGGCGGCCTGCCCGACGGCACCGGCGTCCCAGCCCGGAAGCCGGGTCCGCGACACGAGGCCGGGTGTGCGGACCTCGAGGGCGAGCAGTCCCTCGACCGACGGCTGGCCGCCGAAGGCGTTGACGCACCCGGTCGTCCGGATCCGCGCGACGAGCGTCTGCCGCGGCCCGCCGGGGGTCAGGACGACCGGCCGGTCCGGCGAGGTCGTCACGACCCACGGGCCGAGGGCCTGCTGCTGGACGACCTCGACCTGGGCGGGGGAGGCGTCCGGCCCGGCCTCGAGCAGGAAGGACAGGCCGCCGTCCGCCTGCGCGGTCATGGCGACGATGGAGATCCCGGCCGGGACCGAACCGGTCCCCGGGTCCGGGCAGGCCGCCGTCCGCAGGATCGTCCGGAAGGACGCGTCGTCGGGAAGCAGCGCGACGGGGACCTCGCGCTCCCTGCCGTCGGCGTCGACGACCTCCGCCACGAGCGTGCCGGTCCGGTTCGCGCCCGGTGCCGCGCGGACGAGCTCGAGCTCGCGCGCCGAGCCGCACGTGACCTGCGCGGCCGCCGTCGTCGACGCGCTCGTCGCCTCCGGGACCTCGAGCGGCCGGACCGGGGTGAGCAGGTCGGCGCCGACGTGCACCCGGCGCAGCTGCAGTGGCCGCCCCGAGCCGGACGCCGCGAAGAGCTGGAGCCGGGCGCGTCCCGGTCCGTCCCGCTCGCCGTCCCCGCGGAACCACACCAGGACGCGGCTGCCCGCGAGCGCCTCGCGGGCCCCCGCCTCCCGGCCTGCCGCCGTCCCGCTCGCGTGCCCGCTCCAGGCACCGAACAGGACTGCCCCGGCGACGAGGAGCGCCCCCGTGGCCCGGCGCCGCGCGGGATGCCGGGCGGGCGGAACGACGCCGGCGTCGTCGAGATCGACCTCGAGCGGCGGCGGCGCGTCCGCGGCCGGTCCGCCGGGCCCGGCCCGCGCGGTGCTCACGGCCCTCCGGACGAGCTCGTCGGGGCCGGGGCCGTCAACGGCGGGTCCCGGGGGCGGGGCAGGCGGTCACGGCGGCGGCGATCGCCGCGGTGAGGAAGGCCTGGCTCTGCCACCCCGCGACGCCGGACGTGACGCCGCCGTCGGAGCCGACCGCGCCGGCCTCGACGCCCTCCGGGAAGGCCGGCAGCCCGGCAGCCGTGCCCCGCCGGGGCGACCGCGGGCACGTGTAGGCGAACCGCAGCCGGACGGACGTCGGTGCAGTGACCTCGAAGGGCATCGGCGGGGACGTCGTCACCGTCCAGGCGGTGTCGGGCAGCGCGAACGTCGCGCTCCCGGCGTCCGCCCGCAGCGGGACGAGCGCGGCGAACGGCCGGTCCTGGTCGGCGGTGCCGGAGTCGTAGCGGACGAGGCCGAAGCGCACCGGCGCGGTGCGGCTGCGCGCCGACCGCTGCCCGGCGTCCGGCGCGACGACGAGGACGACCGTGCCGTCGGTGCGACCCGCCATGCCGTTCACCGTGAAGGGGACGGGCGTCTCCGGTTCGGGCGGGACGCAGCGCTGCTGGATCGCGGCGATCCCCCCCGTCGGGTTGGCCACGAGCACGGGCACCTCGACGGTGCGCCGCGACCCGGCCGGCCTGACCCGGGCGACCGACCTGGCGAGGAGGCGGCCGTCGACGGGCCCGTCCGGCGCCACGACGGAGCAGTCGACCCGGCCGCGCAGCAGGGTCTGTCGGCCGGGCTCTGCCGGCGAGAACCGGACGGCGGGGAAGAGCGTCAGCTCGCCGAGCGGGGTGCGCAGGCTCTCGACGACGGCCTCGTCGCTGCCGCCGACGCCGCCCGTCATCGCGACCGTCACCAGGACGAGCGTGTCCCCGACGGGGGGCGGGACGCCGACCTCACGGGGGGCGATGTCGTCGGCGAGGACCAGGACGACACGGGTCCCGGCGTCCGCCTCGGCCTGGGCCTGCTGCCGGACCGACGTCGCCCCGCCGAGCCCGCCGACGACGAGCCCGAGCGCGACGAGGGCCACGACGAGCCGGTGCGGGACGCCACGGGTGCGGCTCGGGCCGTGCGGTCCGGCGGGCGGGGCGGCCGGCGGTCCGCCCGCGGCCCGGCCGGTGCCGGGTTCGACGGCGTCACCGGTGCCCGCCGGGCCGTCCGGAGGGCGCTGCGGGGGGCCCGTGCGGCCGGTCGTCGGGGCGTCCGCCGGTGTCGGGACGTCGTCGAGGTCGGCCACGAGATCGTCGGCCTCGACGCCCGGTGCCGTGGCCCCCAGCGACTCGCGGCTCACCCGACCCATGGTGACCCGGGGCGGCGCAGCGCGCCAGAGCGCGACGGACGGCTCCCGGGCGCGAGACGGATCGGTCGCGGCAACGGCCGACGGCGGCACCCGGGGGTGCCGCCGTCCCGCACGACGATGCGGCGATCATGCGCGCAACTGCACTCGCCGGTACGGGTCAAGCCCGCCGCGACGGGTCCGCTCGTGGACTGGTCGCGCGTGGGTGCCGCATCGTCGTGCCGTCGTGGCGGTCGTGCCCGGCCGGCCTGGCCGCCGGCCGGGCACGTCCGTTACATACCTGTTTACTCCTGCGGCACCGGAAGCGGAAGACCTGTGGCCGGACGGGATGTCAGCTCCGCTTCTTCTCGAGCCGGCACGCGGCGGCGTGCGCGGCGAGCAGCCAGCGGGAGAGAGCCGGGCCGACGGCCGCGTAGCGGGTGGTCAGGCCGCCCTCGGCCTCGACCCGCAGCTGGAGGCCGACGGGCACGACGCCTCGGGTGCCGGGCTCGTCGCAGCCCGAGGCCGGTAAGCCGAGGTCCAGCGTCACCGTCCCGGGAGCCGTCGGGGCCGGCCGGGAGCCGAGGACGGGGACGGCCGTGCCGTCGGCGGAGACCTCGAAGACTCGTGCACGGGGGGGCAGCCCGGCCACCCGGAGCAGGCCGCCCCGCTCGCCGAGGGTCACCCGCTCGACCCGCACCGGAGCGGCGGAGCCGTCGGGCAGCTCGCGCGCCGCCGTCCGGCAGGCGCCGTCGGCGACGCCGAGGCGTCCCACCGGAAGGGCGGTGACGACGTCCGTCGCCGTGACCCGGACGGCCACGTCGATCCCCGCGTCGCGCCGTCCGGCGGGCAGCGGTCCGGTGTCGCAGGCGAGCGGCCGGCGCACCGTGAGGGTCGCGACGCCGCCCGCGGGAAGGTGCCGGACGCCGGCCGCCGACCCGCCCCGGCCGACCCGCGGTCCGCCGACCGTCAGGTCACCGGCGGTGAGGTCCGTCGCGC
This sequence comes from Kineosporiaceae bacterium, assembly GCA_036745175.1. Taxonomy (GTDB): domain Bacteria; phylum Actinomycetota; class Actinomycetes; order Actinomycetales; family Kineosporiaceae; genus R-H-3. The sequence goes on from DAIOGQ010000080.1 coordinate 8,834, forward strand.
CGCGGTTGGCCATCGTCACCACGAGGTCGACGGCGGGCTCGCCGCCGTCGGCAGCAGGGACGACCGCGCGCAGGGCCACCCACGCCGTGACGGCCGCACGCGCCGGCAGCGGCGGGTCGGTGATCGCCGAGCGCAGCGCCGCCGCCGCGACGAGTGCGCCGACTGCCACGACCGCGGCCGCGGCGAGCAGCGGTCGGCGGCGGTGCGCGGGCGCGTCGGGGAGTGCGGCGTCGAGGTCGACCTCCGCGAGCGCTGCGTGCCGGACGGGCGGTGTCACGGCGTCACCTCGCCGCAGGGTCCTTCGAGCAGCCAGCGGGCGAGGGCGTCGCCGATCTGGACGCGGACGGTCGCCGTCTGGCCGGAGCCGCCGTCCACGTCGACGTCGAGCGAGCGCGGCAGCCCGGATCGGGACACCGACGGGTCGCACGCCCGCGGCTGCTCGAGCCACAGGACGCGGGCCGTACCGTCGACGGTGGCGGGCAGCGGGTCGCCGGCGAGCTCGAGGCCGCCCGCGCGGACGCCGACGACCCTCGTCGTCCGGCCGGACGGCGCGCGGACCGAGACCCGGAACCGGCCGTCGTCGACGAGGTCGCCGACGTCCGTGCCGGTGCGGGCCGCCGCGCCCTCGATGAGTGCGGCGGTGCCGTTGATGTTCTCCGTGCACAGGTCTCCGAGCGCGGGGGCGGTTGCGTCGAGCGGGATGTCACGGACGAGCCCGTCGGGCGAGGTGATCTGCAGCGGCGGGACCCGCAGCGCCTGCGGCGAGCTGCAGGCCACCTCGACGACGACCCGGATCGTGAGCCGGGCACGCGGGCCGACGGAGGCGCCGGACTGATCCACGAAGCGGATCCGGACGGCGCTCAGGGAGTCGCTGCGGCCGCTCACCTGCAGCGGGACACCGCCGAGGTTGAGGATGCTCACCGTGAGCGCGGCGCTGCGCACGCCGCGGGCCTCGTCGACCGCGTCGAGCCCACCGACCGAGGCGTCGACCGCGACGACGGCGGCGGCGGCTCCCGCGGACTGCAGGAGCACCTCGCGCTCCTGCGCCTCGCGCCAGGAACCCGCGCCGTTCCAGCCGAACGCGGCGCCCGAGAGCGCCGCCAGCACGAGGACGACGGCGACGCGCCGCCGCCGGGACATCGCAGGCCGCGGGGTACGGCGGCGGACGACGGGCGGCGGGCGGCCAGGGACCGACGGACGGGGCCCGGCCGCGCCGTCCGGATCGGGCCGGGCGTCGGCCGTCCCTTGGCGGGCGTCGTCGGGGTCGGGCCGGCGCACCGCGCGTGGGCGCCGGCCCGGACGGTCGAGCACGAGCGCGGACGTCGCGGAGGAGGCGTCCGCCTCTGCCGTGCCGACGACCTCGCGGCTCACCCCGGCACCTCCTGGTGTCCTCGTGCGGGTCGGACCACAGCGGGTCGGACCCCAGTGGTCAGACCGGTCCGGTCAGGCCCGTTCCGCGTCGGCGACGGCCCGGCGCCGCGCGACGACCCAGGCGACCGTCACCGCGACGCCGGCGATGCCGACGACGACGCCGACGGCGATGCCCGTCGCCGCGGAACGCGTCACGACGTCCAGCGTGGGGGTCCACGCCTCGCGACGCCAGGTCTCGACCCGCTGCACTCCTCCTGCGACACGTGTCCGGAGGGTCACCGGTTCGGTGAAGTCGAGGATCGGCCACCCGCGGACGGTGGCCTCCCGGCGCAGCCCGCGGTCCGGGTTGACCGCCGTCGGGTGCCCGACGGCGGCGAGCATGGGCAGGTCCGTCACCGAGTCGCTGTAGGCGTAGCACTCGGCCAGGTCGTAGCCCTCCTCCTCGGCGATCCGGCGGACGGCGGCCGCCTTGTTCTCACCGTAGGCGTAGAACTCGATCTCTCCGGTGTAGCGGTCCTCGACCACGACCATCCGGGTCGCGACGACCCGATCCGCCCCGATGAGCGCGCCGATCGGCTCGACGACCTCGCTGCCGCTGGAGGAGACGATGACGACGTCGCGACCGGCGGCGTGGTGCTCGGCGACCAGGGCGGTCGCCTCGCGGTAGACGACGGGCTCGATGAGCTCGGCGAGGGTCTCCGCGACGATGTCGCGGACCTGCTGGACGTCCCAGCCGGTGACCATTCGCGACAGGTACTCCCGCATCCGCTCCATCTGGTCGTGGTCGGCGCCGCCGACGAGGAAGAGGAAGTGGGCGTAGGCGCCGCGCAGCACGGCACTGCGTGTGATGAGGCCCCCGGCGTAGAACGGGCGGGAGAACGCGAAGGTGCTCGACCTCGCGATCACGGTCTTGTCGAGGTCGAAGAACGCCGCGCTGCGGCGCGCGCTGGTCACCCCCTCAGGATAGGCAGCAGGACCGACGGCCGGCGCCGGCGCCAGGGGCCACGGTCGTGGGTTCCTCAAGTGAATCCGTAGATGACATCGTTATCTACTTGTGTTTTGCGTTGATCTGCCTGCGGAGCGGGTGCGGCGGAGGGTTCCTGGTCCTGCGACAGTTGCCTCGACGGTCGCCGGGGTACACACTTGCCGCGCCGGCTTCATTGCCGTGCCGTCGGTCCGACTCCTCCCCCCCGAGCCGGACCGGCAAAGACGGCCCCCGCTCCCCCCCAGCGGGGGCCGTCGCATGTCCGGGGTGGGCTCGAGCGCGCCTGCTGGCTGGTCACCGAGGGTGACATTCGGGGCGGGCAACGGCGCGCAGCGACCACGGGATGCGGTCCCGGGACGCGGTCGCCGGGACGCGGTC
>DAIOGQ010000080.1:11667-13972 GCA_036745175.1 Kineosporiaceae bacterium
ACGGACGCGGTCGCCGAGACGCGGTCGCCGAGACGCGGCCGCCGAGACGCGGCCGCCGAGACGCGGCCGCCGGGCCCGAGACCGGACGACCGGTCGGGCTCGACCCGTCCACAGGGCGCCAGTTGGTCCCACTGTCCACAGGGCGCGCCCGCTGCGCCGCGGGACGTCGTCGTCCGGGCCAGGCTGCCGGCACCGGCCGGGAGCAGCCCGGCCCCTCGAGACAAGGCGGTCCGCTGATGCCCGCGTCCCGTGGTCAGCGCCGTTCATCGTCCGGTCCGCCGGACGCGCCGTCCGAACGTCGCGCGAGCTCGCCGGCGCCGGGTCCCGCCGACGGGTCGTCGGACGGCGCGCCGATGCCGGTCGTCCTCGTGACGGCGGACGAGGTGCTCGCGCAGCGCCTCGGCACCCTGGCCGCGGTGGCCGGGGCGACGCTCGACCGACCGGCCCTGCCGTGGTCCGGCCGGCGCCTGCCCGCCTCGCTCGTGCGGGCGCCGTTGGTCCTCGTCGGGGCCGACGTCCTCGACCCGTTCTCCGACGGCCATCCGACGGGGCTACGGGAGGGCGCCCGCCGGGACGCGGTCGTCGTCGTGTCGGGGACGCCGTCGGAGCCGGACCTCTGGCGGCTCGCCGTCGAGGTGGGCGCCGACCATGTCGCGCTCCTGCCGGACGCCGAGCCGTGGCTGCTCGACCGGTTGCTGGACGCTGCGTCCGGCCCGGCGGGCGGGCGTGTCGTGGGGGTGGTCGGCGGTCGCGGCGGAGCGGGAGCGAGCACGCTCGCAGTCACCCTCGCGCTCGCGTCCGCGCGCCGTCGGCTGCGGACCGTACTCGTCGACGGCGACCCGCTCGGCGGCGGGCTCGACCTGCTGCTCGGCGCGGAGGACCTGCCCGGTCTGCGCTGGGCCGACCTCGCGGACGTCCGCGGCCGGCTGCAGCCGGGGCTGCTCACGTCCGGCTGCGTCCGTGTCGACGGTGTCCACCTCGTGTCGTGGGGCGCCGGCCCCGTGTCGGCCCGGGCCGCCCGGTCGTCAGGGTTGTTCGCCTCGGTCGCGCGGTCGGGGCCGCAGCCGCCGGCTCCGGCGACCGGGCCGGGGACACCGGCCCGGGCCGGCGCGTGGGCGGACGAGCCGGCGACGGGTGATGCGATGCGGTCGGTCCTCGACGCCGCGGTCCGGGAGGCCGACCTCGCCGTCGTCGACCTCCCGCGAGCGCTGGGTCCGGCCGAGACGGTGGCGCTCGACGCCTGCGACCTTCTGATCCTCGTGGTGCCGGCCGAGGTCCGGGCCGCGGCGGCGGCCGCCCGGCTCGCCGACACCGTCGCCGGGCGTGTCGCCGACCTGCGTCTCGTCGTCCGCGGGCCCGCGCCGACCGGGCTCCCGGCCGAGGCGGTCGCGGACCTGCTCGGCCTTCGGCTCGCGGCCGCGATCCCGGCCGAGCCCGGGCTCGCGGCCGCGTTGGACCGCGGGGAGGCGGCCGCCGTGCGGCCGCGCGGGGCGCTCGCCCGGTTCGCCGCCCGCGTCATCGCCGAGGTCGTGGCGGCGTGAGCCCGATCCGGGGGTCCGTGCCGCCGATGGACCCGGCCCGCCTCGTCGGGGACGTCCGGGCGCGCCAGGCCCGTCGTCGCGCCGACGACGTCGGTGCTGCGGAGCGTGAGCGTGGCCGTGGCCTCGATAGCACGGGTGTGCGGGGCATCGGCGGAGCAGGTGGTCGGGGCGGGGGTGGTCGGGGCGGTCCGGCTCCGGACGGCGGTGCTGCGGGCGGCGGTGCGCCCGGCGTGGTCCGAGCATCGTCCGCGGCGACCTCGGCGGCGGTGCCGGGCGCGGCCCCGCTGACCAGCGACGTCCGCGAGGCGATCGGTGCGGTCGGCGCAGTCCTGGGGGCCGGCGACCTGCGGGCCGCCGTCGACGGCGTCCGCGACCACGTGTGGGGGCTCGGTCCGCTGAGCGGGCTCGTCTGCGACCCTGACGTGACGGACGTCCTCGTCAACGGCGGCGGCTCGGTCTGGGTCGACCGAGGCGAGGGTCTGTGCCGCACGGAGCTGCGACTCGACGGCGAGGGCGCGGTGCGCGGGCTCGCGGTCCGGCTCGCGACGCTCGCAGGCCGCCGGCTGGACGACGCGATGCCGTGGGTCGACGCCCGGCTGCCCGGTGGCGTCCGGTTGCACGCCGTCGTTCCACCGCTCGCACCGGACGGGACCCACGTCAGCCTGCGCGTCCTGCGCTCGGGCGGGTACGACCTCCCCGCGCTCGTGGCGCGTGGCGCCGTCCCGCAGCAGTGGACCGGGGTGCTCGAGGCCATGGTCGGACGT
>DAIOGQ010000081.1:0-13928 GCA_036745175.1 Kineosporiaceae bacterium
CATCATCACCCCGATCGATCCGCGGTGACCCGGCCGCCGCCGGCCGCCCACCGGACGTCGACGCGCCGCTCGAGGTGGGGTGTCACCGAAGCGCGCGGCGGACGGTGAGTGCGGCGGCGGCAGCGAGAGGAACGGCAGTCACCCACCGCCGTGGGTTGAGTATGTCGGGACGCTTCCGCAGGGCCATCCCCTGCATCAGGAGGCGAGGAGCCGGCGCCGTGTCCCCAGATCCGTCGCTGAAGACGACACGCAGCGGCGGCGGCCCGCCGACGTCGGAGAAGTCGATCCTGAACACGTCGGGGTCGTCGGGGTCGTCGGGGTGCAGCCGGAAGCCTCGCCGCATCGACGGTATCGGGGTCAGCGGTTTGAGGACCAGCTGCCGGTCGCGAACGACGACCTCCGCGCCGGCACCCATGAGAGCACGGAGGAACAGGTTGGTGACCGGACCGGGATCCGGGCCGTACCAGCCGCAGATCCTGCTCCAGCTGTCGGGGCGCGGGCTGATGTCGTCGCGGACGCTCCGCCGCGGAAGGCCGAGGAGCTGCCGGAGCAGTGCCGTCGCGAGTTCGGCCGGTGCGCCACTGCCGTCCAACGACCCGGTGTTGGACAGCACGATGACGCCGATCCCGTCGTCGGGGGCTGTGGTGACGGCGGACAGGAAGCCGGACACCACACCGCTGTGGCCGACGGTCCGGTGACCGCGCTCGTCGCCGAGCTCGAATCCCAGTCCCGCGCCGGGTTCGCGCGGATCTTCCCGGAAGTGCGGACCCCACATCTGTGCAAGGGTCTCGCCCCGCAGAAGCGGGCCGGCCCTGCCGGCACTCGAGCTCAGCAGGGCCTCGACGTAGCGGGTCATGTCCTCGGTCGTGGAGTACATGCCTCCTGCGGCGGGTGTCGGTATCTCGCGGTCGGCGACCGGCCGAAGGCCGTCGGAGCGCAGGACGTACCCGGTGGCGAGGTCGGGCAGGACTCGGCGCGACCGGACCAGGTCGGTGTGCTCCATGTGCAGCGGCTCCAGGATGTGGGTCCTGAGGTACTCGTCGCACGGCTGCCCGGTGACGTCCTCGACGATCTGGCCGAGCGCGGCGAAGCCGTGGTTGCTGTACGTCCACTTGGTGCCCGGCTCGACCTCGACGGGCAGGCCCTTGCGGTAGTACTCGGCCAGAGGTGCGGCGCCCGCTCGCGGCGCCCGGTCGCCCGAGCCGAGGCCGGGCCGGAGCAGGTCTGACAACCTTCGCCAGTAACCGATCCCGGCCGTGTGCGTCAGCAGGTGACGGACGGTCGGATCATGGACCCCGGCGGCAGGGACGAGCCGGAAGGACCGTAGGTACGTTGACGCTGCGGCATCAAGGTCCACCAGACCCTGTTCCCACAGCTGCATGACGGCGATCGCAGTGAAGGTCTTCGTCACCGAACCGATCCGGAACACCGTGCCGGCTGTGATCGGCGTCCGGGAATCCACGTCCGCTACGCCATGTCCGACGAACCAGTCGGGTGCCCCCTCGCGGACGACTCCGACGGCCAGGCCGGCCGACGGCCACCTGCCCAGGACGTCGGCCATCGTGCGTCGCAGCTCCTGGTCCCCGCTCCTGGCCGCCTGGACCTCCACGTGCGCCGGGTCGGGCTCGGTGAGTGACGTGCTCATGCCAGATCCCTGCTCTCGTCGGTGTGCGGCGTGTGGTGATGGCCGAGAACGAGAAGGGAGGCCGTTGCGGCCGGCTGCGTTGTCGGCCGATGCGCGGTGCTGGCCCGCTCGTCAACGGCCGGTCCACGTCCGGCGCTCGCTCGACGGCATGTCCAGAATTGCCGGGAAGGACGGCTCAGGGCAGTGGCGAAGGTCCCCTGAACGACCCGCGACGGTCTTGTGTCGGAGGGCTGAGCATGAGCCCAGTAGCTGCGCAGGGCACCCGCTCCTCCCGTCCGGCTCGATCACCCTCCGGCTGGGGACGGGTGCCTCCCGGCACGTGCCGCCGCCCCGGGCCGGGACGACGCCGGCGTCACCGGTAGAGGCTCACCAACGGGCAGCTGAAGGGGTCGTTCCCGCGCAGCCCGACGGTGTTCAGGTGCCGGACGACGGCGGCGAAAGCCTGCGGGAGACTCGACTCGGTGTACGTGATGCCGTGCTGCGCGCAGTGCGCCCGGACGATCCCGGCGGCCCGCCGCAGGCTCGGGCGCGGCATGCTGGGGAACAGGTGATGCTCGATCTGCTGGTCCAGGCCGCCCATGAAGAAGGCTGTGAGGAACCCGCCGGAGACGTTGCGGGACATGAGCACCTGACGCCGCAGGAAGTCGGGGCGTGCGTCCGCCGGGACGATCGGCATGCCGATGTGGTTCGGGGCGAACGCCCCGCCGAGGAGTACCCCGAAGACCCCGAGCTGGACGGCGATGAAGGCGGCCGCCTTGCCCGGCGGCAGCAGAAGGAACAGAACCGCGGCATAGCCGCCCAGGCGAGCGGCCACGAGCGAGACCTCGACGGCACGCCGCCGGACGGGAGCCGCCCCGACGAGGGTCCGGATGCTCTGCACGTGCAGGTTGACCCCCTCGAACGGCAGGAGGACGAAGAACCACCACCCTTGCCGGCGCGTGAACGCAGCTGCCAGCCCCCTGCGGGTGAGTGCCTGGCCGGGCGTGAAGGCCATCACCCCGGGGCCGATGTCCGGGTCCCGGCCCTCCTGGTTCGGGCCCGAGTGGTGGCGGTTGTGCTTGTGGAGCCACCACCCGTAGCTGAGCCCCGTGAAACCCCCCGAGATGATGCGCGCGGACCACTCGTTCCACCGCGCGGAGGCGAAGACCTGCCGATGGGCCGCGTCGTGCCCGAGGAACCCGAACTGCGCCAGGACGAGGGCCAGCAGCGCGGCGAGCAGCAGCTGGAACCAGGTGTCGTCGAGCAGCGCGACACCCACCCAGACCAGGACGAAGGCGGCGACGGCGGCGGAGAAGCGCGTCCAGTAGTAGGCGTAGCGGCGGCGCTGCAGCCCTTCGGCGTGCACCCGCCGGGAGAGGTCGGAGTAGAGGCTGACGTAGGCCTCCCGGGGGCGCATGGTCCCGGTCGAGGCAACGGGTGGTGGTGTGCTCATGTGGTCACTGCCAGAATCTCTCGCCGACCCGCCGCGGTTCCTCCTCGGCGCTGGGCGGCGATCACCGGGTCGGGGGAACCGAGCCGCGCAGACTCCACGGCGCTCAGTCGCGACCGCTGAGAGACGCTTCCCGGGCTCACGGTAACCCGGCGCTGCGGCCGTCGCACAGGGAGACGTCTCGTCGGAGCGGGCGCGACGGCCCGGCCGCCCCCGACCAGGGCCGGGTGCTGGCCCGGGTGCTACGCACCCCCGCCGTGTGGGCCGACGTCGCAGTACGACGTCACGACGCCGGGCCGGTCTCGTCGACGGCGGTTGCGCGGGTCCGTCGTCGCGGCGTCGAGGCGGCCGCCGGGGCGTCAGGGACCGCGGCCGGCGTGCTCGCGGTCCGGGCGCGGGTCGTCCGGGCGGCCGCGGTCGCGGTGGGCGTCGTCGCCGTGGTGCCGGCCTTCCGCGGTGCTCGCCTCGCCGGGGTCTTCGCGGGCGTGGCCTTCGCGGGAGTGGTCTTGGCCGCGACGGTCTTGGCCGAGGTGGTCTTCGCAGGCGTGGCCGTGGCCGGCGTGGCCTTGGCGGGAGTGGTCGTGGCCGCAGCCGTCGCGGGCCGCTGCTTCCGCTCGGCGGGCGAGCCGTTCGCGGACGCGGTCCTTGCGGCGCGCGACGTCCTCGTGGTGCGCGTGGTCCGGACGGGCGTTCGTGCCGCGCGGCTCGGCGCGGCCGTCCCGGCAGGTGCATCCGGCGCGACAGCCTGGGCGTCCCCGGTGGGAGTCCGGGCAGCCGCGGCCCTCTCGGCGGCCTCGTCGGCAGCAGCCCGCGCCGCCTTGGCTGCGGCGAGCACGTCGTCCGCGACCTTCGCGGCGAGCCGCTCAGCCTTGCGGCCCAGGGACTTCGCGAGCTCGCGGCTCTCGCGCAGCGCCCGCCTCGCCCTGTGGTGGCCCTTGGCGGCCTCGACGAGCGCCGCCCGGTCCGCGTCGAGCCGGCGACGCGCTGCCGCGACCGCCTCCTGCAGCGCGGTGACCTGGGTGTCGAGGTCCGCGACCGTCTGCTCGGCGGCCTGCCGCCGTGCGGCCGCGGCCGCCGCCTTGGCGCTGGCCGCCGCCGCCTTGTCGCGGCGCTCGGCGGCCTTCGTCGCCGTCGCGTCCGATGCCTGCTTCTTCGACGTCTTGGCGCCCATCGGGACCTCCAGCTCGTTCTGCGGGCCCTCGCCCGCCGGTGGGTGGCACGGAGCGTACGCGTTCTGCGCCGCCCTGGCGCACGCGCTACGTCCCGGGTGCGGCCCGAGGTCGGACGCGCGGCGCGGCGAGGCGCGAGGGAAGGTCGTCGAGGTCTGTCGATTCCGTCGGAGGGCTGCGTCATGAGGGGTGCAGCGGGAGGGCAGGGTGCCCCCCGCACCGGCAGTCCGGGAGGACGACATGCCAACCCCGCCCCCTGTCGACGTCGCCGTCAGTCGCGTCGTCGCGGCCACCCCCGAGACGCTCTACGACCTCGTCAGCGACATCACGCAGATGAGCCGCTGGAGTCCCGAGACGGTCGGCGCGGCCTGGCTCGGTGGTGCCACCGGCGCGGTCGTCGGAGCCCGGTTCCGCGGTCGCAACCGGCTGGGCTGGGCGCGGTGGAGCACCAAGCCGGTCGTCACCGTCGCCGAGCGTGGCCACCGCTTCGCCTTCCGGGTGCCTGGCGGCTCCGGAGCCACGTGGACGTACACGTTCGAGGGCGTGGACGGCGGCACCCGCATCGCCGAGTCGGCCAGCCAGACCAAGCCGTCGCCGGTCGTCGTCCGGTTCGTCCAGCGCCGCAACGGCGTGACGGACCGGGCCGCGCACCTTCGATCCGGTATGCAGGTGACCCTGCAGCGCCTCGCCGCGGCCGAGGAGGCCGACGCACCCGTGGCGGCCCAGGCGGTGGCGCCCCGGAGCTGACGCGCGGACGACCCGCGCGGACGGCGTCCGTCGAGGCCGCCGTCCAGGAGGATCCAGATCGGGCCCGCGGCGCGCGCGCCGCCCACGACAAGGCGACACGACGACGAGACGACACGATGAGGAGACACCATGGAGTACATGCTCACGATCTACACCGAGCCCTACGAGGCGCCCGCGCCCGGGACCCCGGAGTTCGACCGGATGATGGCCGGGTGGATGGAGTACAACCAGCGGCTCATCGACGGTGGGCACTGGGTGTCCGCGGCGAGCCTCGCGCCCGCGACGACTGCTACGACGGTCCGCAAGTCCTTCGGCACCGCACCGTCCGTCACCGACGGGCCGTTCGCCGAGACGAAGGAGCACCTCGGCGGCTACTACGTCGTCAGGGCCGCCGACCTCGACGAGGCGCTCGAGCTCGCCAAGGCGGTGCCGGTCCCCGTCGGCTCGGTCGAGGTCAGGCCGGTCGCGCTGCGTCCGGACGCCACCTGACCAGCGGACGACCGGAGCGCAGGACATGAGTGACGACGGGCTCGACGAGGCCCTGACGCGCCTCGCGCGTGAGGAGGGTGGGCGGGTGCTCGCCCTCCTCACGCGGCAGTTCGGCGACCTCGACCTCGCCGAGGAGGCCGTCCAGGAAGGGCTCCTCGAGGCCGCCCGGACCTGGCCCGGCTCGCCGCTCCCGGACAACCCGGCGGCGTGGCTGCATGCCGTGGCCCGGCGCAAGGCCCTGGACGGACTGCGCCGCCCGCAGAGCCGGCGCAACCGCGTCGTCGACGCCGGCGTGTACCTCTCCCGGGTCGACCCGGCCACCGACCCGTACGCCGACGCCACCGGTCACGACGATCGCGCCGACGAGACGAGCGACGACGCGAGTCTCAGCGCGACTGTCGTCGACGACGGTCGCGTCGCCGACGAGCGGCTCCGGCTCATCCTGCTGTGCTGCCACCCGGCGCTCGACCAGCAGTCCCAGGTCGCACTCGTCCTACGGCTCGTCGGCGGGCTCACGACGGCGCAGATCGCGGCGGCTTTCGTCGTCCCGGAACCGACTCTGGCGCAGCGAATCGTGCGGGCCAAGCGCAAGATCCGCGACGCCCGGATCCCGATGTCGATCCCGGCGGACCTCGCCGAACGACTCGGCGCCGTCCTCGCCGTCCTGTACCTCGTCTTCAACGAGGGGTATCTGTCGCGCTCGGCACAGTTCCTTGCTCTGCTGCGGCTCGACCTCGCTCGCGAGGCCGTTCGGCTCACCCGCCTGCTGGACGCTCTGGTCCCGGGACGCGCCGAGGTCGAGGGGCTGCTCGCGCTCGAGCTGTTCCACCTCGCGCGCATCCGCCTATCGTCAGCTCGCCGCGATGACCGGGTCGCCCGTGGTCGCGCTCAACCTCGCCGCAGCCGTCGCCGAGGCCGACGGCCCCGCCGCCGGCCTCGTCCTCCTCGACGGCATCGAACCCCTGGAGCGCTACCACCTGCTGCACGCGACCCGCGCGGACCTGCTGCGTCGGATGGGTCGGTCCGACGAGGCCGCCGAGAGCTACCGCCGCGCTCTGGCGCTCACCGACAACCCGGCCGAGCAGCGCTTCCTCCGGGCCCGACTGTCGGCGCTGGGCTGACAACCTGACATGCAGCGCTCGGCGACGGCGTTCGAGGAAGGACGCGCGCGGCTCCCGCTCGTCAAGGTCGACGCCGCGGGGCTGCGACCCTCAGCCGGGCTGCGCCCCGGGCGATGCCACCTCGTCCCGCCACGAGTGCTGCGGCTCGAACCCCAGCTCCGTGCGCGCGCGCTCGATCGTCATGAGGGTCTCGAACCCCTCGATCGGGCGCGTGCGGGGGACCCCGGGGAACGCCCGGTCCATCAGGTCGCCGCTCGGGACGGGCATGACGCTGTCGGCGTTCGCGATGATGTACGACCGCGCCCCGGTGACGTCGGACTCGAGCGCCAGCCGGCACGCGAGGGCGGCGTCGCGGACGTCGATGTAGCTCCACAGGTTGAAGCGTCGGACCGCGAGGTCGTCCCAGTAGGAGGGGAACTCGGCGTACGCGCCGGGGAGGATGACGTTGGAGAAGCGCAGCGCGAGGAACGGGATCCCGCTCCAGCCAGAGATGTGCCCGGCCATCGTCTCGGCGACGACCTTCGACAGCGAGTACGTCGTCGTGGGATAGGGGTAGTGGTCCTCGTCGAGCGGGACGTACTTCGGCGGGACGTCGAAGTCGAGCCCCAGCGTGGTCTCGCTCGACGCCCAGACCACCTTGCGCAGCGCGAGCTGGGCCGCTGCGAGGAAGACGTTGGAGTTCATCAGGTTGTTGCGGTTGAGCGTACGGGCCGGCGGCACCAGGCCCGGCGCCGGGACGTTCGCGACGTGGACCACCGAGTCGACCCCGCCGAGGGCGTCGACCGTGTCGCCGTAGTCCTCGAGGTCGGTCCGCAGGTATGCGAGGTCCGGGCGCGTCCACGGCGCCGGCAGGGACGCCGGGTGCGGCACGTTGTCCACGGCCACCACCCGGTAGCCGTGGTCGAGGAGATGGTGGACGGTGAAGGCGCCGACCTTGCCGGCCGCACCTGTGACGCACACCGTGCCGCGGCCGGTGCTTCCCATTCGCCTGCTCCTCCCACCCGCTGCGGCCCTCGTGCCCGTGCGGACGTCGTGATGCTTCCACGCGGCCGGCCGCAGCGCCTTCCGGGCCTGCCCGCGGCCGCCGCGCGGGTCCGCGTCGAGGGTGGACCGCACGGCGTCAACGCCTCGCACCCGAAGGAGTTCGACGACGCGCTGCTGGCGTCCCTCGCGCGTTGACGTGGCGGCGCGGGCGCGAGACGGGCCGGGGAGAACCTGGGAGTTCGCCGTGAGTCCGTCGCGCAGGCAGTGCCATCCCCGCCGGATGAGACGTATCGTCACTGAATGGCGCGGGTGGGTCCACCACTGCCCGTGGGCGCACCGGTTCCCCCGTCGCCCACGGACGGTCCCCCGTCCGGCCGCGAGCCCGGTCCGGACGCCGTCGCGCAGGCCCGGACGGCCGCGACAGACCGCCGCCGACGTCGCGTTGTCCTGTCCCTCGTCGCCGTGCTCGTCGTCGTGGGGCCGGCCACCGCCTGGTGGCTGCGCCCCGACGGTCCGGCGCCGTTGACGGCGGCGGACGTCGACCGCTCGGTCGCCGAGGGTCTCGAGAAGGCCCGTGTCGAGGAGCAGAGCGCGCCGCCGGACGCGGCCGTCGCCTACCGGACGATCTTCCCCTCGCTCGTGACGGTCACGCTCGCCGGCCGGGACGGCCCGGACAGCGATGCCGGCGGCTCGGAGAGGGGGTCCCTGGAGACGTCGCTGGGGTCCGGCGTCGTCGTCAACGCCGACGGCTCCGTCCTCACGGCGCTCCACGTCGTCGACGGCGGCGGACCGATCGAGGTCCGCTTCGCCGACGGGACACGCGCGGCCGGGACGGTGGCCCGCAAGGACGCCGCCAAGGACATCGCCGTGCTCGCCGTCGACCGGCTGCCCGAGGTGGTGGTGCCCGCGGTCCTCGGTGGCAGCGCCCAGGTCGGCGACGCGGTCTTCCCGGTGGGCAACCCGCTCGGTCTGCAGGGGTCGCTCTCCGCCGGCGTCGTCTCGGCGCTCGACCGCTCCGTCCGTACCGACGGCGGGGCGACCCTCGAGGGGCTCATCCAGTTCGACGCCGCCGTGAATCCCGGCAACAGCGGCGGCCCGCTGCTCAACCGGGCGGGGCAGGTGGTCGGGGTCGTCACGGGCCTGGCCAACCCGTCACGGCAGTCCTACTTCGTCGGGATCGGCTTCGCCGTGCCCATCGACGCTGCCGGCGGAGGCGCCGGCGGTCCCAACATCTGAGCCTGCGACGACCTGAACGCCGACCGAACGGGAGAACCATGGACACCGCCCCGCAGCAGGTCGGCCCGGGCCAGCACCCGCTCGAGCAGACGCTCTACCAGGTGAAGAAGACGATCGTCGGCCAGGACCAGCTCCTCGAGCGGATGTTCGTCGCACTCCTCGCCCGCGGGCACCTGCTCGTCGAAGGCGTCCCCGGGCTGGCGAAGACCATGGCCATCAAGACGCTTGCGGGCGCGATCGGCGGCCAGTTCCAGCGGATCCAGTTCACCCCGGACCTCGTGCCCGCCGATGTCGTCGGCACCCGGATCTACAACCAGAAGGAAGGTGAGTTCCAGGTCTCGCTCGGCCCGGTGTTCGCCAACCTCCTGCTCGCCGACGAGATCAACCGTGCCCCCGCGAAGGTCCAGAGCGCGCTCCTGGAGGTCATGCAGGAGCGGCAGGTGACGATCGGCCGCGAGACCTATCCGGCGCCCGACCCGTTCCTCGTGATGGCGACGCAGAACCCCATCGAGTCCGAAGGGACGTACCCGCTCCCCGAGGCGCAGGTCGACCGGTTCATGCTCAAGGTCCTCGTCGGCTACCCGTCCTCGGCGGAGGAGTTCGTCGTCGTCGAACGTCAGACGTCGGTGCGTGAGGCGACGGTGAAGGTCGTCGACACCGAGCAGCTCCGCGAGTACCAGCAGGCCGCCGACGCCGTCTACGTCGACCCCGGGGTCATCGAGTACGCCGTCCGGCTCGCGTCCGCCACCCGTGACCTCGCGTCGGTCGGGCTGCCCGAGCTCGTCCGGTACGTGTCCTTCGGGGCCAGCCCGCGGGCGTCGATCAACATGGTCCTCGGGGCCAAGGCGCTCGCCTTCCTGCGCGGTCGGGACTATGCACTCCCCGTGGACGCCCGCGACCTCGCGCGCGACGTGCTGCGGCACCGGCTCGTCCTGTCGTACGAGGCACTCGCGGACGGCGTCTCGCCCGACGACCTCCTCGGGCCGGTGCTCGATGCCGTTCCGCTGCCGGACATCCTCTTGCGCGAGCGCGCCGCCCGGGCGGCGGTTCCGGCATGGCCGGCACAGGGCCGCTGACGCCGGAGCGCGTCCTGCGCAGGCTCGAGTGGCGCGTCGTCCGCCGTCTCGACGGCCGGCTGCAGGGCGACTACCGGACGTTGTTCCGCGGCACCGGCATCGACGTCACCGACCTGCGTGAGTACCAGCCCGGCGACGACCTGCGCCACGTCGACTGGAACGTCACGGCGCGGATGGACACGCCGTACGTGCGTGAGTACGTCGAGGACCGGGACGTCACGGCGTGGCTCCTGCTCGACCGCTCGCCGTCGATGGGGTTCGGACCGGTCGACCGGCGCAAGCACGTCGTGGTGGCCGAGGTCGCGGCGGTCGTCGCCCAGCTCCTCGCGCGTGGTGGCAACCGGGTCGGTGCGGTCCTGTTCGACTCCGCTGTCGAACGGATGATCCCGCCCGGACACGGGCGCAACCAGGTGCTGCGCATCCTCAAGCACGTGCTCGACGTCCCGGCGGCCGGCCCGGGTCCGGGTGGCTCCGGGACGGTGACGACACGACGTCCGACCGACCTCGCCGTCCCGCTGCGGGCAGCGCTCGGCCTCGTGCGGCGTCGTTCGCTCGTCGTCGTCGTGTCGGACTTCATCAGCCAGCCCGGCTGGGAGCGACCGCTCGCGATGCTCGCGCGGCGGCACGACGTCGTGGCGATCCAGGTCGTCGACCGCCGCGAGTTCGACCTGCCGTCCGTCGGCACGATCTGGGTCGAGGACGCCGAGACGGGCGAGCAGATCCTCGTCGACACCGACGACGCCGCCTTCCAGCAACGGCTCCGGGAGGCCGCCGCGCACCGCCAGGCGGCGCTCACCGCAGGGGCGCGGACGGCAGGCACAGACCTGTTCACCGTCGCTACCGACGAGGACCTCGTCCGCGCGCTGGTCCGGGTCTCCGACCTGCGACGGCGGCGGCGCGTATGACGTTCACGTGGCCGTGGATGCTGACGGCTCTCCTCGCGGTCCCCCTCCTCGGTCTGGGGTACCAGGCGTTGCTGCGCCGTCGCGCGTCCCGGCGCACGGCGCTGGCGGCACTCGGCCTCGTGGCGCCGGCCGGGGTGTCGGCGGGTCGCCGCCGGCACGTGGGTCCGGTGCTCATCCTCGGGGCGCTCACGCTGATGCTGCTCGCGCTGGCGCGTCCCGAGGCGACGGTCGCCCAGCCGCGACGCGAGGGCACCGTCGTCCTCGCCTTCGACACGTCGGGCAGCATGGCCGCGACCGACCTCGCGCCCAGTCGGATGGCCGCCGCGCAGGCGGCGGCCCGAGCGTTCGTCGACCGCCAGCCCGCAACCGTCCGCATCGGCGTCGTCGCGTTCGGCGAGAGCGGGCTGATCACGCAGCAACCGACGACGGACACCTCGCTCGTGCGCGCGGCGATCGACCGGCTGGCGCCGCAGGGCGGGACCTCGCTCGGCCGCGGTATCCAGACCTCGCTGAGTGCCATCGCAGGGCGGGCCGTGCAGGTGGGCCAGGCGGGCGACGGGTCGGTCGAGGCGCAGGGTGCGGACATCGGCTTCTTCGGCTCGTCGGCCGTCGTCCTGCTGTCGGACGGCGAGAACACGACGGGACCGGACCCGGTCCAGCTCGCTGAGATCGCCGCCACCGCAGGGGTTCGCATCTACCCGATCGGTCTGGGCAGCCCGCAGGGCACCGTGCTCGAGGTCGAGGGGTACCAGGTGGCGACCGCCCTCGACGAGTCGCTGCTGCGCGAGGTCGCCACCACGACGCAGGCCCGGTACTTCGCCGCGGCGGACGAGCAGACGCTCACGGACGTGTACAAGTCCATCGACCTCGCCTGGACCGTCCGCGCCGAGCAGGTCGAGGTGACGGCGCTCGTCGCCGGCGGGGCCGCCCTGCTGCTGCTGCTCGGTGCCGGGTTGTCGTTCCTGTGGTTCGGGCGGGTGATCTGACGATGTCGTTCGCCTGGCCCCTCGCGCTGGTCTCCTCGGTGGTGCTGCCGTTCCTCGTCGCCGGCTACGTCGTCGCGCTGCGCCGCCGTCGCCGTCGGGCGGTGTCGTACTCGAACGTCGCGCTCATCCGCGCGGCCGGCCCGCGCCGCGCGGGCTGGCGCCGGCACCTGCCGTTCGCCCTTCTCCTCGCCGCTCTCGCGTCCCTGCTGCTCGCGGCGGGCCGGCCCCAGGTGCGGGCCGACGTCCCGGTCGCCGCGTCGTCCGTCATCGTCGCGCTCGACGTGTCCGGTTCCATGTGCGCGACCGACGTCGAGCCGAACCGGCTCACGGCCGCCCAGGCCGCCGTCCGGGAGTTCGTCCGCAACCAGGACCCCGACACCCGGATCGGGCTCGTCGTGTTCTCCGGCTTCGCGCAGGTCGCCGTCGCGCCGACGACCGAGCGCCGCGAGATCGAGGCGGCGATCGACTCGCTCACGACGGGGCGGGGGACGACGATCGGCGCCGCGATCCTCAAGTCGATCGACGCCATCGCGCAGATCAACCCGGACGTCGCATCGTCCGACCTCGGCGACGGGACCGGTGCGGGCGACGGCACGAACGGACCGGACGTCGCCCCGCAGGAGCCCGGTGCGACCGGCGGCACGGGCAGCGGTGGCGGCTCGGGCACCGGTGGGAGGGCGGCGGGGGACTACGCGCCGGAGATCGTCGTCCTGCTCACCGACGGCGCGAACACCCGTGGGGTCTCGCCGCGGGAGGCGGCTCAGGTCGCCGCGGCCCGCGGAGTCCGGGTGTACCCGATCGGCTTCGGCACCACGAACCCGACGTCGCTCGTGTGCAGTGCCGCACAGCTCGGTGGCAGCGGCTTCGACTCGTTCGGCCGGGCCTTCGGCGGTGGCGGGGCGGCTGCGAACGACCCGCGGCGCCGTGGTTTTCTCGTGGTCGACGAGCCCGCGCTGCGCGAGGTCGCCGAGACGACCGGTGGGAAGTACTTCGCCGCGAACGACGCCGACCAGCTTCAGGGCGTCCTCGCGGACCTGCCGAGCACCGTCAAGGTCCAGCAGCGGGACATCGAGGTGACGGCCGCTCTCGCCGGGCTCTCGGTGCTGCTCGTGCTTCTCGGCGTCGGGGCCGCGGTGCGGTGGACGACCTTCCCGAGCTGAGCGGCAGGATCGGACGTCAGCTGCCGAGGCGGTCGATGCTCACAGCGGTGAGGAAGCCGAGCGACGCGACGAGCCCGGTGTAGGCGTGGGCGCGCTCGAAGGCCTCGGGGATCATCGTGTCGGCGATCATCGTCAGGATGGCACCCGCGGCGACGGCGGTGATGACGGCGACCGTCGTGCCGGAGGCGTCCTGGAACCCGATCGCGCCGGCTGCCGCGGCGAGCCCGCTCGCGACGGCGATGGCGCCCCAGACACCGAAGACGTAGCGAGGGCCTCGACCGGCCCGCTTCATGCCTGCGGCGCTCGACAGCCCCTCGGGGATGTTCGACAGGAAGACCGCGGCGAGGACAGTGACCCCGATGCCGCCGCCACCGAACAGCGACATGCCGAGGACGACGGACTCGGGGATTCCGTCGAGGAGCGCCCCGACGGCGATCGCGGCGCCGCTGCCCCCGCTGTCGGCCTCCGAGGGCTGCTCCGCCGACCGCTTGCGGTGCCGGGCGCCGCGCCGGGCCAGGGCGATGTTCGCGGCGACGTACGCGACCGAGCCACCGAGGAAGCCCGTCGCCGTCGCGACGAGGCCGCCCTGGGCCACGGCGCCCGACACGAGCTCGAAGGCGAGCGCCGAGATGAAGACACCCGCGCCGAACGCCATGAACGTGGCGACGACCGGGCGCGGCAGGTCGACGAGCCAGGCCACGAGGGCCCCGAGGACGAGGGCGCCGCCCGCGACCAGACCCCAGAGCCCCGCTTCGAGCCAGATCGGCACGGCGCCTCCTCGTCCTGGGCTCGTCGTTGCGAGGGCCGGTGGCGGCGCTCGTCGTCGACCGCCGTCCGGTGACCGGTGCAGTCCCTCGGTCGAGGGTGGCGCGCCTGGGCCCGGGTACGAGTCTGCCCGGCATGAGCAGCTACTCGTACGGCACGTCCTTCGACGGCGTCGACCGTGGCGGGCTGAAGGCGGCCCTCGTCGCCGATGCCCTC
>DAIOGQ010000082.1:0-13804 GCA_036745175.1 Kineosporiaceae bacterium
GCCGCTGCCCGCGCCTCCGCCGTTGCCTGCACCGCTGCCGACGCGGCCGCGGACGTCGCCGGTCGAGCTCGCGCCCGGCAGCCGTGCGACGGCCTTCGGCCCACCCGTCGACCCGCCGCCGTGGGCCCCGCCGGCGCTCGACCTGCGCTCCGCGCCGCCGCCGGTCGCCCCGGCCGGCCGGCCCGCGGTGGCCGGCCCGGCTGCCGCGCCGTGGTCCGCCCCGTCGGCGGCCGCCACCCTGACGCCTCCGCCGTTGCCCGCCGTCGTCCCCGACGGCGTGGAGCGCCTCCGGCTCGAGCCGCCCGAGGCGGAACCCCTCCAGGCGTTCGTTCCCCCCGCCGGCGGCCCACCGGTCGCGGCGCCGTCCGTGCACGCGCCTGTCGCGGAGACCGCCGACGCGCCGGCGCCCGAGGCCGCTCTCGCCGTCGAGCCCGAGCCGACCGTCGAACCCGAGGCCGCTCTCGCCGTCGAGCCCGAGCCGACCGTCGAGGCCGCTGCCGACCTCGAGCCCGAGGCCGAGCCGACCGTGGAGCGTCGTACGGCGCCGTCGCCGCGCGAGCTGGTCCGGGTGCTCAACGAGCGCAGCGGCGAGCTGTTCGGCGTCGCGGACACCTGCCAGGTCCTCGCCGAGGAGGTCGTCGAGCGTGCGGCGGCCGACGCGGCCGCGATCGTCGTGCCCGACGGCTCGGTGTGGCGGGTCAACGGAGGCGTCGGCCTACGGCCGATGGAGCGCCGGCTGGTGCTCGCCGCGACGCACTGGCTCGTCACGGAGGTGGCCCTCGGCGGCCGGGCGCTCGTGGTCGGGGATGCCGAGGCCGTCCGGCCGCACCTGGCCGGAGCGCCGCTGGCGGGCTGGGAGCACCTGCTCGCCGTCCCGGTCCCCGAGGTCAACGCGGCGGTCGTCGTCGCGCGGTCGCGGACCCGGCGGCCGTTCGACGAGACCGACCTCGAGGCGGTGGTGGGCCCGGTGCAGGACGCCGTCGGCCTGCTGTCGGCCGCCATGGCGACCCGGCGGCTCGCGCGGATCCTCGCGCCGCTCGCCGAGGACGACGTCTGACCCCGGGCCGGACAAACCGGATCGCGGCTGCCGCGGACGTCGCCCGGTGTGGGAGATTGACCCGATGATGCGTCGCATTCGTGTGGACAGCGTGTACCTGCCGCTGCTCGTCCGCGCGACGATCCTCACGATCAGCGGACTCGTCACCTGCCTGGTGCCCCGCTTCGGGCCGGGCGTCGCGATCATCCCGACCCTGCTGCTCTTCCTCATCGGCGCCCTCGCGTCGATCCCGCTGCCGCAAGGCATGCCGCGGGCGATCCAGGCGCTCGCCGAGGGTATCGGGGCGGCGATCGTCGTCGGCGCGCTGGCCGGCAAGGCCGACCTCTTCCTGCCGTACCTGCTCGTGCCGCTCATCGTCGCCGGGCTCGGGGCCGGGGTGTGGGCCGCCCTGTCCGTGGCGGCGATCTCGTCCGCGGTCCTCCTGCTGTCCTCGCGGGTCGCGATCGTCGAGGAGTCCGTCGCCACACCGCTCGCGACGAGCGACCTCGCCCTGTGGATCGCGGTGTTCGTCGCCGTCGGCCTGGTGTCGGCCTGGGCCCGCCGGGTCATGCTCGAGGACGGTCCGCCCACCGAGCCGGCCTACGCCGACGCCCACCGGCTGCTGTCCGAGCTGCACGTCGTGGCCCGGCAGCTGAGCCTCGGGCTCGACCCCCAGACGCTCGCCGCGGCGCTCGTCGACGACGCGACCCGGGAGGTCGACGGCTCGACCGGCACCGTCCTCGTCAAGTCCCCCGCCGGTCGGTTCGTGCCGCTGCTGGGCGAGCACCCGACCAGCCTGACGGAGGACGTCGTCCTCGACTCGTGGGTGTCGGCCGACGTCGTCCGCCGGACCCGCGACGGCGTGTCCTGCGCCGCGCTGCCCGTCCTCATGGGCGAGCGGGTCGTCGCGGTCCTCGCCCTCAGCGGCCGCGAGCCCTTCATGGATGCCCAGCTCGCGAGCGCCCGGCGCAAGGTCGCCGCGGCCGGCCCCCGGCTCGCCTCGGCCCTGCTGTTCGACGACGTCCGGCGGCTCGCGACGGACGACGAGCGCGTCCGGCTGGCCCGCGAGATCCACGACGGGATCGCGCAGGACATGGCCTCGGTCGGGTACCTCGTCGACGACATCGCGCGCGACGCCGACCCCGAGGTCGCCGACCGGCTCGGCAAGCTCCGCGAGCACATCGGCGGGCTCGTCGGCGAGCTGCGGCTGAGCATCTTCGACCTGCGCGCCGGGGTCGACGAGAAGGTCGGGCTCTCCCGGACCCTCGCCGACTACGTGCAGCGGGTCGGGTCGCAGTCCGGGCTCGTGGTCCACGTGTCCACCGACGAGTCGTCGAGCCGGCTCCCGGTGGCCGTCGAGGTCGAGATCCTGCGCATCGTTCAGGAGGCGGTCACGAACGTCCGCAAGCACGCCCAGGCGACGAACCTGTGGCTGTCGGTCGTGGTCGACTCCCCGCGGGCCAAGATCTCGGTCACGGACGACGGCTGCGGCTTCCAGGACCGGCACACCGGCTTCACCCCGGTCCAGGGCATCCGGATGGGTGGCATGGGCGTGACGGGCATGCACGAGCGGGCGCGTCGGGTCGGCGCGCGCCTGAGCGTCGGTGACCGCCCGCAGGGCTCGGGCACCATCGTCGAGGTGACGCTGGACCCGGCCATCGCGCTGCGTCGCGCCCGTGCGACGTCCCGCGGGAAAATCCCCCAGGAGCCACGGACCGTGACAGACTCACTCGCGAATGACCACGGGGTCGTGACGGCAGGGACGGCGGAGACGGTGACGGCTGAGGCGGACAGCTCCCTGGGCCGGCTGCTGCGCAGCCTGCCGCGGAGTGGGAGGTGAGCCGTGGGGGGTGACCAGCACCGGATCACGGTCCTTCTGGTGGACGACCACCAGCTCATCCGGGAAGGGCTGCGGCGCGCCTTCGACCGGGCCGGCGACCTCGAGGTCGTCGGCGAGGCGGCCTCCGTCGGCGAGGCCACCGAGGCGCTGCGCACGCTGAACCCCGACGTCCTCGTCACCGACATCTCGCTGCCGGACGGTGAC
Organism: Kineosporiaceae bacterium; assembly: GCA_036745175.1. Lineage (GTDB taxonomy): Bacteria > Actinomycetota > Actinomycetes > Actinomycetales > Kineosporiaceae > R-H-3. The sequence continues at coordinate 3,081 of DAIOGQ010000082.1, forward strand.
GGGGTGGCGCTGGCGCAGCGCGCACGGGCGAGCGTCCCCGAGCTCGGCATCGTCGTCCTGACGATGCACGCCGGCGACGAGAAGCTCTTCGCGGCGCTCGACGCCGGCGCGTCGGCGTTCGTCGGCAAGGACTCCCCCGCCGAGGAGGTCGTCGCCGCAGCCCGGCACGCCGCCGCGAGCCCGCGCACCTTCACCGCGAGGGACCTCAGCGAGGCGCTGCAGCGGCGGATGAACGCGCCCGCCGGCCCGCGGCTGTCCCCGCGCGAGCGCGAGGTGCTCGACCTGCTCGTCGACGGCCTCGTCATCTCCCAGATCGCTCGCCGGCTCTACATCAGCGAGTCGACGGCGAAGACCCACGTCGCGAACATCTACGACAAGCTGGGCGCCGGCAACCGCGCCCAGGCGGTCATGGCCGCGGTCCGGCTCGGCCTCGTGCCGCCGAACGACAGCGCCGGCTGAGACCGACCCGCACGACGGCGGGTCCCGAGGTCGCCGACCGTTGCCGCCCGGCTCCGGCACGTCCGTATGATCACTGCGTGCCACGTCGGCGTGTCCCGCGAGTGTCGTTCACGGTCGGTCATCCCGGCCGAGAATCAGTGACTGTCTGCTATCGATGCGGGACAGCGAATCGTCAGCCCGGAGCGTTGCCCTCCACCCCCGTCGTCATCGATCGTGGAACGGCGACGAAGAAGAGCGAACTGCACACACACCGTGACGTCTCCTGCTAGTTTCGTGGTCGAGCACGGTCTGTCGATCACACGTCACGCAAACAGAACACTCACCGCCCCCAGACCCCGAACGAGGACCTGAGCAGTCGTGTCGACCATGGGGACACCGATCGACCGTTCTCCTGATTCGGTCCTCCGGACCGGACAACCCCCAGTCGCAGATGAGAGGCTCTACACGGCGGTGACCGCCGTGGGGACCCTGAAAGGACACCCATCACAATGCTCGCCTATCTCCGGAAGACCACCCGTCGCGCGCAGGACACCGGCGCCACGGCTGTGGAGTACGGCCTCATGGTCGCCGCGATCGCTGCTGTGATCGTCGCGATCGTCTTCGGTCTCGGCTCTCTCGTCACGAACGTCTTCACCGACGCCTGCTCCGAGCTCAACGCCTCGGCCACGGCCACTGGCAACTGCTGAGTCATGCGCGCACGACGTCTCGCGGACCGCGGTGCCACAGCGGTGGAGTACGGCCTCATGGTCGCGGCCATCGCCGCGGTCATCGTCACGATCGTCTTCTCCCTGGGCGGTGTCGTGAAGGCCAACTTCGACCGGACGAGCATGTGCATCACGTCTCGAGCTGCCTCGCCCTGCTGAGAAACGTCCGACGTCGCGGCGAGCGTCTGGCAGGGGGATCATCGATGCCGGTCCCTGGCGGAGACACTCGTCGAGCGCCCCGGCCGTCCGACGGCCCCGCGGAAGTGCCCGCGGGGCCGTCGGGCGTTCCGGGCGCCGGCGAGCGGTCGCTCTCCTCGTCCGACCCGACAGCCGGCCGGTGGGCCGCCCTCACCGCCGCCATGAGCCCGGTGCACGTCGTGGCCATGCTCGGCGTCCTCCTGCTCACCGCCACGGCCCACCCCTCGATCGTCGACATCGACTCCTACTGGCACGTCGAGATCGGCCAGGAGATCCTCGCCACGGGGCGGACGACGGATCTGGGGACGTCGTGGCTCGGCGTCCCCGCCCCCGGCTGGCAGACGTCCCAGTGGCTCAGCGAGGTCGCGATCGCGCTCGCGGTGGACGCCGGCGGCTGGCGCGCCCTGGTCCTGGGGCGGATCGCGCTGATGGCCCTGATCGTCGTCCTGCTGGGGCTCGTGCTCCTGCCGCGCCGGCCAGCGCTCGTCACCGCACCGGTCGTCCTCGCCGTCGCGCTGTCGGTGACGGCCGCGATCCAGGACCGCCCGCAGACCGTCTCGCTCCTGTTCGTCGTCCTGCTCGCCGTCGCCTGCGTCCGGATCTGGACCGGCCACCGGCGACCACCCCCGCTGGTGATCGCGCTGTGCTGCCTGCTCTGGGCCCAGCTCCACGGCCTGTGGGTCCTCGCACCGGCCGCCTTCCTCCTCGCCGGGACAGGTGCATGGCTCGACCGCGGCTCCCCGGACGCCGCGCCCCGCGCGGCCCGGCACGCCGTGACCGCCGCGGCGGCCAGCCTCGCCGGCCTGCTGAACCCGCTCGGCCCCGCGTCGTTGCTCCTGCCGCTGCGGCTGCGCAACGCCGGGGCGGACGTCATCGGCGAGTGGCAGCCGACGACGCTCACCCGGCCGTTCACGGTCGGGCTGGCGCTCCTCGTCATCCTTCTCGTCCTCGCCTGGGTCCGCTCGCCGGTCCCGGTGCCGCGCGTCGAGCTGCTCTGGGGGCTCGCCTGGGCCTGTTTCGGGGCGATGGCCTTCCGGAACGTCGCGGTGAGCGCCCTGATGTTGGCGCCGGTCGTCGTCGCGGCGGTCGACCGGGCCTGGGGGGCGGGCGCGCGGCATCGGTCCGCGCCGTCCGGACGGCGTGAGGGCACGGCCCTTCTCGTCGTCTGCGCCCTGATGCTCGTCGGCGGCGTCGGCACCGCGGTCGTCCGAGCTGCCCGCGCGGACCCGCTCGCCGACGCACCAGCGGTCCGGATCGCCGAGCGGCTCGCGACCGAGCCGCAGCCGGTCCGGGTGTTCAACGCCTACAACGCGAGCGGGACGCTCGTCGCCTTCGGCGGCGGCAACGTCCGGCTCGCCATCGACGGCCGGGCGGACCTGTGGGGCGAGGCGCGGATCTCCCGGGTGACGGGGGCCGCCACCCTCGAACCCGGCTGGCAGCAGACCGTCGAGGAGTTCGACCCGGACGCGTTCGTCCTGTCCGAGGACACCCCGCTCGTCCAGGTCCTCGTCCGCGAGGGGGACTGGCGGATCGACCTGCGCGACGGCGACTACGTGCTGCTCCTGCCCTCGCCCTGACGGCGGCGCGACGGTCGTTAGGCTCGCGGCGTGCCCCTGCTGACCCGGCCGACCCCCGGCGCGCCCGCGCGCACCCCGCTGCGCGGCGGGCGGGCCGAGGTGGTCGCGGTACTCGTGCTCGGGGTCGTCACGGCGGCGATGACCCACAGCGTCGTGCGCTACCGGCTGTGGATCGTCGCCGTGTACACGGCCGCGGCGGTGCTCCTCGCGGTCCGGCTGCTCCGGGACGGCGCCCCGGTGCGGCTCGGGCGGCGGACGGGGGCACTCGCCCTCGCCGTGTGCGGGGTCGTGACGCTCACCGTCCCCGCGTACACCTACGTGCCTGCGACCAGCGCGCTCGGCGTCCGGGTCGCCCTCGCCGGTACGGCGTTCGCGGCGGCGGCGACCCTGCTCACCCCCTGGCGCCGCGCGGCGGACGCCGCACTGCTCGTGGCAGCGCTGGGGCACGTGGCCGTCGTCTCGGCGCTCGTCCGGCTCGACCCGGCGCCGCGGATCGACGTCTGGTACACCCTCCAGGGCGCCGCGGACGCGCTCGCCCGCGGCGACAACGCCTACACCGAGGTCTGGGTCGGGCCGCCCGGGATCATGCGGGCCTTCACCTACCTGCCGTGGACCGGCGCCCTCGTCGCGCCCGGACGCTGGCTCCTCGGGGACGTCCGGTGGGCGCTGCTCGCCGCCATGCTCCTCGCGGCGCTCGCGCTGCGCGCGGCGGGGCGCACCGGCGGCGCAGCCCCGGCTGCGTCCGACGCATCGTCCCGCCCGGGCCCGGCCGCCGGTCCGGTCGCGGGCGCGATCCTGTTCCTCCTGCCGGGGACGGCGACCCAGGCCGAGCAGGCCTGGACCGAACCCCTGCTCCTCGCCTGTCTCGCCGGTGCGGCGCTCGCGCTGCAGCGCCGCCGGGACGTCACCGCCGTCGTCCTCGTCGGCCTCGCGCTCGCGAGCAAGCAGCACATCGCGATCCTGCTCCCCGTGCTCGCCGCCTGGCCGCGGTTCGGCGTCCGGCGAGCGGTCGGGTCCGGGCTGGTGGCCGCCGTGCTCGTCGCCCCCTGGTTCCTCACGGCCCCCGCTGCGATGTGGGGCGACACGGTCACCTACCTCGTGAACTTCCCGGCCCTGAAGTTCTCGGACACGCTCTACCTGGCCGCGGTCAACGACCTCGGCCGGAGCCCGCCGTTCTGGGCCGCCGGCCTCGTCGTCGTCTCGACGGTCGGCGGGGTCGCCTGGACGGTCCACCGCCGCCGGCCCGGCACCGCCGAGCTGCTGCGCTGGGCCGCGCTCGTGCTCCTCGTGGCGAACCTCGTCAACAAGCAGGCGTTCTACAACCAGTACTGGCTCGTCGTCGCCCTCGTCGTGCTCTCCTGGGCGCTCCCCCAGGACGAACGTGCCGGGGACCCCGTCAGGTCGTGACGGGCTCGCCGGTCAGCAGCCCCTGCAACCGGACCGCCAGGTCGTCCCAGCGCCACTCGCGTGCGACCCAGGCCCGGCCGCGCGCGCCGAACTGCTTGGCCAGCAAGGGATCCGCCAGGAAGGTCGTGCACGCCCGGGCCACCGCGGCGACGTCGCGGCCGTCGACGACGAGCCCGTTCTCGCCGTCGAGGACGGCGTCTGGCGCACCGCCCGAGTCGCCCGCGACGACGGGCAGCCCGGTCGCCGCCGCCTCGAGGTAGCAGATCCCGAGCGCCTCGGGCTCGAGCCCGCCGAGCCGGGTCCGGGTCGGCATGCAGAACACGTCGCCCGCGTCGTAGTACGCCGGGGTCTCGTCCCACGGGACGCGTCCGGTGAGGACGACGTCGTTACGCAGCCCGAGCCGGTCGACGAGCCGTTCGATCTCGCCGCGGTGCGGCCCGTCGCCGACGACGAGGAGGGCGGCGTCCGGCACCTGTGCCCGGATCGCGGGCAACGCCCGGACGAGCACGTCCTGGCCCTTGCGCGGGACCATCCGTGACACGCAGACGACGACCGGCCGGTCGCCGAGACCGAGCCGCGCGCGCACGTCGCCGCCGCCGCAGCCGGGGTGGAACGCCGTGTCGTCGACGCCCGGGGTGAACCGGACCATCCGCTCGCGCGCCGCCGGACTGAGGGCGGCCGCGATCCGCCGCCGGCAGTACTCGCCGAGGTACGTCACGACGTCGTTCACCTCGCCGATCCGCCGCATGAGCGGGCGCGTCGCCGGCACCGTCGACCACCAGATCTCGTGGCCGTGCGTCGTCGCCACGGTCCGGCCGGCGCCGGCGCCGCGCAGCCGGGGCGCCATCAGCGCCAGCGGGGCGGCGGCCCCGAACCACACCCGGTCGCAGCCCTCGGCACGGGCGATCTCCGCGGCCCGGCGAGCGATCCGCGGCGTCGGCACCATGAGCCGGGAGCGGTCGCGGACGACGGGGAACGGCAGCGTGGCGTCGAACGCCGCGTCGCCGCGCTGCCGGGCCGTGTGGACCACCACGGACCCGGCGGGAAGCCGGCGGGTCATCGCCAGGACGAACGACTCGATCCCGCCGGTCCGCGGCGGGAAGTCGTTCGTCACGACGAGGGTCCGGCTCACGCGTCGATCCTGCCCTACCCCGGGCGCCGGCATGTCATCTCGTGCGCTCGGCAGCGGCGACGACGGACCGGCGCCAGGCCTCGAGGAACGTCGCCTCGTCGGTCCGGGCCACGACGAACGCCCCGCGAAGGGCGGTGGCGGCGTCGTCCGCCGGTCGCTGGGCACCGGGCGGCGGGTCGATGCCGGCGGCGACCCGGTAGACGGCGACGAGCCGCGCGGTCCCGCCGTCGCCGGCGAGCACCTCGCAGGCGAGCCAGGCCAGCGCGTAGGCGGTCGCGACATCGCCCCCGGTCGGCTCGAAGGACCTCTCGTCGGGAAGCCGGCCGGGGCGGCTCCCGGCGGTGACGGCGTCCAGGGCCGTCCCGACGACGTCACGGGTCGCCAACCCCGTGCCGGTGTAGGCGACGTGGTCGGCGAACCCCTCCGTGAGCCACAGGGGCGGCGCGAGCCGCGCCCGTGCCCGGGTCGCGACGTGGGTCAGCTCGTGGGCGAGGACGACCCGGCGCCCGACCGGCGTGAGGGCGGCGAACGCTCCGGGCAGGAGGACGACACGCTCGTCGCCGGACCGATCGGTGCCGGGCGTCGTCGCGACGACGCCGACGGTGAACGCAGCCATCTGGTCGAGACCCGCGGTCGAGGATCGGCCGAGGAGCCGGGCCGCCTCGTCGACGTCCGCCGGGACGAGGACGACGGAGCGCCGCCGCCAGTCGCTCCCCCACGCCGCGTCGACGCTGGCGGCCGCGGCGCCCAGCGTCCGGGCGGCGTCCGCGACGATCACCGGGTCGACGTCCGCAGCGGCGACGACGACCCCTCGGGGCGAGGACACGACCCGGACCGGACCCAGGTCCCACAGGTCGCGGGCAGCACCGTCCGGCACGTCGGCGACCAGTCGCCAGCCGCCGTCGGTCCGCTGCCCGGTGACGAGCCGGTCCCGCTCGACGTCGCGGCTGTCGCCGTCGAGCCGGTACGTCACCCGGACGCGCACGGTGACCGACGTCGGGGTCGACGCCGCGACCGAGCGCACCGACGACGTCCACGACACGAGCGGGACGTCGCGGAGCCGTTCGAGGAGGACGTCACCGTCCGGAACCGTCGCCGCCCGGCCCGGCCGCCCGACGAGGAGCCGGTCCCGGGCCGACAGCAGACCCGCGACCGCCGTGACGTCGGCCCCGGACGGCGTGGTGTGCGATCGCACGGCTGCCGGGCTGCCGCCGACGACGCCGCAGCCGGCGAGGAGGGCGGCCACGGCGGCCGTCACCGCCGTCGCTGCGGCACCGACCCGCCCACGTCGTCGGCGCCGTGCCGCCGCCGCTGCGCTCGCAGCCTCGGGCCCGGGCTCGGTCACCCCGGCCCGGTCAGCTCGGCTCCGTCGGGTGTCGGGCACGCCGTCACCCTACGGGCCGCCGACGCAGCGACGCCGCCGCCCGCGGTGCGGGCGGCGGCGTCGAGGTGTCCTCGGGCAGGCCCGGTCAGAGCCGGACGACCGCCGTCAGCGAGGTGTACCGCGCCGGTGCGATCTTGACGACGTCCCCGGAGTGCGGCGCGTGGATCATCATCCCCTTGCCGAGGTAGATCGAGACGTGGCTGATCGGGCTGTAGTAGAAGAGCAGGTCGCCGGGCTGCATCTGGCTCGACGAGATCCGCGTGCCGTAGGTCGCCTGCATCCGCGAGCTGTGCGGGAGCGAGACGCCCGCCTGCCGCCACGCCGACATCGTCAGACCGCTGCAGTCAAAGCTGCTCGGCCCATCGGCGCCCCACACGTAGGCGTCGCCGAGCTGGGCGCACGCGTAGTCGAGGACCTTCTGGACCCGCGCCGTCGGAGCGGTGATCCCGACGCTGCCGCACGACATGCTCGACCCGCCGCCACCGCCCGACGGCGGCTGCTGGTCGCCGGTGTCGCCGCTCTGGGCGTCCGCGAGAGCCTGTCGGTCCGCCGCGCGGCTCGCCCGCTCCATGGCCCGGCGCTGCTCGGCGGTGAGCCTCGACAGCAGGGCCTGGGCGTCGGCGAGCTTGGAGTCGACCGCTTTCTTGGTCTTCCCGAGCTTGGTCTCGGCCGCACTGATCTTCGCCTTCTGCCGCCCGAGCTCGGCGGTGTCGGCGGAGAGCTTGCGCTGCGCGCCCTTGAGCCGGGTGATCGCGGCGACCTGGCGGTCGGCCAGCGTCTCGACGACGCCCGCCTGCGCGAGCAGCGCGTCGGGGTCGTCGCCGAGGTAGATCTCGAGCGTGCCGAGCTCGCCGTTGCGGTAGGACTCGGCCGCGAGCCGGCCGACGATGCGCTTGGCCTCGTTCACCCGGGCCTGCTGCTGCTTGAGCCGGGTCTGTGCCGCGGTCACGCGGACCTGCAGACCCTTGAGCTGCTCACGGGTGTCGTTGTAGTTCTCCGACGCGACCTCGGCCTCGTGCCGCAGCTTGTCGACCTTGGCCTGGACGGTCCTGATGTCGGTGGTCGGGCTCGCCTGGGCGGTCGTGGCCAGGCCCATGACGGGGAGGATCAACGCGGCTGCCACACCGATCCGGACCAGGCGGGCGAGCACGGGGGAACCGGGGTCGGGCTTGCGCAACGACACGTGCCTTCGCTCCGTTCGTCGGACCCGCCCGAGCGGGTCTACGGTCACGCGGCACCGTCATGTCACCTTCGACCCCGCAGGTGGGCGTCGGCGCCGCGTCCGAGCGGGGAAGTCGCCACTGGTGCGACGAGCCCGGACGGCTTGCCCGAGGCTGCTGCGGCGGCTGCCGCGTGACCTCGTCGTGATGTAGCGAGCCAGACCCTAGCCCGAACGGTGGATGTCCTCCAAGTTCCGATCCGCTTCCGACACGGAATATGACCGCGTGTCCCAGCCGTGGGGACACACGGTGACTGCACGAGTCGTTCTCGCAGGTGAACGGTCACGGAGCGTGACATCGGCCCTCCCGAAGCAGTGCGAGCCCGCCGTCAGCCCGCCTCGGCGGTCCGGCGCCCCGCCTCGCCGTGCTCGCACGGCCGCCCTCGTGCGGCACCCGGCGCGTTGTCGGCACGGCCCTCGGCAGACGTGTCGGGACGGCCGGGCCCGACGTCGGCGGCGACGAGCCGCAGCGGCGGCACGAGGCCCGACCCGGCGAGCACGGCGATCGCCGCCCGCTCGGCCCGGTCGAGGTCGAGCCCGTCGGGCTCACCGCGGTCGAGCACCGGCGGCGCCCCGAGCAGCACGGTGACGACGCAGTCCCCGCACGCCGGGCCGCGCACCGCACAGGTGTCGCAGTCGATGAGCATGCTGATCTCCCTCGTCGGGGTGTCGCCGGCACCGGACTCGGGTGCCGCCGGCCGGTGGTCCACCGGCACCGACGACGCTAGGGACCACCACCGACAACCGGCCCGGGCGGTCAGGCCTGGGTCGGGGCAGGGTCAGGCGAGGGTCAGGCCCGCGCGAGCAGCCGGACGAGCGCCGCGGACGGCACCGGCCGCGCCCCGTGCGCCCGGACGCCCGAGACGACCTCCCCGTCGGAGGAGACCACGACGACGACCCGGCCCTGCGGCTCGGCCCGGACGAGCCGGCGGATCTTCTCGTCGGCGCTCGTCCCCGGCTCGGAGAAGATGACCCGGACCCCGCGCACGAGCCCTGCCGACCGGGCGTCGACGTCCGCGCCGTCGAAGACGCACGTCACCTCCGCACCCGTGCGGGCCGCGAGCGGGACGAGCCCCTCGACGAGACGACGGCGCTGCTCGACGAGCGGCGCCGCCGGCCACGCCGTCTTCGTGACGTTGTAACCGTCGACGAGCAGGTGCGCCTGCGGCAGCGTGACGAGGGCCTCGAGCGCGCCCGGGTCGTCGCCCGCGAGCGCCCGGCGCCGGGCGGCGTCGGCGGCCTCCGCGGCGGAGCCGTCGGGCCCGGCCCCCGGCGGCGCCTCGAGGTCGGCCGGGCGCACCGAGACGGGCGGCAGCGCCAGCTCGCGGCGCAGCCCGGACGCCGCGTCGACGATCGTGTCGAGGAGCAGCCGGGCCCGGACGTCGGCGAGCGAGCGCCCCTCCCGGGCCGCACGACGCGCATGGTCCTCGCGCTCGCGGGCCTGCCGGACCGCCTCGGCGGCCTGCGCGGCGTCCGTCCGGGCCCGCTGCGCCACCTGCTCCGCCGCGGCCCGGGCCTGCTCGGCCGACTGCTCGGCGACGCGAGCGGCGGCCCTGGCCCGGTCGGCGTCCGAGCGGTGCCGGCGCAGCTCGCGCCGCAGCCCGGCCACCTCCTCCTCGAGCCCGTCCGCCCGCAGCCGCGCGGCCGCGACGTCGGCCCGCAGCCGGGTCAGCTCGCGACGGCTGGCGTCGAGCTCGCTCAGCGCCGACGCACGCTCGGCGGCCCGAGCGTCCTCGCCGCCGGAGTCCGCGGCGGCCGTGGCGAGCGCCGCGACGAGGTCGGCCCACCCGTCGGGCCGGATCAGGTACGCCCCGGCGAGCGCGACGTGCGGGTCGGCGGCCGGCGGCAGGGTCCCGGTGTCCAGCGTCTCGGCCAGCTCGGGGTGCAGCGCGCGCCACGCGGCGGCGACCCGCTGCCGGAAGGCCGGGTCACCCTCGAGTGCGACGGCCAGGGGCACGGCCCCCGCCCGCGCACGCCGTGCCGGCGCGAACCCACGCACCCGCCGCAGGCCCGCCGGGGTCGCCGGTTCGTCGAGCTCGCCGAGGACGGCCGCAGCGAGCTCGACGAGCTGCCGGCGGACGCCGTCCGGCAGGACGCCCGGGCGCTCGTCGGCCGTCATCCCTCGGCGCGCGACTCACCCAGAGCCGCCTCCTCGACGGCTCGGCCGGCGACCTCCGCCTCGACGTCCGCCCGCGGCACGAGCTCGATCCGGTCGACGGCGTCGCACCACCGACACCGAACCTGTTCGACCAGGTCGCTGTGGACCGTGCGGTCCTCGACCGTCGAGCGCCCCCCGAGGTCGAGGTGGACGAACTCGGTCACCCGGACGGAGCGCGTGACGTCGAAGCGCGTCAGGTTGCCGCACGACGTGCAGCGCCACCGCGTCGTGGCTGTCGGCGCAGGAACGGTCACGCCCCGAGCCTACTGACGCCACGACACCCCGCTGCCGCCCCGCCGCCCCGCCGCCCCGCCGTCCCGCCGTCCCGCCGTCCCGCCGTCGCGCCTGCGGCCGGATGTCGGTGCCCCGCCCTAGCGTCCTGACCAGCAGGCCGCCCCTGACGCCGAGCCCCGGGAGGACACCGTGCCGTCGCCGTCGACACCGGTCCGGTCGACCCCGGTCCAGACGACGCTGGACGAGCTCGGG
>DAIOGQ010000083.1:0-13747 GCA_036745175.1 Kineosporiaceae bacterium
CCTTGAGCCGGGCGATCGGGTCCTTGAGCTTCCACTCCTCGACCTCGGCCGCGATCCGGTAGCGGGTCGGGTCGTCGGACGTGGTGTGCGCGCCCATGCGGTAGGTGTAGGCCTCGATGAACGTCGGCCCCTCGCCGCCGCGCGCCCGGTCGAGCGCCGCCCTGGTCACGGCGTTGACGGCGAGCACGTCGTTGCCGTCGACCCGCACTCCCGGGAAGCCGAACCCGGCGGCCCGCTGGTAGAGCGGGATCCGGGTCTGACGCTCGTTCGGCACCGAGATCGCCCACTGGTTGTTCTGGCAGAAGAAGACCACCGGTGCGTTGAAGACGCTCGCGAAGACGAAGGCCTCGTTGACGTCGCCCTGCGCGGTCGCGCCGTCGCCGAAGTAGGCGATGGCCGCGGTGTCCCTCGTGGGGTCGCCGGTGCCCACGGCACCGTCGCGCTGGATGCCCATCGCGTAGCCGGTCGCGTGCAGGGTCTGGGAGCCGATGACGATCGTGTACAGGTGGAAGTTGTGCTCGGTGGGGTCCCAGCCGCCGAGGTTCACCCCGCGGTAGAGGCCGAGCAGCGTGACCGGGTCGACGTCGCGGCACCAGGCCACGCCGTGCTCCCGGTAGGTGGGGAAGACGTAGTCCTGCGGGGACAGCGCCCGGCCCGAGCCGATCTGGGCGGCCTCCTGGCCGAGCAGGCTGGCCCACAGGCCCAGCTCGCCCTGCCGCTGGAGAGCGGTCGCCTCGGCGTCGATCCGCCGGACGAGGACGAGGTCACGGTAGAACGCGCGCAGCTCGTCGGTGCCGACGTCGATCGAGTAGTCGGGATGCTCGACGCGCTCGCCCTCGGGCGTCAGCAGCTGGACGATCGGGGGCTCCACGCGCGGCAGTGCGGGGTGCCCCCCGACGACAGGTACGGTCACGGGCTCTCCATGTGTCGGGCCGGAACGGGTTCGCCGTCTCCGGCACGGCCGGGGACGACGCCCGCCCGCCTGGTGGGCTACGCGGACGCCTGTGCTGTGCAGTGCCCACAGCACACCGTAAACCGGCCATGCAGGCAATGCCGACCCTCGGGCGGCGGATCCGGGCGGCGGATCGGGCGGCGGATCGGGCGGTGCGCGGCGGCGGTCCGCGGTGAGGGACGGTCCGGGCGGACCGGCCCCGCGTGATCAGTCGCGTTCGCCGCGGCCGGCCCCGGGGCCGCCGCCGTGCGCGGACGGCGCGCCGGGCTGCGGCGTGCGTCGGTCCGCCGGCCGCTGCCCCGCGGCGTGCTGCTCGGCGTGCGCCGTCGGCGCGGTGCCGGGCGGCTTCGTGCGGGTCGTGGCCCTGGGGTGCGCCGCGGCCTTCGCCGTCGCGGTCGTCCGGGCCTTCGTGGTCGTCCGGGCCTTCGCGGTCGTCCGGGCCTTCGCGGTCGTCCGGGCCTTCGCGGTCTTCCCGGCCTTCGCGGTCTTCCCGGCCTTGGCCAAAGCGGTCGTCCCCGCCTTCGCCGTCGCCGTCGCGCCCGCGGTGGCCCGGGCAGCCGTCGACACGTGGGGCTTCACGGTCCGGTCGTCGGCCGGCACGTCGTCGGCCCGCGGCCACGTCACCGGGCCGCGGCAGGGCACGACGAACAGCTGCCACCGACGAGGAGCACCGCCGTCCGGGCACACCCGCGCGTGGACCACGATCGGAGTCGGCACCGCGCACACGGGGCGAAGCCCCACGAAGGAGCACCGGTCGTCGTCGCGAGGCCGCGGCGTCCCACCACCACCATCGCTGGCGCCGTCGTCGTCATCGTCGTCATCGTCGTCATCGTCGTGGTCGTCATCGTCGTCGTCGCTGCCGCCGTCGTCACCGCTGCCGCCGTCGCCGCCGGCGGAGACGCCTCCGGTCGGCTGGTCGTCCGGAGCGGTCGTCGTCGGGCCCGGGGTCGGCGGCGTCGGCCCCGGCGGCGTGACCCCGGTGGGGCGTGGCCGCGGCGCGGGTGTCGTGGCCGGGGCCGGCGGCCGGGCGAACGCCACCGGGACGCCCCCGGGGCCGTCGGCGCCGTCCGGCGCACCGGTGCCCGGCGTCGGCCGGCTGCTGCCGGTCGAACGGGACGCGGGGACCGCGGGGGCCGAGACGTGGGGCGGGGCCTGGACGCTCGGCAGCGCGCCGGTCATGCCGCCGCCGAGCCCGGTGCCGCCGAGCCCGCCGATCGCGACGCTGCCGGTCAGCACGAGGGCGAGCATCGAACCGCTGCCGACAGCGGCGGTGAGGACCGTGGGCACGACGACACCGACGACACGCCCCGCAGGGACTGCCTCCCGGTCCGGCCTGGTACCCATCCGATCCTCACTCGTTCCTGCGGGGCGACGCCGACGTCGCGCCTACATCGGGTATCGACGCGGGCCGAATGGGACTGAAGGAGCGACACCCTTCCGGGTGACGAGGTGATCGACCGTCGGGCCGGCACGGCTCCGGGCCGGCACGGCTCCACCCCCCGGCCGGTGCGGCGAGCCTAGGGCCGGGGCGCAGCCGGTGGGCCGGCCGTCCGGTCGAACCGCACGAACGGACGAGGGCTCAGGGGCGCGCGGGCCTGAGCCGCGCGGTGAGCGCGACGAACCGGTCCCAGTCGCCGGCCGCGAGCAGCGCGGCCTGCTGCGGCCACGACTGCGGGTTGTGCATCTGGTACCGCGGCCCGGCGGCGTCGAGAACGCCCCGCAGGCGGTCGACGCCCGCGTCGGCGAGGTCGGCCCAGGTGCGGATGCCGTCCGCCGCGAGCAAGCTCTGGATCTTCGGCCCGACCCCCTCGACGAGCTGGAGGTCGTCGAGGCGGACCGGGACACCGAGCGCGCGCCGTCCGGCCTCGAGGTCGGGCTGCGGCGCCTCGGCGACCGCGACACCGGCGGTGCCGCCGGCCGGCTGCCCGGCCGCCTGCTGCACCACCTGGCCGAGCGTGCGCGTCGACGACGAGCGCCCGGCCCGCGCGAGCTCGCGCTCGAGGTCCGGCACCCGGGACGCCTCGGCCTCGAGCAGCGCGATCCGCCGCTTGAGCACCGCGACCTGGCCGTCCTCGCCCTCGAGGCGCAGCCGCAGGAGGCGGACCTCCTCCTCGAGACCTGCGGTCCGGTCCGCGTCGACCTTGAGCGTGACGACCCGGGTCCGCAGGTTCTCGGCGTCGTCGGCCCGGGCGCGCAGCGTCTCGATCTCGGCGCGCAGCGCGGCGACGTCGAGCTCGCCGCCGCGCGCCCCGCGCAGCGAGATCCCGCGCGCGGGGGTCGGGACGGCCCGGCCCGTCGGCCCGGCCACGGCGTCGGCGGACGTCGCCGCACCGGACGTCGCGTCGGCCCCGTCGGCCGCGGCGCGGCGGTCCTGGCGGCGCAGCAGGGTCCATGTGATGAGCGTGGCGAGGACGGCGCTGAGCAGCCACCACATCCATGTCTTCTCGAGGAAGAAACCCATGCCGTCAGCTCCCCTTGACCACGAACTCGATACGTCGGTTGTCCGCCCGGCCGCCGGGCGTCTTGTTGGACCGCAGCGGACGGGTCTCGCCGAGACCGACGGCCTGCAGGCGGCCGGCCGGGACTCCCTTGCGCACCAGGTACTCCTTGACCTCGGTCGCCCGACGCCTGCTCAGGGCGAGGTTGAGCGCGGCCGGCCCCTTGTCGTCGGTGTGGCCCCGGATCTGCACGGTGACGCCCGGCGACGCCTTCAGCACCTTCGCCACCCCGTCCAGGGTCGTCCGCGAGGCGTCGGTGAGCTGCTCGGAGCCGCGCCGGAACTCCACGCCGGCCAGGCCCTTGACCCTGCCGAGCCGCTCGCGCGCGACGGTCACGGGCCCTTTGACCGAGTTCACCACGTCGACGCCGAGGGCCGACGCCGACGTCAGCGTCCCGGCGACGGCCGTCGCGGCGCGCTCGGTCGTCGTCAGCCCGGAGGCGGCGACACCCTGCTCGTCGAGCCGGACCTCGCCGGTGACGAACGTGCCGGCGGCCCGCCCGGCGAGGCGCAGGAACGTCGGGAAGGCGACCCGGACGGCGTCCGTCGGGCTGCCCTCGGCGACGACGACCTCGTCGTCGAGCCGCGCCTTCGGCGCCCACGACCGGACCGAGTTCACCAGAGCCGCGTGCCGCTGCTCGTCCGCGACGGTCCCCGACAGGCCCACCGTCCGCCGGCCGCCCGAGCCCGCGACCGTGACGACGAGGTCGACGACGACGGTCGGGGTGAGCGTCGCGGTGCCGGTCGGCGAGCGGGTGGGCGCCGGGGCCGTCGTGGCGGCGTTCGCGGAGAGGGTGTACTCGACGGCCGCGACCGCGCCGCGGTCCGGCATCGACGCGACGGCGGCGAGCGCGGCCGTCCGCAGACCCGTCGGGCCGGTGAGCCGCAGCCCGGCCCAGTCGCTGCTCACCGTGACGCCCTCGACGTCCGCGGCGGCGAGTGCTGCCCGGGCCTGGTCGGCGAGTGCGGCGTCCACCGAGCCCTTGGCGAGGGGGAGGGTCACGAGGCCGAGGGCGAGGGCCAGCGGGAACGCCAGCAGCCAGCGTCGACCCGACCGCCTCATCCCAGATCCCTCTTCCTGGCCGACCACGTCCCCGGACCGGTCCCCCGACCGGCGCGGGTGGCCGAGCCGGCCCCGCCTGCGGCAGATTAGTCCGTCGCGATGCTCACTGACCGTCGCATCCGCAGTTTGGTGACCGGCCGGACGGCGTGTCGCGACTACCCGGTGTGCGATCGGAGCATCGCCAGACCCACGTGCTGACACACCGTGCTCATGCGGCTGCGCTCATGCGGCTGCGCAGGTGTCGGCGGACGTCGGGCGTTCCGGCGCGGGGGCGGCGGGGATGGCCTAGCGTCGAGCGGTGGACGCGCTGCGCCTTCGAGGGCTCACGAAGCGGTACGGCGCTGTCCAGGCCGTGTCCGGTCTCGACCTCGACGTCCCGGCCGGCTCCTTCTTCGGGCTCGTCGGCCCGAACGGCGCGGGCAAGACGACGACGCTGTCGATGGCGACCGGCCTCGTCCGCCCGGACGCCGGCAGCGTCCACGTGCTCGGCACGGACCTGTGGGCCGACCCCGCCGCGGGCAAGCGGCTGCTCGGCGTGCTGCCGGACGGCGTCCGGCTCTTCGACCGCCTGACCGGCCGCGAGCTCATCACCTACCACGGCCTGCTCCGCGGACTCGACCGGCCGACGGTCGAGGACCGGACCGGGCAGCTGCTCGCGGCGCTCGGTCTCGTCGACGCCGCGGAAGGCCTCGTCGTCGACTACTCGGCCGGCATGACGAAGAAGGTCGCGCTGGCCTGCGCGCTCGTGCACGCGCCGCGGATGCTCCTGCTCGACGAGCCGTTCGAGGCGGTCGACCCGGTGAGCGCGACGACGATCCGGGCCATCCTGCGCCAGGTCGTCGCCGGCGGCGGCACGGTCGTGCTGTCCAGCCACGTCATGGAGCTCGTCGAACGGCTGTGCGACCACGTCGCCGTCGTCCACGCCGGCCGGGTCGTCGCCGCCGGGCGGCTCGACGACGTCCGCGGCACGGGCACGCTCGAGGAGCGCTTCGTCGACCTGGTCGGGGCACCGGAGCAGACCGGGGACCTCGCGTGGTTGCGCTCCTGACCCAGCTGAAGATCCGGCTCGTCCTGGGCCGCCTGCGGTCCGAGACGTGGGTGCTCGTCGGCGTGGTCGTCGCCGCCGTGATGGGGCTCGGCGCCGCGCTGCTCGCCGCGCTCGGCGCGGTGACGCTCGCGGCCGTCAGGACGGACGTCGCGGCGACCGTCGTCGTCCTCGCGGGAAGCGCGCTCGTCGCGGGCTGGGCGGTGGTCCCGGTGCTCGCGTTCGGCGTCGACGAGACCCTCGACCCGGCACGGTTCGTCACGCTGCCGCTCAGCGCGCGGGACCTCGTGCCGGGCCTGACCGTCGCGGGCGCGGTCGGCGTCCCCGGGGTCGCGACGGCGGTCGTCGCGGTGTCGGTGGTCGCGACGTGGAGCCGTTCGGTGCCGGCCGCGCTCCTCGCGGCGCTCTGCGCGCCGGTGGCTCTCGCGACGTGCGTGCTCGCGTCGCGCACGACGACGACCGCGGCCGCCCTCGTCCTCACCCGGCGCGGCCGCGAGCTGAGCGCCGTCCTCGGCGTCGTCGCCTTCATCGGGCTGACCCTGACCCCGAGCCTGCTCGCAGGCAGCGACGCGGCCCGCAGCCTGGACGCCGCGGCCTGGCGACGGGCCGCGAGCGTGCTCGGCTGGACACCGCTCGGGTTCGTCTGGGCCGCACCGGCCGACGTCGCCGCGGGCGAGGCGCTGCGCGGGCTCGGCCGGATGGCGCTGGCGCTCGCCGTCGTCGTCGTGCTCGCGCTCTGCTGGGAGCGGCTGCTCGCGGTGAGCCTGCAGCGCCCGTCGGCGTCCGGCGCACGGTCGCGGACGGCGACGACCCGGCGCGGGCTGCTCGACCGGCTGCCGGACGGCGGACGCTGGGCGATCGCGGCCCGCTCGCTGCGGTACTGGCGGCGCGACCCGCGGTACGTCGTCATCGTCGTCACGTCGGTGCTCGCGGCCGCGGTGCCGCTCGTCGCGATCAGCGTGAACGGCGGGCGGGCGCCGCTGCTCGCGACGGGACCGTACGTCGCGTTCCTGCTCGCGCTGTCGACCTCCAACGGCGCCGGCTACGACGGCAGCGCGTTCGCCGCCCACCTGCTCACCGGCGTCCGTGGCCGGGACGACCGGGCCGGCCGCGCGCTGGGCCTGCTCGCGTGGGGCCTGCCGCTCGTCGTCGGCATCGCCGTTGCCGGGTCCGTCCTCGCGGGCCGGCCCGCGCTCGCCCCCGCCGCCGTCGGCGCCGCGCGCGGCATGCTGCTCGGCGGCACCGGCGCCTCCGCCGTCATGGGCGCCGTCCTGCCGTACCCCGTGGTCGAGGCCGGCGGGAACCCGTTCCAGACGAACGCCGGCGGCGGTATGCAGGCCCTCCTCGCTCAGTTCGGCACGATGCTCGCCGCGATGACCGTCGGCCTGCCCGGCCTCGCCGGCCTCGTCGCGAGCGCGGTCTGGCGCGAGTGGCTCACCTGGCCGACCCTCGTCGCCGGGACGGTCGTCGGCGCCGTCGGCCTCGTCGCCGGGATCGTCGCCGGCGGCCGCGTCGTCGACGCACGCGGCCCCGAGATCCTCGCCGGGGTGCGCCGCAGCACGTGACCTCGCGGCAGGCGGCGGAGGAGGTCTGTCCGCAACGACGGTGGAACGGCGCGCGAATCGGCGTGTCGCGGGGTGGGAGCGCTCTTGGGACGACGGGGGTGGTGGGGTGGGGTCACCGGGGGCCGGACCACTCGGCGCGCACGTGCGAGACGTGCGTGCGCATCGCCGCGGCCGCGCCGTCGGCGTCCCCGGCCGCGACGAGGTCGAGCAGGCCGTCGTGCTCGCGGGCGGTCTCGACGAGCGTCCCGGCCCGGGCCAGGCCCGGCAGCCCGTAGAGCCGGGACCGGTCGCGCAGCCGCATGACGGTCTCGGCGAGCACCGGGTTGCCGGCGAGGGCGAGCAGGCCGGAGTGGAACTCCCGGTCGGCCCGGACGTGGGCGACGACGTCCCCGCTCTGCGCCGCCGCGACGATCCGGCGCGCGACCTCGCGCAGCCGCGAGACCGCTTGCGCCCGTTCGGGTTCCGGGCGCGAGGCGGCCCGCGCGGCGGCGGCCGGTTCGAGCAGCAGCCGGACGTCACCGGTCGCGTCGAGCTCGGCGGCGTCGAGCTCGGTGACCCGGAACCCCTTGTTCCGCACCGGTTCCATCAGCCCGTCGCGGACGAGGTCGAGGAGCGCCTCGCGAACCGGGGTCGCCGAGACGCCGAACCGGTCCGCGAGCAGCGGGGCCGAGTAGACCTCGCCGGGGGCCATCCGGCCGGCGACCACCGCCGCCCGCAGGCTGTCGGCGACCTGGTCGCGCAGTGTCGACCGGACCGCGACCCGGGTCAGGTCCGGGGTCGTCATCCGTTGCCGCCCAACGGGATCCCACGCGCGGCGGTGTCTCCGATGAGCCGGTCGAGCGCCTCGCCGGCGACGACGAGGTCCTCCCACGCCTCGCCGACGCTCTTGAACAGGCGCGGCCGGTCCGGGTGGACCCGGGTGTAGCCGCGGACGAGCCCGGCGAGGTCGCCGGCGATGACGTCCGGGCCGACCTCGCCGTCCCGGATCGGCATGATGACGTCCCCCGCCTCGCGCATCGCGGAGTCCTTGCCCTCGACGACGACGGTCGCGCGCGCGACGAGCTCGGAGTCGACCTCCCGGACGTCCGGCTCGTGACTGCCGACCGCGACGACGGTCGCGGTGTCCGGCAGCCAGCGGGAGTCGAACAGCGGCCAGCGGGACGTCGTCGCGCAGACGACGACGTCGGCCCGGCGGACCGGGCCCTCGAGGTCGTCGGGCAGGTCGGACCCCGCGACGACGTCGGTCGGGAAGCCGTGCCCGGCGACCCACTGCGCCATGGCCTCGGCCCGGCCGCGGTCGCGGCCGACGACGGTGACGTGCGAGACCGGCCGGACCGCGGCCACCGCCTCCACGTGCCCGTAGCCCTGCGGTCCGGTGCCGATGACGACGAGCCGGACCGGCTGCTGCGGCGCGAGCCGGCGGACGGCGACGGCGGACACCGCGGGGGTGCGCAGGCTCGTCAGCGCGACGCCGTCGACGAGCGCCCGCGGGGTGAGCGTCTTGCCGTCGAGGAGCACGTAGATGCCCTGGATCCGGGGCAGCCCGATCGCGGCGTTGTCCGGCGCGACCGTGACGAGCTTGACCCCGACGTAGCGCCCCGACGCGGCGGGCATGAGGAGCACCTGACCCGCTCCGGTGAGCACCGTCGTGCGCGGCGGGGTCGCGCCGGGCACCGCCCCGTCGAGCAGAGCGGCCTCGAGGGCGACGATCGCCGACGTCATGGGGACGAGCCCGCGCAGCTGCTCGGCGTCGATGAGCGGGAGGTCGCGCAGGCCCGGGGCGGCGGTCATCTCAGCGTGAACCCTTCGCCGATCTCGTCGTGGGGGTCGAGGACGAACGCGTGCTCGCCCGTGCGGTGCGCCACGCCCCGAACAGTGGTCACGACACCCTGCGGCCTGCCGGCGACCGAGGGCAAGACCTCGTCGACCCAGGCCTCGAAGCGGGCGCCGACGATGCCCTCGTGCACGAGTCGGGCACCGCGGTCGAGGTCCGGGTGGTCGCGGCGCAGGAGCGCGAGCCGGGCCGAGGTCCCGCTGCCGCACGGCGACCGGTCGACCTCGCCGTCGGCGAAGACGGTCACGTTGCGCTGGTGCACGGATGCCGGGTCCGGCCGCGGGCCGGGCGCGACGTCCTCGAACCAGATCGTCCCGTAGAGGCCGGAGAGCCGGTCGTCGTCCGGGTGCGTCACGAGGCGACGCGCACCGTCGTCCGTCGCGAAGAACGCCGTGATCTCGCGGCCGAGCGCGACGACCCGGGTGAGGTCGGGCGGCGCGACCCGGGCGCCGAGGTCAGCCGCCCGGACGCTGGCGTAGAACGCCCCGCCGAACGACACCGCGACGTCGACCGGCCCGGCCGACGTCGGGACCGCGAACCGCTCGGCGCTCACCCAGGCGGGCACGTTCGTGAACGCGACGTCCGTGCAGCGGCCGTCCGCACGCCGGACGACCACGGTTACCGGGCCGCTCGGGACCTCGATCCCGAACTCGACGGTCCCGTCGTCGGGCGCGGGCACGATCCCTTCGTCGACCGCCCAGGTCGCGAGCGCGATGGTGCCGTGACCGCACGCGGTCGAGAAGCCGTCCTTGTGCCAGAACAGGACGCCGAGCCGGCAGCCGGACGCCGCGGCGTCCGGCGACGGCGGGACGACGAACCCGCCGTACATGTCGGCGTGCCCGCGCGGCTCCGAGCACAGGACCACCCGGGCCCGATCCGCCGCGCCGCCGTCGAGGCCGGTCATGGCCGCCTGCCGCCGGTCCGCGACGGTGGCGCCGGGCGGGGCGGCGACGCCGGAGACGACGATCCGGAACGGCTCGCCGGCCGTGTGGTAGTCGACGGTCCGGAAGAGCACGGGCAGCCCGCCCGACGACCCCGTCGGGGCCGGGCGGCCGGCGTGGACGTCGGTCACGGGTGCGGGCTCAGGGTGACGGTACGCGTCGAGGCGTAGAAGTCGAGCGCCGCGAGGCCCTGCTCGCGCTGGCCGTACGAGGAGTCCCGCTCGCCGCCGAACGGCGCCCAGAAGTCGACGCCGGTCGTCGGGGCGTTGACCTTGACCATGCCGGTCCCGACGCCCCGGACGACCTCGAGGATCTGCCCGAGGTCGCGGCCGTGGACGCTCGTCACGAGGCCGAAGTCGACGCCCTCGGCGAGCGCGACGGCCTGCGCGACGTCCGGGGCGCGCTGGACGACGGCGAGCGGGCCGAACGTCTCGTCCCGGGCGACCGGGTGGTCGGCGGCCAGACCGTCCAGCAGGGTCGGCGTGACGAACCAGCCGTCCCGCTCGACCGCGGTGCCGCCGTGGAGCACGCGGCCTCCGGAACGGGTCGCGGCGTCCGTCGCGGCGACGACCTTGTCGCGGGCGTGCCGCGCGATGACCGGACCGACGAGGACGCCGGCGTGCGCCGGGTCGCCGGGTTCCAGCGCCCGGACGGCCACGACGAGCGCCTCGACGACGTCGGCGGCCCGGCGGTCGGAGCCGACGACGACGACCCGGCGGGTGGCGGTGCACTTCTGCCCGGCGAACCCCATCGCCGCCGAGGCGATCTGGCCTGCAGCGACCGCGGGGTCGGCGTCGGCGAGGACGACCGCGGCGTTCTGGCCGCCCATCTCGGCCTGGACCGGCAGCCCGCGCTCGGCGGCGCCGACGACGACCGACCGGCCGACCGCGACGGAGCCGGTGAAGCTGACGACGTCGGCGGCGGCGAGCACGGCGGCGCCGGCCTCGGCACCGCCGGGCAGCACCCGGAACAGACCGGCCGGCAGCACGTCCGCGAGAAGGTCGGCGAGCCACAGCGCCGACGCCGTGGCGTCCGGGGACGGCTTGAGGAGGACGGCGTTGCCGGCCGCGAGCGCGGGGGCCGCCTTCCACAGCGGGATGGCGAGCGGGAAGTTCCACGGCGTCACGAGACCGGCGACGCCGTGCGGCCGGCGCTCGGTGTAGAGCAGTCCGGGCAGGCTCGGCGGCATCGTCGCCCCGAGCGGCGCGTACGCGGCCTGCGCGTAGTAGTCGAGGATGGCGACCGCCCGGGCGACCTCGCCGACCGCCTCGACCCTCGGCTTGCCGACCTCGCGGACGACGAGCGCCGCCGCCTCGTCGGCCCGCGCTCGCAACGCCGCGGCCGCGGCGGCCAGCGCGGCGGCCCGGGTCGGGGCGGTGGCGCGCCACCACTCCCGCTGCGCGGCGCGGGCGGCCCGGGCCGCGCCCGCGACGTCCGCCGTCGTCGCAGCGGGCACCTCCGCGACGACGTCGTCCGGGGCCTGCGGCGACACCGAGGTCACCACGCTCATCTGATTGCCTCTCGTCGGTTTTCCGGTGATCACCGTCGTCCGGCCCCGGGGTGGACATGTACCCACTGGCGCGCCCGGAAGTGGTGATCTTGGATGGGCGGGTCTACAGCTCGAAGCCCTCGGGGAACGGGTCGGCCGGGTCGAGGTGGTACTGCGCCGTGCCGGTCACCCAGGCCCGGCCGGTGATCGTCGGGACGATCGCGTCCACAGCGCCTCCGCCACCCCCCTCCCCGACGGTTACTAGCGAGTCAGACCCAGCTACTGGGTCTGACTCGCTAGTAACCGCGGGTTGTGGGACGGCACCGACCGTCGTCCGCTCGACAGCGCGGCCGACGAAGCGGGTGCCGATGAACGACTCGTTGACGAGGTCGGTGTCCATCGCGAGGTCGCCACGGGCGACGAGCTGGGCGACGCGCGCGCTCGTGCCGGTGCCGCACGGGCTGCGGTCGAACCAGCCCGGGTGGATCACCATCGCGTGCCGGGAGTGCTGCGCGGTCGAGCCGGGTGCGAGGAGCTGGACGTGGTGGCAGACGGCGATCTCGGGGTTGTCCGGGTGCACCGGCCGGTTCTGCTCGTTGACCGCCGCCATGACGGCGAGCCCGGCGTCGAGGATCCGCTGCTTCTCGCCGCGCTCGAAGCGGACGCCGAGGTCGGCCAGCGGGAGGATCGCGTAGAAGTTGCCGCCGAACGCCATGTCGTAGGTGATCTCGCCGAAGCCCGTGACCTCGACGGTGGCGTCCCGCTGGAGCAGGAAGCTCGGCACGTTGCGGATCGTCACGGCACGCGCGGCGCCGTCCTCGACGTGGACGCGCGCCTCGACGAGTCCGGCCGGGGTGTCGAGCCGGATCGTCGTCGTCGGTTCGGTGACCTCGACCATCCCGGTCTCGACGAGAACCGTGGCGACGCCGATGGTCCCGTGCCCGCACATCGGCAGGCAGCCGGACACCTCGATGTAGAGGACCCCGACGTCCGCGTCGGGCCGGGTCGGCGGCTGGAGGATGGCCCCGCTCATCGCGGCGTGCCCGCGCGGCTCGTTCATGAGCAGCCGGCGGACGCCGTCGCTGTTGGCCATGAACCAGCGCCGCCGCTCGAACATCGTCTCGCCCGGCAGCACGCCGACGCCGCCGGTGACGACCCGGGTCGGCATCCCCTCGGTGTGGGACTCGACGGTGTGGATGACGCGTCGCGATCTCATCGCAGACCCTCGGCGAGGACCTTCTCGGTGGCCGTCCGGACGGCAGCGTCCTGCTCGGGCGTCAGCGGCACCCGCGGCGGGCGGCACGGGCCGCCGAAGCGGCCGGCGAGGTCCATGCTCAGCTTGATCGCCTGGACGAACTCGGTCCTCGCGTCCCAGCGCAGCAGCGGGTGCAGCGAGCGGTAGAGCGGCATCGCGGTGCCGTAGTCACCCTCCCGGCAGGCGTTCCAGAGCCGCATGCAGGCGTCCGGCAGGGCGTTGGGGTAGCCGGCGACCCAGCCGACGGCGCCGCCGACCTCGAGCTCGAGCGTCACGTCGTCCGAGCCGACGAGCAGGTCCAGACCGGGCGCGAGCTCGGCGAGCTCGTAGGCCCGCCGGACGTCGCCGCTGAACTCCTTGACCGCGACGATCAGCCCCTCCCCGTGCAGCCGGGCGAGCAGCGCGGGTGTGAGGTCGACCTTGGTGTCGTACGGGTTGTTGTAGGCGACGACCGGAAGCCCGGCCCGGACCACCTCGCGGTAGTGCTCGACGACGGCGCGCTCGTCGGCGCGGTAGGCGTTCGGCGGCAGGAGCATGACGCACTGCGCACCGGCCTCGCCGGCCTGCTCGGCCCACGCCCGCGACTCGCGCGCGCCGTAGGCCGCGATGCCCGGCATGACGGTGAACCCCTCGGGGGAGGCCGCGACCGCGGCCCGGACGACCGAGGCCCGCTCGTCCGGTGTCAGCGTCTGGTACTCGCCGAGCGAGCCGTTCGGGACGACGCCGTGGCAGCCGTTCGCGGCGAGCCAACGGACGTGCTCGGCGTAGCCCTCGAGGTCGACGGCAAGGTCGTCGCCGCCGGCGGGCCGCAGCGGCAGCGCGGTCGCGACGAGGACGCCGTGCCAGGGGGCGCGGGTGGTGGTGGGGTCAGACATCGGAACCTCCGGTCGGGGCAGGGGTCTGGGGCAGGACGGCGGGGACGGCGGGGACGCACAGGTCGGCGCCCGTGGCGAGCGTGCGCAGGGTCAGCGGGGCGGCGAGGGGCCGGCCGGCCGCGGCGGCGAGGTCGGTGCCGAGAGCCCGGTCGGGGTCCGCGGTCCCGGTGCGTGCGGCGACGAGCCGGGAGACCGCCTCGGCGCACATCCGGCCCTGGCACCAGCCCATCC
>DAIOGQ010000084.1:0-13700 GCA_036745175.1 Kineosporiaceae bacterium
GTTCATCTCGACGTTGGTCGTCGGGTTCACCTCGAAGCCGATACCGCCGCCGAACGGCTGACGGAGGGTACGACGGACCAGGACGGCCCGCCCGGTGAACGGGTGGGCCGTCCGCGTTCCAGCAGCCTCGCGCGCCGGAGACGGCCCGTGCGGTGCGTACGCCCGGTGCAGCAGGTGCGGGCAGGTGCGGGCGGGTGCGCTCGGTCAGCCGGCGGCGAGCGCGGCCCGGACCAGGGCAGCCACCCGCGCCCCCTCGGCCCGGCCGGCGACCCGCGGCTGCACGGCCTTCATGACCCGGCCCATCGCGGGCATGCCGATCGCCCCGGCGGCCGCCGCGGCGGCGACCTCCTCGGCGACGAGCGCCGTCAGGTCGTCGTCCGACAGCTGGGCGGGCAGGTAGGATTGGAGAACCGCGAGCTCGTCCCGCTCACGTTCGGCCATCTCGGCGCGACCGGCGTCCGCGAACGCCGTCGCGGCCTCGCGACGCTTCTTGACCTCGCGCCCGAGGACCGTCACGACCTCGTCGTCGCTGAGCTGGCGTGCGGTCGTGCCCGCCACCTCCTCCGAGCGGACCGCGGTGAGCACCATCCGGATCGTCGCGGCGGTGATCTCGTCGCGCGACCGGATCGCCTCGGTGAGATCGGACTGCAGGCGGCTCTTGAGGCCGGTCGGGGTGTCGGACATGCCCGCCATCCTCGCACCGGCGCGCGCGGACCCAGCGGGTGCCGCCCGCGGCGCGCGGGCGGCGCTCCGGCCGATTTCGCCGACGCGGCAGGTCACGGGAGACTGAGCCGATGCGACCGACGACCCTGCCCCTCGCCGTCCTGGCCGCCGGCGCCGCAGGTCTGGCGTACTCCACGTGGGAGGCACGGTCCTACGCGCTACGGCGCTTCGTCCTGCCGGTGCTGCCGTCGGGCAGCGCGCCGCTGCGGGTGCTGCACCTGTCCGACCTGCACCTCGTGCCCCGGCAGCGGCACAAGCTCGAGTGGGTCCGCTCGCTCGCCGCGCTGGAACCCGACCTCGTCGTCTCGACCGGCGACAACCTGGCGCACGTGGACGCCGTCCCCGCGGTGCTCGAGGCGCACGGCGATCTGCTCTCCCGACCCGGCGTCTTCGTGCTCGGCTCGAACGACTACTGGGGCCCGCGGGCGAAGAACCCGGCGCGCTACCTCATGCGGGCAGGCGGCCCGCGACAGATCCTCGGCAACCGGCTCCCGACGGCCGACCTGGTCCGCGGCTTCCGCGAGGCCGGCTGGCTCGACCTCACGAACCGTCGGGACAGCCTGCGGCTGCGCGGTTCGCGGCTCGAGTTCGTCGGCGTCGACGACCCGCACCTGCGCCTGGACCGCTACGACCGCGTCGCCGGCCCCGCCGACCCGTCCGCCGCCCTGACCGTCGGCGTCATGCACGCGCCGTACCGGCGCGTCCTGGACGCCATGGCGGCCGACGGCGCGAGCCTGCTCCTCGCGGGTCACACCCACGGCGGCCAGCTGTGCCTGCCGGGGGTGGGGGCCCTCGTGACGAACTGCGACCTGCCCCGAGGCCAGGCCAGGGGCGTCTCCCGCTGGCCCCGGCCGCCGACGGGCGGGCCGACGGTCGCCCTGGGCCGGACGGCGTCCGCTGCCGCCCGCGGGTCGGACCCGCGGCCGTGGCTGCACGTCTCCGCGGGCCTCGGCACGAACCCCTACACGCCAGTCCGGTTCGCCTGCCGTCCGGAGGCGAGCCTGCTGACGTTCGTCCCCGCGGACGCCACCGGCTCGCCCTCGTCCGCGACTGTCGACGCGCTCGACATCCCCGTCGCGGCGCGCTGATACCGGTTTCGTCGGGGTCGACCTGCTCGGCTATGCTTGCCGGGCTGCTCCGGGGTGTGGCGCAGCTTGGTAGCGCGCTTCGTTCGGGACGAAGAGGCCGCAGGTTCAAATCCTGTCACCCCGACCCTGTGATGGCGCAGGACGTCAGCGACAGCCCGAACCCTTCTCAGGGTTCGGGCTGTCGTGGTGTCGGGACAGAGGTGCGCGAGCTGTCATCGGGCTCGCTCGTTGCGCTCCGCCGCGGCGACGATCTCCGCGATCCTGGCCGCCCGAGTCTGCGGGCGCCGGGCGAACGCCACCCACTGGAGGAGTTGCTTTCGAGCCGACGGCGGGAAGCCGGCGAAGTTGGCGGCCGCGGACGGGCGGGAGGCGAGCGCGGCCACCAGATCCTCGGGGACCTCGAGGCGCTCGACCGCATCGAGGATCTCCCACGACCCGTTCGCCTTGGCCCGTTCGATCGCCGCCAGGCCGGCGGGCGTCATCCGGCCCTCGGCGATCAGCCGGGCCACCCGTGCCTTGTTGGAGGCGGCCCATCCGCTGCGGGGGTTGCGCGGCGCGAAGTAGAGCTTGCCCCGGTCCTCGTCGTAGCTACCGCCGGTGCCGTCGACCCAGCCGAAGCAGAGGGCTTCCTCGACGGCCTCCTCGTAGCGGAGTCGAGGACGGCCCGATCGCGCCCGCCAGGTCACCAGCCAACAACCCTGGGAGGTGGCGTGGTGCGCCTCCAGCCACGACCGCCAGGCGGCACGGTCATCGGCATGGACGAGCGGAGCGTCGCGGAGGGCCGGCACGAGGGCATCCTAAGGAGCACCTTCTCGCGAGGCGGGCGGGTCCGGCTGGGTCTATCGCAACGATTGCGAGGGGTCTGACGGCGCTCAGCCGCAGAATCTCGCACGATCAGCTCCGGGCGACCCCGTCGCGCTGCCGCACCGGCCACATGCATCACGGGGAACCCGCCCTGCCCTCGGACGTGAGGGCAGAGCAAGGCTCCGCGGAATCAGCCCGGGCCAGCCCAAGGCGACCCCGGCCCAGTTGCGGCCGGGGCTGCCGCTGCCTGGGCGTCCGTCGGACCGGCCGGCTTGGCCGCGACGCGCCTGCGGGATCGCGACGTAGTCCCCTCGACGCCGTCTACGGGACAGTCGACGTCGGTGCGTCCGACCTCGCGAGCGCCCTCTGGTCGAAACCCTTCACGATCAGCCAGCCGGCCAGGAAGAACTCGTTGAGGATGATCGGGACCACCAGCAGGACCGCCGGTCCGACCTGGGTCGCGTCGCCGCCCACGACGTTGAAGACCGCCGCCAGCGCGACGGCGACCAGGCCCCAGACCGCGATGAAGCGAGGGACCAGCCGGGTGCGGTACAGCAGGACGTACAGCAGCCCGGCCCCCGCGGCGAACGGCACGAAGGCGATGCTCACCGCCCACGTGCTCTGCCCGACGGCGATCGCCTGGGCGGCCTGGTAGGCGCCCCCGCCCGGCGAGCCGGCCGCGACGTACTCCTGGCTCAGCGTGATCAACGATGCGGTGGCGACACCGGCGATCAGGTACGCGGCGCCCTCGAGCACCCGCATGGCGATGTACCCGTGAGCCATCCCCTCGCCGCCGCGCCGCAGGTACGGGAGCAGCACGACGGCGAAGCCGACGATGGCCGCGACGTTGCCGAACTCCAGCACGACGCCGGTGACCAGCTGCCCGCTCTGGGTGTGGATGAGCGCGAGATCGTGACCGACATCGCGCATCGGCGCGACGAGAACTTCACCGACGAAGAAGCTCGCGTAGCTGATCAGGAACAGGATTCCGGCAGCGCGCGCCGCAGCCCGGTGGGACCGATGGTGCGTGGCTCCGTGCGGTACCGTCCCGGTTCGTTCACGCGCAGGCAACGTCAACGAGTTGGCCATGATCCCTCCAGTCGGTGACCTGACTGTCCGAGTGCGTCAGGCGGAACGAAGGAGTGGGGAACGACACAGCCCTCACGGTCGGCGTCAGGCGATCTCCGCTGTTCTAGCTTCCCCGCTTTTTTCGGGGCTCTCCGCTCCTTCAAGATCAATTCAACGCTTGATCAGAGAACCGGGTCGAGGACCTTTGTCGTCGAGCCCTCGATTGCATGCCGGCCCGAGGCACGCGGGTGGTCGTGACGGTTGACGCGGTCACGGAACTGCGACAAGGCTGGCCAGTGCCCCGCAACAGCAGTGACCAGCATCCGGTTCCGCGCACGGCTGCCCGCCGGCATGAGGAGGCATTCTCGTGGTCATACAGTCCGAGTCCTACGCCGCCCGCCTGGACATCGACTACCCCGAGCGGCTCGACCGGGTCACGTCGGCCTTCCGGCTGATCTGGAGCATCCCGATCCTCATCGTCCTCGCCGTGCTGTCGGCATCGTCGAACGAGACCGTGCGATCCGTGTCCGGTGACGTGGTCACCACGACCACCAGGAGCGGCGGAGGGATCGAGGGTGGGCTGTTCGCCGCCACCCTGCTGATGATCGTGTTCCGGCAGCGGTACCCGCGCTGGTGGTTCGACTTCGCGCGCGAGTTCGCCCGGTTCGGGGCCCGGGTCGGCGCCTATCTCCTTCTGCTCACCGACCGGTACCCCTCGACCGTGGACGAGCAGTCGGTCCATCTGGAGATCGACTACCCCGACGTCGAGGCCGACCTCAACCGCTGGCTGCCGCTGGTGAAGTGGCTGTTGGCGATCCCGCACTACCTCGTTCTCGCCGTGCTGGCCCTGGTCGGGGTCGTCGTCTGGGTCATCGCCTGGTTCGCGATCCTGTTCACCGGACGCTATCCACGCTCCCTGTTCGACTACCTGGTCGGCGTCGGCCGGTGGGCACTGCGCGTGCAGGCCTATGCGTTCCTGCTGGTCACCGACCGGTACCCACCGTTCAGCCTCAAGTAGTCGCCCACGACGCCTGCGAGTCTCACCCCGCTCTCAGGGACATGTCATCCCTCGCTCACCGGCCGACGTGACGATCTTCGGGTGACTCCACCGGCTACCGCGGCCGTCGGACGTCGGCGGCTCTGGCGTCCGGCGCTCGGCGTACTCACCGTCTCGGCGCTCCTGACCGCGTTCTCCGAGAGCTTCTACTGGTACGCCGGAGGGACCGACTACCCGGGGCGGGTCCTGTTCTACCTGATCCCGACCACGGCCCTGCTCTGGGCACTGGCCTCGTTCCCGCGTCGGGGATGGTCAGCGGTGATGCTCGTCGGGGCGGTCTACGGCTTCGTCACCGAGGGCGTCCTGACGGCCGTCGTGTACGGCGGCTACCCCTTCGACCCTTTCGCGATCTCCTACACCGCCCTCGCATGGCACGCCCTGTTGGCGGTCGGCTTCGGCCTCTTCCTGCTCCACCGAGTGCTGGCCCGTGGGTCCCTCGTCCGGGCCGCCGGCACGATCGCGCTGTTCGGCGCCTTCTGGGGCGCCTGGGCGATCACTCTCAGGCTCCCGCCGGACAGCGACAACGAGGAGGTGGCGGGGCTGTCCGTGCTGACCGGCGACGTCGGCGTCACGACGTTCGCCCTGTACACGGTCGCCGTCACGGTCGCCGTCGGCGGCTGTCACCTGGCGCTCGGCAGCGTCGTACGGCCCGCAGACCTGGTCCCGGGGCGCGGGTGGTCGGTTCTGATGCTCATCGTCGGTGGACTCTGGTTCGCGCTCCTGATCGTGCCCGCAGCGCCCTGGGCTCCGATCGAGCTGGCCGTGCTCCTCGCCCTCTGCGGTGTCGGCCTCGCCCGCCTGCCTACCGCTCGGCCGTCCGGACCGCCGACGTCCTCGCACGCGTTGCTCGACGTCCTGACCGAGAGGATCCAGCCGTCACGGCTCCTGCTCCTGGCGGTGCTGCCGGTGGCCGCGTCGCTGACCTTCGGTCTGGTCGTGGCGCTAAAACCGAGCGACGACACCGTCCGGGCCGCCCTGCTCGAACCGCTCGTCATGCTCCAGGCGCTCGCCGGCTGGGCCGCGTTCGGTTGGGCTCTGCGGGCGGTGTTCCGGCGCCCCGCGGATGGTTCCCCCTTGACACAACTGTATCGGACTCCTAAATATTGACCGGAGTCCGGACGGGGAGCTGGTGCGGTGGGCGTGAGTGCCGGAGCGACGATCGCCGCGCCTGAGCTGACGGTGAGCCAGTGGTTCAACACCGCCGCGGACATCACGCTGGCGGGGCTCCGCGGTCAGGTGGTGGTCATCGAGGCGTTCCAGATGCTCTGTCCAGGGTGTGTCGCGCACGGGCTGCCCCAGGCGCGCAGGATCCACGCCGGTTTCGGAGACGACCTGACCGTGCTCGGCCTGCACACCGTGTTCGAGCATCACGACGCGATGCGTCCTGTGTCCCTCGCCGCGTTCCTGCACGAGTACCGCATCGGCTTCCCGGTGGGCGTCGACACCGCCGAGCCCGGCCACCTCGCCCCGGTGACGATGCGCCGCTACGGGCTCGAGGGAACGCCGAGCCTGCTGGCCGTCGACCGTGCCGGCCGGCTTCGCATCAAGGCGTTCGGACAGCTGGACGATCTTGCTCTCGGCGCTGCGCTGGCCCGTCTTGTCGACGAACCTCCGCCCGAACCCGACTCCCACCACGACCCGGACGCGTCGAACCCGTCCGACCAGGAGGCCTGATCATGACCGACATCGCCGGCTACACCTACGACCACGAGCTACCGTCCTCCCCGGTCAGCCCGAACGACCTCGACCTGCTGCTGGCCACGCTGTTGTGGACCGAGGCCGACGCGGCCGCGTTGCGCACCGCCGGCAGCGTGCTCGAGAGCCAGATCGAGGAGATCCTGGACCTCTGGTACGGGTACGTCGGCTCCCACCCGCACCTCGTCGTGTCCTTCTCCGGCGCCGACGGCCAACCGTCAGGCCCGTATCTCGACGCGGTGCGTGCCCGGTTCGGGCAGTGGATCCGCGACCTGTGCTCACGGACTTGGGACGAGCAGTGGCTCGCCTACCAGCACGAGATCGCGCGCCGCCACACCGACACCATGGGCCGTACGGACCAGGTCACCTCCGACCAGTCGCACATCCCGCTGCGGTACCTGATCGCGTTCATCTGGCCGATCACCGCCACCGTGCGCGGGTTCCTCGCCGCCAAGGGTCACGACGAGGCCGAGGTCGACGCTATGCACACCGCCTGGTTCAAGGCGGTGACCCTCACCGTCGCGCTGTGGGCCCAGCCGTACCGGCCCGACTGGTGGTAGCACCCCGGTCCCGGCTCTCTCGGGCCATGATGGGGTACGTGACCACGCGCGCCCAGCTCGACCGCAAGCTCCTGGCAGCGGTCGAGCGCCTGGGTCGTGCCATCCGCGTGGTGCGTCAGCACGTCGCGACCCGGCACCAGCTCTCCCTGCTCCAGGTCCACCTCCTGGAGCTGCTCGCCGACCGTCGCCCACGGCGCGTCGGCGAGCTCGCCGCCGAGCTCGACGTCAGCCAACCCACTGTCAGCGAGGCCGTCGCGACCCTGGAGAGCAAGGGTCTCGCGACCCGGCGACGGGACCGCGACGACGGTCGCGCCATCGTGGTCGCCCTCACCCGCGCCGGCACCCAGCTCGCCGCCACCGTCGCCGCCGAGCTCGCTCCTCTGCTCGGCGGCAGCCCCGCGGCTGCCGACGCCGAGCAGGCCACGGCCCTGCGCGTCGTCCTCGGTGAGATCAGCCGGTTCCAGCGCGCCGGCATCATCACCATCAACCGCAGCTGCCTCAGCTGCCACCACTACCGGGCCCCGGCCGGCGCGGCCGACCCCGCGCACTGCCTGCTGCTCGACCAGCCCCTCGCCGACGCCGACCTGCGCCTCGACTGCCCGGAGCACCGGCCGGTCCCGACACAGCCGTCGAGATCGCACGAGTAGCCACGACCGGCCGGTCGGCCCTCGACCGGCGCGAGCGAGGCTGTTCATGCTCCCCGGCACGGCCGACGCTCCCGTTCGGCGGATCCCGGACCGACGCCGGATCACGGTGAGCAGTACTGGAACTACACAGCGTCGAAACTGCGCCCACGGCGGTGAACAAACCCGGAAGTTGGTCACAGCCATCTCGTTCGGCCGCTTACGATTCCTTCGGCGTCGGAGCTGTTCCCCCGTGCGGTTCCGACGTGAGGGTCCGGTCGCTGCCCCCCGTCGCGACCGGGCCCTCCTTGCGTCTGCACAGGCGGCCCGGCACCACGTCAGCCGGCGGCCTTGCGCTCGTTCACGTCCGCCGCGAAGTCCCGCATCAGCTCGGCGAACCGCTCAGGCTGGTCGAGGTGCGGGAAGTGCCCGGCCTTCTCGAAGACGACGAGCCGCGCGTCGGGCATGTGCTCGACGGCCTCCTGGGCGTGCACGAGCGGGATCATCCGGTCACGGTCGCCCCAGACGAGGAGGGTCGGCACCTTGAGCCGGGGCAGCAGCTCGGCGGCCGAGACCCGCTGCCCGTCCGGGCCGACGACGGCCCGGATCGTCGCGAGGAACGCGCGTCGGCTCTCGCCGTCCGTCAGCTGCTCGAACCCGTGCCAGGCCTCGGCGACATCCGTGCTCCCCTTGACCCCCATGAACTTCAGGGTCTTCGCGAGCTTGTTGCCCTGGCGCCTCGCGAAGCCGGACGCCATGAGGGGCAGCACGAGCTCGGCGCCCGGAAGCGTCGGCATCCGCAGCAGCATGTTCACCTCGCGGCCGAGCCCGCCGCTCGCGACGAGGACGAGTCCGTGCACCCGCTCGGGGAACAGGTAGGTGAACTCCATCGCGATACCACCGCCGAGGGAGTGCCCGACGAGGGTCGCCTCCCGGATGCCGAGGGCGTCCAACAGGTCGCGGACGACGCCCGCATGACCCCCGAGCGAGTAGTCCGCCATCGGCTTGGCCGAGCTGCCGTGCCCGAAGAGGTCGGGCGCGACGACGTAGTTCGTCTCGGACATCTCGGCGGCGAGCCGTGCCCACACGTGGTGCGACCCGAGGACGCCGTGGAGGAAGACGAGCGGCGGCCCACTACCGGCGTGCACGTAGTGCAGGTCGTGGCCGTTCAGCCGGCACGTGGCCGATGTCAGCCGGTGCACCATCGCACCCCTTCCCTGCAGCCCTCGGTCCAGGAAGCCTGCCTCAGGTTACTGGTGGGTAGACCACCCCCCGCGGTACCTAGGTCACCCGCCCGCCTGCGGGCCCGCCCCCTGAGCGTCCTCTGGTGGACAAGGGGCCCTACGACGGCCATGGAAGCGCCCACTCTCCACCAGAGGACGGCTCTGCGCTGAGCCAGAGGGCGGCACCGCGGGCGGGATGGCGATACCTATCGGTAACTTGCGGGTTACGCTTCCACTCGGAGCGAGCGAGGAGCATGATCGGCCCCATGACTGCTTCCTTCTCGGGGACGGGCGTCGCGGACGACCCGTGGATCCTCCAGACGCCGAGCCTCGGTACCTCCTACGAGGCGTACCGCGACGAGGCCGCCGACCCGCCCGCGCTCGTCGTCCAGGTGGGCAAGACCCAGCTGCGGTACCACCTGCGTGCACTCGATGACCTGCACGCGATGCTCACGGACGTCGGCGACTGGGTACCGCTCGGGATCGCCGACGAGCAGAAGCCCGCCGCGGACGGCACTGTCGAGGGGTGGGGCCGCTCGGAGGCCAACCCTGTCGGCGGCTGGTACGGGCTCAAGAAGGGGCTGCGCGGGCGGTTCGGCATGTACGTGCCTCCGGTCCTCGAGGCTCTCGGCCGGGTCGAGGTCGAGCACAACGCGCGCAACAACCGGATGCGCGCTCTCTGACGGCCGCGGGCGGGCCGGCGAGAAGCTCGGTCCGGGGCGCCTCCTGCGGCCGGGGCACGGTGGGGCAGGATCGGACGCATGCAGTCCACGCCGCCCGACAGGACCCCCGCACGCGACGTCCCGCCGCCGCCGGGGACCGACGCGGCGCCGCCCACCGGGTCGTGGATCCCCGCGTGGGAGCAGCGCTTCCGCGCGCCACGGGTCGGCCTGCCCGACTGGGCGGACGACGCACCCGACCGCTGCGCCGTCGTGGCGACGACGGACGGGATCCTCGAGGTCCACAGCTGGGACCGGTCGACCGGCGCGCACACCCGGCTCACGAGGCGCAAGGAGGGCACGGTCCACGCGGCGATCGAGCCGGACGGCGCGGCGCTCTGGTGGTTCGACGACGGGGAGGGCGACGAGTACGGCGTGTGGCGCCGGCAGCTGTTCGGGGCCGGCCCCGGCGAGGGCGTGCAGGACGCGACCGGCCTCGACCCCGCCTACTCGGCGGGGATCGCGATCGGGCGAGGGATCGCTGTCGTCGGCCGGGCGGACGACGGGTACGGCACGCGGATCCACGTCGTGCGGCCGGGCGCGCCCGCGCGGCTGGTCTACGAGCATGCCGAGGACGCCGGCGTCGGCGCCCTCAGCGAGGACGGCACGCTCGTCGCCGTCGTCCACAGCGAGCATGGCGACTCGCGGCACCCGGCGGTCCGGGTGCTCCGGCTCGACGCGGACGGCGACGTCGCCGGCACCGTCGCCGACCTGTGGGACGGGGAAGGCAAGGGCCTGGACGTCGAGGCGTTCGCGCCCGTCGCGGGCGACACCCGGCTGCTGGTCAGCCACGAGCGGCGCGGCCGCAACGAGCTGCTCGTCTGGGACGTCGCGACCGGCGAGCAGCGCGAGCTGGACCTCGGACTGCCCGGAGACGTGTCGGGCGCCGACTGGTTCCGAGATGCGACCTCGCTGCTCGTCTCGGTCGACCACGAGGCCAGGACCCGGCTCTACCGTGTCGACCTCAGCGGCGACGGACCCCTTGCGCCGCAAGCGATCGGGCGGCCGGACGGCACGGTCGGCGCAGCAACGGTCCGGCCGGACGACGACGTCTGGTCGGTCTGGTCGTCGGCCGCGCAGCCGTCGGCCGTCCGCGACCTCGCCGGCGCCGTCGTCCTCGCCGCCCCGGGCGATGAGGCCCCGCCGTCCGTGCCTGTCGAGGACGTGTGGGTCGAGGGCAAGGACGGCCGGGTCCACGCCCTGCTGCGTCGTCCCGCCGGGCCCGACGGGACGCCCCTACCCGGGCCGCTGCCGCTCGTCGTCGACGTCCACGGCGGCCCGACCCATCACGACACCGACGCCTTCCGGGCCTACCCGAGCGCGTGGGTCGACCACGGGTACGCGGTCGTCCAGGTGAACTACCGGGGCTCGACCGGGTACGGCACGGCCTGGCGGGACGCGCTCGACGCCGAGGTCGGCCACGTGGAGCTCGAGGACGTGGTCGACGTCCGGGACCATCTCGTCGCCACCGGCGTCGCGGACGCCGACCGGGTCGTCCTGGCCGGCGCCTCGTGGGGCGGCTACCTGACGCTGCTCGGACTGGGCCTGTATCCCGACCGCTGGGCGCTCGGGCTCGCCGGCGTCCCCGTCGCGGACTACGTCGCGGCGTACGAGGACGAGATGGAGGGCCTCAAGGCCTTCGACCGCTCGCTCTTCGGCGGCTCGCCCGACGACGTCCCGGAGAAGTACCGGCACTCGAGCCCGTTGACCTACGTGGACGCCGTCCGCGCGCCGGTCCTGATCCTGGCCGGTGAGAACGACCCGCGCTGCCCCATCCGGCAGATCGAGAACTACGTCGCGGCGCTCGCCGAGCGCGGCGTCGACCACGAGGTCTACCGGTACGACGCCGGTCACGGCTCGCTCGTCGACGACGAGCGGGTCCGGCAGACCCGCGCCGAGCTCGACTTCGCGGCCCGGCACCTGCCGCCGGCGTGACCGCGGCCGGTGGTCGGCCCGACCGTGGTCACGCCGTCCGGCGCAGGTCAGCCGACAGGTCGAGGACCTCATGCACGACCGGCCGCAGGGGGCGCAGCCGGCTGATCCGCACGAGGCGGTCGACCAGCGGGACGGCGCGGCGGGCGAGCTCTCGCGTCCGGCGCTGATCCTCGCTGCGGTCGTGCACCCAGAACAGGACGACACCCATGTGGCCGAGCCACAGCAGCTCCGGCAGCTCGGCGAGGAGCCGGGCGTCGGCCTTCACCTCGCTGCCCCGCACGACGTCGGCGAACAGCGCGATCGACGCCGTCCGGGCCGCGGCGCTCTCGGCGCTGAAGGGGGACAACGGGCTCGTCGGCTCCGACGCGACGGCGAAGAACTTGCCGGCGAACGGGTGGTAGGGCCGGGCCACGTCGACGAAGGCCTCGACGGCGGCGAGCAACCGGTCGGCGAACGTCGCCCCGACGACGAGCCGGCGGTGGGTCTCCTCGTGGTGGAGCACCTGGATCCGGTCGTAGAACCCCTGGACCAGGTGCTCCTTGGAGTCGAAGTAGTAGTAGGCGCTGCCGAGGCTCACGCCCGCCTCGGCCGCCACGGCGCGCATCGTCGTCTTCTCGTAGCCGCGCTCCTCGAACAGTCGCAACGCCGCCTCGACGATCCGCGCCCGGGTCTGGTCGCCCCGGCCGGCTCCTGCGCCGGAGGCCGGCTCACCGGTCGCGGCAGCCGCTCCGGTCGCGGTGGCGGGTTCGTCGGGCACAGCCGCAACGGTAACCGTCACCGGGGCGGGCATCGGTCGGGTGGCGGCGTCCGTGTGGTGAGCGAGGCGACCGACAGGGCCACGGCTCGCGCCCTCGGACGCCAGGCCGGCTCGGCCAGCCGCAGCGCGAGGCCGCGGAAGCGCGCAGTGGCCCACAGGCACATGGTCCACGCCGCGTCCGCGGTCCAGACCTCGCCCGCCTCCGAGACCACGGTCACCTCGCCCGCCGTGCGTTCGTGGTCGAGGAAGGGGAAGGCGGCCCAGGCCTGCGGCGAGCGCAGCGGGACGAACACGAGCGGGACGAGGAGGTCCTGACGCTCGAGCCATGCGCGGACCCACCGGCAAGCGGGCAGCCGGCCTCGTAGAGCACCGTGCGCCAGACCGGTGACGGCGCCGCGGACCCGGGAGCCCCCTCCGCTCCCGGGTCCGCCGGTGCCTCACCGCGCCCGGAGCGGGGTCCGGGGCGGGGCGTCCCCGCCGAGGACGCCTCCTCCATCGCTGGAGCCACTGGCATTGTCACACCTCGCACATGGTCAATGACTGTGAGTTCCCACATCTGGTCCGGGCGGGCTGACATGCCGGGTCTACGCGACCTGCGAGGGCGCAGCCGTCGCCGGACCCGACGCCCCGCGGTGGCCCCCCTCCGACGGGACCCAGGCGGCGGCCGGACCGCCCGCCGGCGGCGTCCACGAGGTCGCCGGCACAGGCGGCTGCGGTCGGCGCTCGAGGACCCGGCGGCGGCGCACCCGGGACAGCACGACGACGTTGCCGAGGTGAAGCACGCCGAGCACGAGCAGGACGGCGCCGACCTTCGCCGACAGCGTCTCGATCGCTGCCCGGGCGTCCGGGACGCCGTCCGACGTCCGCAGCGCGAACGAGACGTAGCCGAGGTTGAGCAGGTAGAAACCGATCACGAGCAGCCGGTTCACCGCCCGGGCGAGCTCCTCCTGGCCGGGGAACACGTCGAGCAGGAACACCTCGCCGTAGCGACGCAGCGCCCCTGCCACCCAGACCACGAGGGCCAGGCCGATCGCGACGTAGGCGAGGTAGGTGACGACGACCGGGCTCACGACACTTCGACCTTCCGACGGACTTGAACGCGTTCAGTTGAACACGTTCAACAGAAGGTACCCGCTGGCCTGAACATGTTCAAGAGTGCGTCGACCTCTGCGTGACGCCCCCGAACGCCGAGGCTCCCGGTCTGCACCCCGGACCGGCCCCGGAAGGGCCGCGTCGAGGTGCTGACCGGGAGTCTCGGCAGTGTGCGGACGCCGCTGAGCGGCTCAGGCGCGCGGGCGGTCCGCCAGCTCGGCGGCGACGAGCTCGGCGATCTGCGCGGTGTTGAGCGCGGCGCCCTTGCGGAGGTTGTCGCCGCAGACGAACAGCTCCAGCGTGTTCGGGAAGTCGAGCGCCTGCCGGATCCGGCCGACGAAGGTCGGGTCGGAGCC
>DAIOGQ010000085.1:0-8391 GCA_036745175.1 Kineosporiaceae bacterium
GTGCGTCGGGTGGGTGCGTCGGGGGGTGCGTCGGGGGGTGCGTCGGGCGGGTGCGTCGGGCCGGTGCGTCGGGCCGGGTCGGTGGGGCGGTTGTCGGACGGCGGCGTAGCGTCAGCGATGATTGTCCCTCGACCGGACGACGGTCGTCGACCGAGGCCCCGAGCCGACGGGCGAGCTCTCGAACGAGGAGGCAGTGGCGTGGGTGAGACGCTCCGGCTGATGGCCGTGCATGCGCACCCGGACGACGAGTCCAGCAAGGGTGCGGCGACGATGGCACGGTACGTGGCGCAGGGCGTCGACGTGCTGGTCGTCACATGCACGGGCGGGGAGCGCGGCGACGTCCTCAACCCCGCGCTCAAGGACGACCCCGACGTCCTGCGCGACATCGCCGAGTACCGCCGGCACGAGATGGCCCGTGCCGTCGAGGTGCTGGGCGTCCGGCACGAGTGGCTCGGCTTCGTCGACTCGGGGCTGCCCGAGGGCGACCCGCTGCCGCCGCTGCCCGAGGGCTGCTTCGCGCTCGAGCCGCTCAACGTGGCGGCGGCGCCGCTCGTGCGCCTGGTGCGCGAGTTCCGGCCGCACGTCATGACGACGTACGACGAGAACGGCGGCTACCCGCACCCCGACCACATCATGACCCACACGGTGAGCGTCGAGGCGTTCGAGGCCGCGGGCGACCCGGACCGGTACCGGGGCACCGGCGCCCCGTGGCAGCCGCTCAAGCTTTACTACGACCGCGGGTTCTCCCGGGCCAAGATCGTCGGCTTCCACGAGGCGATGCTCGCCGAGGGGCTCCAGTCGCCGTTCGCCGAGTGGATCGAGCGCTGGGAGGACCGCGAGGACCGCGAGTTCACGACGCGGATCGAGTGCGCGGACTACTTCGGCGTCCGCGACCGGGCACTGCTCGCGCACGCGACGCAGATCGACCCGAACGGATGGTTCTTCTCGATCCCGGCCGAGCTGCAGCGCCGGGTCTGGCCGACCGAGGACTACGAGCTCGCGCGCTCCCACGTCCCGACCGACGTGCCCGAGGAGGACCTGTTCGCCGGTGTCCGGGAGCGGGTGCAGGTCGCGTGACGCTTGCCTCGGGAGCGGACCCGCTCGCCGGCACGGTCGGCGCCGTCGTCGCGGCCGCGCCGCAGGGTCCGAACAACGACACCATCTCGCCCGGCCTCGCCGGTTTCGTCACGGTCTTCCTGCTCGCGCTCGTCGTCGTCCTTCTCATGCGGAGCATGGTCAAGCACCTGCGGAACGTCCGGTACGGGCCGGGGCCGGACGGCACCGGTCCGGCGGGGTCTGCGTCCGCCCCTCCCGCGGACCCGCCGCCGGACGAGCCCAAGGCCTGACCCGCCGGTCCCGTGGCGCGCGACCGGCTCCGCCGGACGTGTGTGTATCGGCTCACATCCGGGACCGCTCCTGCCGATAGAACCACCAGCGCGTCGTCGCGGCGGAGTGCGGTCCGCCGCGACGACGACGCCCATTCGAGGCAGGGGGTCCGCGGTGGCCGTGTGGTCGTCGGTGCGCGACAGCGTCCGCGCCGGCCGTCGGTCGCCCCGCCCGCCCGTCCCGCCGGTGCCTGTCGTGCGCCGGCACGTCTTCGTGCTCTCCGGCGGGGGTGCGCGCGGCGCCGCCCAGGCCGGGGCGATGGCCTCGCTCCTGCAGGCGGGGATCGACCCGGTCGGCATCGTCGGCTGCTCGGTCGGGGCGCTCAACGGGGCGTTCCTCGCGGCGGACCCCACGTGCCGACGGGCCGAAGCCCTCGCGGACCGCTGGGCGGGCCTGCGCCGCAGCGACGTGTTCGGCGGGTCCCGGCTGTCGACCGTGCGCAACGTCGTGACCCGTCGTCCGGCGCTGTTCTCCGCCGAACCCCTGCGCCGGCTCGTCACCGACTGGCTGCCCGTCGACACGTTCGACGCCCTCGCGATCCCGCTGCGCGTCGTGACGACGTCGCTGACGACCGGCCGCGCGGTCTACCACGCGACCGGGCCGCTGACCGACGTCCTCCTCGCGTCCGCCGCGCTTCCGGGGCTCTTCCCGCCGGTCCAGCTGCCGGTCGGCGAGACCACCGAGCAGCACGTCGACGGCGGCGTCACCGACCTCGTCCCGGTCGCCGGCGCGCTCGACCTCGCGCCGACCGACGTCTGGCTCCTCGACGTCGCGGCCACCCCCGGGACCGGTGCCTGGCGGGTCCGCAGCGCGCTCGACGTCCTCGTCGCGTCGCTCGCGGCGTCCATGCGATGCCGTCCGCTGCCCCCGCTGGACGGCGTGACCCTGCACCACGTGGCGCTCGGGGCCGCGGCCGACGGACCGGCCGGGCTGATGGACTTCACGCGCAGCGCCGACCTCGTCGTCGCGGGCCGCGAGGTCGCGGCGGAGGCCGCCGCCGACAGGGCGCTGACCGCCGCCTGAGGGCAGCGACGTCCGACGCGGCCGCGCCTGGCGACCACCCGTTTCTCAGCTGTCGAGGATGATCCGGTGGAGCATCTGGGTCTGGCCGCTCACCTCGTCGACCGCCCGGCTGATCGTCTCGGACTGGGACGCCGTGTCGCGCGCCCCGTCGGCGATGCCGGTGAGCGCACGGGCGATCTCGGCGGTGACGGCGGACTGCTCCTCGATCGCGGCGGCGACGGTGTTCTGGCTCTCGCTGATGTGCCCGACCAGCTGCTCGATGTTCGTCAGCGCCTGGACGCCGCCGTCGGCGGCCCGCTGGATCGCGGCGATCCGGGCCTCGATGTCGCTGATGGACGCGGCCGTCGTGCCGGCGAGCTGCTTGACCTCGTCGGCGACGACCGCGAAGCCCTTGCCGGCCTCGCCCGCGCGGGCGGCCTCGATCGTCGCGTTGAGCGCGAGCATCTTCGTCTGCTCGGCCACGCCGGTGATGAGGCGCAGGAAGTCACCGATCTCGGTGCTCGACCGCTGCAGCTCGCGCAAGGTGGAGGCGCCCTCCTCGGTCGCGGCGACGGCGGCGCGGACCTGCGCCACGGCGTCCACGGAGGACCGGGCGATCTCCGCGACCGCGGCCCGCAGCTCCTCGGTGGCGGCGGCCGCGGTGTCGGACTGCTGGGAGGTCGTCCCGGCGACCTCCACGATGTGCTGCACGACGGCGTCGAGGCTTCCTGTGGCGGTGTCGACGTCCTGGATGGACCGGTCCGCCCGCGCGTTCCGGGCCGACACGTTGTCCCAGATGACGACGAAACCGTGCCGGGTCCCGGCGCCGTCGGTGACGGCGTTGATGAGCGTCCGCAGCGTGATGCCGCCGAAGTCGAAGACCGCCTCGCGGGGCAGCGCCGAGGGGTCGGCAAGGATCCGGTCGATCCGTGCCGGGTCGCGGTGGAACCTGTGGATCGAGCCGCCGAGCAGCTCGGCCGTGCTCATCCCGAACGTCTGCCGGACGGCGGGTCCGAGCTCGGCCACGGTGCTCGCCGCCTTGCGGTTCATGTAGACCAGGTTGAGCGCCGTGTCGGCGACGAAGCAGTTCGCGTTGAGGCTGTCGAGGACGGCCGTGAGGGGGTGGCGCGGGTCCTCGAGAAGGTGCGCCAGCCCGCTGCCGGTCCGCTTGCCCGCCCCGCCGAGAAGCTGGGTGATGGCCATCGTGTCGTCTCCTGGGGTGGTCGGCGGTCCGGCCGGAGGGCCCCGGGCCGGGATCCGTGACCGTCGTCGAGGAGGTCCATCGACCCCGGTCGCCCGCTACTTGACCACGTGTCCCGCCGCCCGGGCCTGGGATCGGTACCAGGCGCGCGGATCGGCGGGCCACGGAGCCCACCGGTGCGCCCCGGACGTCCTCAGCGCCTGGCCGCCGGCTGCTCGACGACCTGCCGCAGAGCCGTGTAGGACGCGACGAGCAGACGGCGCTGCCGGCGCAGACCGGGGTCGTCGGTGTTGCGGCCCCGGGCCACCCACCCGTCGCTGACATGCATCGCCTCGGCGCGGAGCCGGGCAGCGGGCCGGACCCGCTCGTCCGGCAGGCCGTAGACGTAGGCGTACAGCCGGGCCAGCGATGCCACGAGCGCCGCGTCGTCCGGGGCGGCAGGGTCCGCCGCCCCGATCTCGCTGCCGCGCTGGACGAACCTGTGCTCCCGCCACCAGTCGACCTCCAGCAGGGCGGCCCGCCGGGCGTCGAACGACAGCCCGTGGGTCCGCACGACGAGCGCGTAGAACCGCTCCATGAAGGAGACCGCCGTCCCGGGGTCGTTCTCCGGGTACGGCGCCCAGGCCTGGTTGGCGCGCAGGACGTACCAGGCGCCGCGCAGGCTCACGGCCCGGCTGAGCCCGAACCCCGAGCGGACCATGCCGACCACGGACCGCAGGACGAGCCGCCAGTCCCGCAGGTAGTAGCCGACCCAGGCGTCGCACTCGCTGCGGCCGAGACGGACGGGGTCGAACGACGTCAGCGCGGTCGGTCCCATAGCTGCTCCTGTCCGGTGGCGATCCGGTCACGGGAGGCGGGGGTGCCCTCCCACCCTGGTTCGGCACGGGCACAGCGGCGGTTTGGTCGCCCGGGGACGGTGGCTCGGCGACGTGTGGATGATGGGATGGGCCCGGGCGAAGGAGGCGGCGTGAGCGGTGCGATCGACGGTGTGGTCACCCGGATGCGGGAGCGGCTCGTCCTGCTCGAGCGCGAGCGCGACCCGGGCCGGTTCTTCCTCGCGACGTATCTGCGGACGACGCAGGCCGTCGGGGACGCCGTGGACGAGGGGCGCTTCGAGGACCCCGCCTGGGTCGAGTGGTGGGACGTCGTCTTCGCCGACCTCTACCTCGACGCGCTCGACGCCCATCGCAGGGACCCGGCCTGCGCGCCGCGGCCCTGGCGGATCGCCTTCACCGCCGGGGGCGACGCCCCGCCCGTCCTGCACGTGCTCCTCGGGATGAACGCCCACATCAACTACGACCTGCCGCAGGCGCTCCTCGGCGTGATCTCGCCGTCGCAGTTCACCGACCCGGCACTGCTGGCCCGGCGGGGGCGTGACCACGAGCGGATCGACGGCGTCCTCGCCGCCCGCGTCGCGGCCGAGGACGGCGCGCTGCGCCAGGTCTCCGGGCCCCGCCGCGCCCTCGACCGGGCCATGACGCCGCTCAACCGCCGGATGACGACGCGGTTCCTGCGCGAGTCGCGCCGCAAGGTGTGGCTCAACACGACCGCGCTGCACGAGGCGCGCTCAGTCGACGACGCGCTCTACCGACGCCGGCTCGCCGAGCTGGAGGTGCTGTCGTCGGCACGGGTGCGCGACCTCACGACCCCCGGGCCGGTGCTCGTCCGGCTCGGCGTCAGCGGGTTCGGCGTCGTGCTGCCGCCGGCCTGACCCGACCCCGACGTGCCGTCCGCCCGTGGAGACCCCGGCGTGCTGTTGCGTATGGTGCATCCCGTTCCGCATAACGCTTTCCTCGGATACGATCGCGCCACCTGGGGGATCGACCGGCGTGGTGCTCGCACCCGCATGAACAAGGCCTTCGGGCGCGGCGAAGGGATCGTCGAGCGTGGCGGGTCAGCGGTACGACGTCATCGTCGTCGGTGGAGGCTCCGCCGGGTGCGCCCTGGCGAACCGGCTCTCCAGCGACGGGTCGACGCGCGTCCTCGTCCTCGAGGCCGGGCGCAGCGACTACCCGTGGGACGTCTTCATCCACATGCCGGCAGCCCTGCCGTTCCCGATCGGCAGCCGGCTCTACGACTGGCAGTACGAGTCCGAGCCCGAGCCGCACATGGCCGGCCGGCGGATCTACCACGCGCGCGGCAAGGTCCTCGGCGGCAGCAGCAGCATCAACGGGATGATCTTCCAGCGCGGCAACCCGATGGACTTCGAGCGCTGGGCGTCCGACCCCGGCATGCAGACCTGGGACTACGCGCACTGCCTGCCGTACTTCAAGCGGATGGAGAACTGCCTCGCCGCGGGCCCGGACGACCTGTGGCGCGGCCGGTCCGGGCCGCTCGCGCTCGAGCGCGGCCCGGCGACGAACCCGCTGTTCGGCGCGTTCCTCGAGGCGGTCCAGCAGGCCGGCTACCCGCTGACCGACGACGTCAACGGCTACCGGCAGGAGGGCTTCTCGGCCTTCGACCGCAACGTGCGCAAGGGTCGGCGGCTGTCGGCCGCCCGGGCCTACCTGCACCCCGTCAAGAGCCGGCCGAACCTCGAGGTCCGCACCCGGGCCTACGTCACGAAGATCCTCTTCACCGGGCGCCGTGCGACCGGCGTCGAGGTCACCAAGGCCCCGTTGTGGGGCGGTGCGCCGGGCCGCTACCGCGCCGGCGCGGTCGAGCGGATCGAGGCGGGCGAGGTCGTGCTCGCCGGCGGCGCGATCAACTCCCCCCAGCTGCTCCAGGTCTCGGGGGTCGGCAACGCCGACCACCTGCGCCCGCTCGGCGTCGACGTCGTCCAGCACCTGGCCGGTGTCGGCGAGAACCTGCAGGACCACCTCGAGGTCTACATCCAGCACGCGTGCACGCAGCCGGTGACGATGCAGCCGTACCTCAAGCACCGCTACAAGCCGCTCATCGGGGCGCAGTGGCTCTTCCTGCGCAGCGGGCCGGGGGCGACGAACCACTTCGAGGCGGGCGGCTTCATCCGCAGCAACGACGACGTCGAGTACCCGAACCTCATGTACCACTTCCTGCCGATCGCCGTCCGCTACGACGGCACGGCATCGGCGGGCGGCCACGGGTACCAG
This sequence comes from Kineosporiaceae bacterium, assembly GCA_036745175.1. Classification (GTDB taxonomy): domain Bacteria; phylum Actinomycetota; class Actinomycetes; order Actinomycetales; family Kineosporiaceae; genus R-H-3. The sequence continues at coordinate 6,661 of DAIOGQ010000085.1, forward strand.
GTGCACGTGGGACCGATGTACTCCGACGCCCGCGGCCACGTCCGGATCCGGAGCGCCGACCCGACGGTCAAGCCCTCGCTGCGGTTCAACTACCTGTCGACCGACCAGGACCGCCGGGAGTGGGTCGAGGCGGTCCGCCGGACGCGCGAGATCATGGCCCGGGCCGCGATGGCCCCCTTCGACGGCGGGGAGATCTCGCCCGGACCGCGGGTCGAGACCGACGAGCAGATCCTCGAGTGGGTCGGCCACGAGGGCGAGACGGCGCTGCACCCGTCGTGCACGGCGCGGATGGGGGTCGACGACCGGTCCGTCGTCGACCCGTTGACGATGCGCGTCCACGGCACCGAGGGCCTGCGCGTCGTCGACGCCTCCGTGATGCCGTACGTGACGAACGGCAACATCTACGCGCCCGTCATGATGCTCGCGGAGAAGGCCGCCGACATCATCCTCGGCAGCACCCCGCTCGCTCCGGTCACCGAGCCGTTCTACCGGCACCGGCCGGAGTCCCCCGCCGGGCAGCACTACCCGCGCGTCAGCACCGGACCGGCGACCACGGGCACGACCGACCCGACCCCCGACGCCTCCCGGCAGGTGACCGCGTGATGGCCAGGACCGCGACCGTCTCCCGGGGGACGGCGGCCGAGCGGCTGCTGCGGCACGCCCGCTACGAGGTGCTCCCGACGAAGACGATCGAGGAGAAGGTGCTCGCGGCGGTCCCGACGGACGTCGGGCTCACCGTGACTGCCTCGCCGGCCAAGGGGATCGAGCAGACGGTCGAGCTCGCCGAGCGCTTCGCCGCGCACGGCTACCGCGTCGTCCCGCACCTGTCGGCGCGGCTCGTCCGGGACGGCGCGCACCTCGCCGAGCTCGTCGCGCGCTGCCGCGCCGCCGGGATCGACGACGTCTTCATGCCGGCCGGGGACGCCGACCCGCCGGCGGGTGACTACGACGCCGCGTTGCCCGCGCTCGCCGAGCTCAGCCGGCAGGGCAGCCCGTTCGGCCACGTCGGGATCACCGGCTACCCCGAGAGCCACCCCTCGATCGACGACGACGTCACCGTGCAGGCCATGTGGGACAAGCGGTCCCACGCGACGTACATCGTGAGCAACCTCTGCTTCGATGCCGCGACGATCGCGAGCTGGGTCAAGCGGGTCCGTCGACGCGGGATCGCGCTGCCGATCCAGCTGGGGCTCGCCGGACCCGTCGAGCGGACCAAGCTCCTGTCGATGGCGGCGAAGGTCGGCGTGGGGGAGTCGACCCGGTTCCTCACCCAGCACACCGGGTGGATCGCCCGGCTGGCGGCGCCGTACTCGCCCGAGCGGCTGCTGTCCCGGGTCGCCAGGGAGGTCGGCGGGGCGGAGTACGGGATCGCCGGCCTGCACGTCTTCACCTTCAACCAGGTGGCCGAGACGGAGGCGTGGCGCCGCGCCCTGCTCGGCGACGACTGACACCGGACGGGGCCGCCCATGGGCGCGGGACCGATCGGGCAGATCCGCGAGGTCGTCCTCGACACGCCCGACCCGTGGGCCCTCGCGCGGTTCTACGCCGGCCTGCTCTCGGGCGAGCCCGTCGAGTGGTACCCCGGCTGGGTGACGCTCGAGCCGCCGCCGCAGGGACTGCGGCTGTCCTGCCAGGCGAGCGGGGCCCGCGCGCCGGACGACGTGCGCAGGGTCCACGTGGACGTGCTGGTCGACGACCTGGACGCGGCGCACGGACGGGTCGTCGAGGCCG
>DAIOGQ010000085.1:8491-13542 GCA_036745175.1 Kineosporiaceae bacterium
GTGGACGTGCTGGTCGACGACCTGGACGCGGCGCACGGACGGGTCGTCGAGGCCGTCACGAGCGTCGTTGCAGTCCGGTGCGGGCCGGGGGCAGGGTGGTCCCATGGACGGACGGGTGCGGACGGCACAGGGGACACGTGCGGGCCGGGGGAGCGTCCGGGCGGCGGCGGTCGTCGTGGCCGTCGTCGTGGCTGTCCCCGCGGCTGCCGGCTGCGGCCGGCTCGGCGGGGGACTCGGACCGGTGACGACCCAGGAACGGCAGGTCGGGGACGTCACGGCGGTGCGGCTCGCGACGTCGGGCGACCTCGTCGTCGAGCGCGGCTCGTCGCCCGCGCTGTCGGTCACGGCGGCCGAGGAGGTGCTGTCGGACCTGACGAGCCAGGTCGAGGGCACGGTTCTCGTCCTGGACGCGACCGGCAGCCGGACGTTCGGCGAGGTCCGGTACCGGCTCGTCGTCGGCCGCCTCGACAGCGTCGAGGTGACCGGGTCGGGCGACGTCAGGGTGGACTCGGTCGCCGCCCCGGCGTTCGAGGTGTCGGTGGAGGGGTCCGGTGACGTGCGGGCGGTGGGCCTGACCGCGGACGTCGTGACGACGCGCATCTCCGGGTCGGGGGACGTCGACCTGACGGGCACGGCCGACGAGCAGAGAGCCACCCTCGAGGGCTCCGGCGACTACCGCGCAGGTGCACTCGCGACCCGCGCCGCGGAGGTGGTCCTGAGCGGCTCGGGCGACGCCACCGTCGACGTGAGCGGGACGCTGCGCGCGGACGTGAGCGGCAGCGGTTCGGTGACGCACACCGGTGGTGCGTCGGTGACGGGCTCGGTGACGGGCTCGGGGGACGTCCGCCGCGGCTGACGGTTCCGCCGCCGCCCACGTCGGGACTACCGTCGCCCCATGACGGACCACGACCTCCGGCTCGGCCCGATCGGGCAGGTGGCGCGGCACGTGAGCGACACGGCGGCGGCCGTCGTCTGGTACCGCGACGTGCTGGGGCTGCCGCACCTGTTCACCGCCGGCCACCTGGCCTTCTTCGACTGCGACGGCGTCCGGCTGTTCCTCAGCTCCGGCGAAGGCGGCGAAGGCGGTGCAGGCGGCGACGACGGGACGGCGGCGGCGCAGACGCCCTCGATCCTCTACTTCCGCGTCGACGACATCCACGCGGCCGCCGACGTCCTCGCCGCGCGGGGCGTGCGGTTCGAGGGGGAGCCGCACCGGATCTTCACCCATCCCGACGGGACCCAGGAGTGGATGGCGTTCTTCGCAGACCCCGACGGGCAGCTGCTCGCGCTCATGTCCCAGGTCCCCCCGGCGCCGCCCGCCGGCTGACCGCCGCCGGCCGGCCGGGTCACGACGCTGCGCCGTCGCAGAGGCCGACCAGGGCGCCGACCGTCGTCCAGTTCCGAGCGGTCGTCGTCACCTTCAGCTTCGGCAGCACCTTCTCCAGCGGCGACCCGGTCGCCCCGGGGCCGCCCCGGTACCCCACGTAGAGCACGCCGTCGCCGACGGCGATCTCGTCGTCCCCGTGCCGGCGTCCGAGCCCGGCGAGCACCGCGGGGTCGGGCTGCGTCTCGCAGAAGAGCACGTGGAGCTGCTTGGGGCTGTCGACGAGGTCGGGGAACGGGTTGGCCGCAGCGACGGCCCGCAGGTGCTCGGCGGTGACGAGGAGCACCCGCGCCGACACCCCGCTGCGCACGAGCAGCGCCTCCTCGACGGCGGCGCCGAGCGTCCCGAGCGCCGTCGCGACCCGGGTCGCCGCGGCCCGGCCACGACCCGTGGGCAGAACGACGTCCATCACGGCGTTGCCGCTGCGAAGGTAGGTCCGCACGCCGCTCCCGCCGACGTCCGCGAGCGCCGCTGCGAGGTCGCTCATCGCGACCTGCTTGGCCCGGCCGACGTTGATGCCGCGGACGAGGACGACGACCCGGGTCGGGAAGGCTTCGGCCATGCCCTCACCCTGCCACGGCCGCGCCCGGCGGCACGTGGCCCGCGCTCAGCCGACGAGCCGCTCCAGCTCGCGCTCCAGGCCGGTCTCGCCGACGTCGACGCGCTCCAGGGGCAGGCCGAGGGCGGTGGCCGCGTCGGTGGCCGCTACCGCCAGCGCGGGCGTCGGGTGCTGGGCCAGCCACACGACCCGCCGGTAGTTCCGGAAGTAGTCCGCGTGGAGCTCGGGGTGGCGGTCCAGGCCGAGCTCGGCGAGCACCGTCCGGCGGAAGGACGCCGCGAGGAAGTCGGTGAGCACGTACGTCCCCGGCTCGGCCGCGAACACGGCCCGGAGCCGCTCGACGCCCGCGTAGACGTCGTAGCAGTGGTCCCCGGCGAGCCGGGCGACCCCGAGGCGCGCGCAGACCTCGTCGAGGGCACCGTAGGTGCCGCAGTCGGCATAGGCGACGGCGAGCCGCGCGTACGCCGGCCGCCGCGCGGCGAGCCCTGTGAGCGCCGCCTCGACGGCGGCCGCGATCCGCTCGGGGCGGTTGTGCAGCAGCGGCGGCAGCGGATGGACGTCGACCGGCCACCCCCGGCGGGCAGCGACCCGGCCGACCGCGAGCGCGACCGCGCCGCAGGCGACGACGCCGACCCGCGCAGGACCGGCGCCCCGAGCGGCCCCGTCCGCGCCCGCGTCCGGGCGGGTCGGGCCGTCAGCCCGGGAAGGCGAGCTGCTCGACGAAGAGGTCGTTGAAGTCGGTGCGGTCCGAGAGCTCGACGTAGCGCACCTCCTCGAGCAGGGTCTGCGCACCCTGGCGCTCGCGGACGGACAGGAGTGTCATCTTCGCGCCCTCGCCGGCGACGTTGCCCGCGCTGACGATCCGCAGCACCGGCACGTTGGGCACGAGGCCGATCCGGACGGCGCTCGCGGGGGACAGGTACGAGCCGAACGACCCTGCGAGGAGCACCTGGGCGATGTCGTCGACCGTCGCCCCGATCTCCTCGACGAGCAGCCTCCAGCCGGTCGAGATCGCGGCCTTGGCGAACTGGAGCTCGCGCACGTCGCGCTGCGACAGGTAGATCGCCTCGTCGACGTCGCCCACCTCGCCCTTCCAGTGCAGGACGAAGACCCGCTCCTGACCGACGGCCACGAGCCGGTCGGCCAGGCCCGGGCGCAGCTCACGGGCCCGCTCGTCGCTGACGAGCCGGCCGGAGGCGTCGAGCAGGCCGACCTCGACGAGCGCCGCCACGGCGTCGACGAGCCCGGACCCGCACAGCCCCATCGGGGCGACGTCGCCGATGACCTGGAGCTGGACGTCGTCGTCGCTCACCTTGACGACCTCGATCGCGCCGTCCGCCGCGCGCATGCCGCAGCGGATCGACGCGCCCTCGAACGCGGGGCCCGCGGGGGCGGCGGTGGACACGAGCCGGCTCGCGTCGCCGAGGACGATCTCGCAGTTGGTGCCGACGTCGATGAAGAGCCGGAGCCGCTTGTCGCGGTCCATCCCGCTCGCGAGCATGCCGGCGACGATGTCGCCGCCGACGTACGCGCCGAGCGAGGGGAAGACGTAGGCGCGCGCCCGCGGGTGCAGGGCCAGCCCGAGGTCGCTCGCGAGGACGCCGTCGAACGCCTTGGCGGACATGACGAACGGGGCGACCCCGAGCGGCTCGGGGTCGATCCCCAGCGCGATCGAGGTCATGGTCGCGTTGCCGGCCAGCGCCACCTCGTAGACGTGCTGCGGCGGCACCCCGGCCTCTGCGCACACCTCGTCGGCGAGCTCGGCGAGCGTGGCGTGGGCGGCGTCCTCGAGCCTGCCGAGGGCCAGCGGGTCGAGCATCGTGGCGCTGATCCGGCTGATGACGTCGCCACCGAACGGCTGCTGCTTGTTGAGCATCGAGCGGACGGCGGCGGGCGTACCCGTGGAGAGGTCGAGCAGCGTCGCCACGACGGTCGTCGTGCCGAGGTCGAACGCGATCGCATACCGGTGCGCACTCGTGTCCCCGCCCTCGACGTCGACGAGGACGTCGTCGACGATGACGGCGGTCACCGTGAAGCTGTTGTCCCGCAGCGCCTTCGGCAGCGACCGGATCGCATGCAGGTCGACCCGCAGCTCGAGGTCGTCGATCGCGGCGAGCAGCCGGTCGAGGTCGGGCTGCTGGTCGGCGAGGGTCGGCTCGGTGAGGGTGACGCACCGCTTCTGCACCGCGGGCCGCAGGATCACCTGCCGGCCGACGCCCACGGTGGCCGCCTTCGGCCGGGTGAGCAGCGGCGGCACCTCGACCCGCAGGTCGCGCCGGGCCTGGGCCAGGCATGCCAGCCGCCAGCCCTGCCGCAGCTGGTCGGTGCTGAACGCCCGGGGGTCGAGCCGGCCGACGGGCACGTCCCCGTCGAGGACCCGGACCTTGCACTTGCGGCAGGTGCCGTGGCCGCCGCACGTGGAGTCGATCGCGATCCCGTTCCACGACGCGGCGTCGAAGACCGTGACCCCGGGCGGCACCCGGATCTCGCGCTCGACGGCGAGGTTCTTCTGCTCGCCGTCCCCCTCGCTCGGGACGAACGCGATCCGAACCCGGCCCACGCCCTCGGTGGTGGGCTCGGCCGGCGGGAGCGGGTGCTCACCGAGCAGCCCCTCGCGCAGGTACTGCTCCCGCGGTGTCGGAGCAGGGGCGTCGCTCACGTGGCCTGCGCCGCCGCTCCCGCAGCCTTCTGCTTCGCCCGGAACGCGGCGATCCAGCCGGCACCCCATGCGTCGTTGCCCATCATCAGGTCGCCTGCCTTGATGGCGTCGACCATCTGCGGCGTCCGGGCGTCCATGATCGCGCTCGTCAGGCCGGCATGCATGGCCATCGTGAGGAACGTCGCGCCGAGCGTGTGCCGGCCCGGCATGCCGAACGAGACGTTGCCCGCGCCGAGCGTCGTGTTGAGGTCGAACTCGTCACGGATGAGCGAGATCGCCTCCATGGTCAGCTTGCCGTAGTCGTGGTTCGCGCCGACCGGCATCGCGAGCGGGTCGATGACGATGTCCTCGATCGCGATGCCGTACTTCTCGGTCGCGATCCCGACGATCTTCCTGGTGATCTCGAGCCGCTTGCGCGGGTCCTCGGGGATCTCGTCCTCCTCGTTGGG
>DAIOGQ010000086.1:0-13495 GCA_036745175.1 Kineosporiaceae bacterium
GGCCCCGACGGCCCCGGCAGCGACCTCCCGGGCGGTACCCCACCCGCGCGCCCGCTCGGTGACGTCGACCCGCCGCTGCCACCGGACGACATCCTCCAGCGCTACGGCGCCAGGGCGCTCGACCCCGTCACCGCGGTCCGGCTCCCCGGTCGCCCCGCCCCGCGACCGACCGCCTACCTCGCCGAGCGGCTCCTCGTCCCGGCCCGGTTGTGGTTGGACGAGGCCGGCCGCGACCAGCTCCGCGGGATCGCCGAGTCCCTCGGCGTCTCGCTCGCCCCGGGGAGCCGCTCGCTCGCCCTCGCCGCCCGCCTCCAGGAGGTCTCCGACGGGCCGCTCGGCGAGGTCCTCGGCGGCAACCCCGCGACGGTCGTGGTCGGCCTGAGCGCGGTCGGCGGCGGCGCGGTGGCGCCGCCCGACGCGTGGACCGTGCTGCAGGGGCTGCGCGGCCGGGCCGAGGCGGCAGCGGACGCCGAGGCCTACGCGGGCCTCGCCCTCGACCATCTCATGACGTCCGGACCGCACTGGTCGGCGAACCCGCACTGGTCGGCGAACCCGCACTGGTCGGCGAACCCGGCCGGCTACGGCGGCTCGCCGTCCGGGCGGCTGCCGGTCGCCGTCGTCGGCGCCCTTCCCGAGCGTCGTCCGGACGGCGACGAGCGCCGCCCGCTCGTCGCCGTCGTCGACACCGGATGCGGCATCCACCCCTGGCTCCCCGACTCGGTCGTGCGCCGGGGGCTCGTCGTCGGCGGCGTCGAGGTCGGCCACACCGACCCGGTCACGGACCCGGAGCGGACCGGCAACGTCGCCGGCCCGCTCGACGGCGGCCTCGACCCCGTCGCCGGGCACGGCACCTTCATCGCAGGCGTCGTGCGTCAGGCCTGCCCGGACGCGGACCTGCTCGCACTGCGTGTCGTCGCCTCCGACGGGACGATCGTCGAGAGCGAGGTCCTCGTCATCCTCGAGCAGCTCCTCCTCGCGGTGGCCGACCACCGGCAGGGCCTGGGCGACGGACTGCCGCTCGACGTCCTCAACCTCTCGATGGGCTTCTACCCCGAGGAGCCGGACGACGGCGAGGAGATCGCCCGGCTGTGGGAGCTGCTCCACGGCCTGGGCCGACTCGGGGTCGCCGTGGTCGCCTCGGCCGGCAACGACGCGACCTCGCGGCCGGCCTACCCGGCAGCCTTCGCGCCGCTGTCCGAGACCGACCCGCTCGCGGTGCCGCTGACGAGCGTCGGCGCGCTCAACCCGGACAGCACGCGCGCGTCGTTCAGCAACGCCGGCGCCTGGGTGCGCACCTGGGACGTCGGCGGCAACGTCGTGAGCACGCTGCCCGTCACGTTCAACACCTCCGACCGGCCGGTCGTCGCGTCCCGGGACCCGGACGGCGGGTACCGCGCGACGATCGACCCCGACGGCTACCCGGGCGGCTTCGGCATCTGGAGCGGCACGTCGTTCGCGGGTCCCCTCGTCGCCGGCCGGATCGCAGCGGCGCTCGCCGCGGACTGCGGCGACCTCGACGACCACGACGTCACGACCGCGGTGGCCCGGGGTCGGACGGCCCGACAGCACGTCGTGGGGGGTGGGACATGACCGCGCGAACGGTCCAGGGGCAGCCGTCGGCCGGACCGGACGACGAGCGGCTCACGGTGTCGCGGACCGCGAGCCTCAGCCGGCTGTGCGACGCGGCTGCGGCCGACTTCGTCGCCTGGCGCGGGGGTGAGGCCGCGGCGCTCGACCGGCTGGTCAGGGCGCTCTCGCCGATGCTCTGGCACACGGTGCGCGCCTACCGGCTCGACGCGGCGAGCGCGGAGGACGTCGTCCAGACCACGTGGCTCGCGTTCGTCCGCGCGGCCGACCGGGTCGAGGAGCCGCAGGCCGTCGTCCGGTGGCTCGCCGTCACGGCGCGCCGCGAGGCCTGGCGCACGGCACGCTCGGCCGGCCGGGTCGACCTCGTCGAGGACGAGGTCATCGACGTGCGGACGCCGCCCGGCGAGAGCACGGAGACCGCCGTCGTGCGCAACCACCGCGACGAGGCGCTCTGGGCGGCGGTCGGCCGGCTGCCCGAACGGTGCCGGCGGCTGCTCCGCGTCGTCGCCTTCAGCGACCGCCCCGACTACGGCGTCCTCTCCCAGGAGCTGGGCATGCCGACGGGCAGCATCGGACCGACCCGGGGCCGGTGCCTCGACAAGCTGCGGGCGCTGCTGGGCGCTCCGCAGGACTGGAGGACGGCATGAACGGTGTCGAGCGCGCAGGAGCGGGCCTGCCGGACGCCGACTGGCTGGAGACGTTGCGGCTCATGTGGACCGAGCGCGACCCGATGCCGGACGACCTCGCGGACCGGGTCAGCGTCGCCCTCGCGGTGGCCGACCTCGACGCCGAGCTCCTCGAGCTCGTCGAGGGCGCGCTCACCGGGGCGGGCGCACGCGGCGAGGACCGGACCCGGACGGTGACGTTCTCCAACGAGACGGTGAGCGTCATGGTGACGATCGACCATGGTGCCGGCGGGGCCCGGCTGGACGGCTGGGTCACCGACGGCGGCGGGCTGCGCGTCGAGCTGCGCGCCGGTCCGACGAGCCGCGACACGGTCGCCGACGAGGACGGCCGGTTCGCCTTCGACGGCGTCCCCGCGGGTCTTGTCCGGCTCGTCCTGCACCCGACGGACGGTGCGGCCCTTCGGCTCGGGCGGCCGGTGACGACGCCCGGGGTGGAGATCTGACCGCGTGGGGTTCGCGGCGCGACGTCCGTGCGTGCCCGTCCGTGCGTGCCTGTCCGTGCGTGCCCGTCCGTGGGTGCCTGTACCGGTCGGTAGGCGCGAGGATGTCCGGGTGCAGCCCGGCCAGGACGCTGACGCGCTGTTCGCGCGCGCGCTCGAGCACGTCGAGGCCTACCGGCAGGGCGACGCCGAGCGGTGCCTCCGACGCGCCCTCGCCCTGCTCGGCGACGGCACGAGCCCCGGCGGCCTGACGCACGACCGCGTCCTGCTGACGTTGGCGAACGTGCGCGCAGAGCGCGGCCACGTGTCCGAGGGGCTCGAGATCCTCGACCGCCTCGCGGCGTCCGCGAGCGGTTCGCTCGTCGGCCTGGTGCACAGCCAGCGTGCCGTCATGCACCTGCGGTCCGGGCGGCTGTCCGACGCGCTCGCCGACCTCGAGGCCGCCGTCCCGCTCGTCGAGGACGACCCGAGGGCGCTCGCGGTCGCCCTACTCAACCGTGGCACGCTGCGGCTGTCCGTCGGCGACCTGCCCGCGGCCCGGGCGGACCTCGAACGCTGCGCGGGTCACGCCGCAGCGCACGGGCTGCGCTCGCACGAGGCGAAGGCCCGGCACAACCTCGGCTACGCCCTGATGCTCGCCGGCGAGCTGCCGGCGGCCCTCGCCGAGATGGACGCCGCGACCCGCGAGGTGGTGGCCGCCGGGGGCAGCGGGGACGGCGTCGGGCATCTCGACCGGGCCCGGCTCCTGCACGCCGCGGGTCTGCTCGCCGAGGCGGACGCCGAGCTCGAGGTGGCGGTCCGCGCGTTCGGCGCCCGGCGCAGCCGGCAGGACCAGGCCGAGTGCGAGCTCGGGCGCGCACAGATCGCACTCACCGAGGGCCGGCACGCCGACGCCCTCGCGCTGGCCGGCTCCGCCCGGCGACGGTTCGCCCGGCGTGGCAGCACGGTCTGGGCCATGAGCGCCGAGCTCGCCGAGATCCGGGCCCGGCTGGGTCTGCGGCGCAGGCCCGGCGCGCTCGTCGCCCGGGCCCGGGCGCTCGCCGCCGCGCTCGCCGCCGCAGGGGCTGCCGAGGACGCCCGGATGGCCGAGCTCGTCGCCGTCCGGGCCGCCGTCGCCGCCCGTCGCCGCGGCGAGGCCGTCGCTGCACTCGCCGGCGCCGGCTCGCCGCACCGGGACGACGGCATCGTCACCCGGCTCTACGCGCGCCAGACCCGGGCCGAGGTGGCCGACGCCGTCGGCGACCGGGCGGGCGCCCAGCGGCAGCTGCGCACGGGGCTGCGCGAGCTGCACCGCTACCAGTCGTCGTTCGGCAGCCTCGACCTGCAGACCGCCGTCGTGCGGCACGGCCGGGCGCTCGCGGCCCGTGGCCTCACCGGTGCGCTCGCGACCGGCAGCGCCGTGCAGGTCCTCGACTGGTCCGAGCGTGCCCGGGCCCTGGCCTCCCGACTCGTCCCGGTCCACCCCCCGCCCGACCCGCATGCGGCCCGGCTCCTCGAGGAGCTGCGCTTCGTCCGCAGCGAGCTGCGGACCGTCGAGCTGTCCGGCCGGGACGACCCCGCGCTGCGCGGGCGGCGCACGAGCCTCGAACGCCAGATCCGTCAGCAGTCCTGGTACGCAGCCGGGCCGGGCCATGCCGCGGACCCGGTGGGGATGGGCGAGCTCGTCACGGCTCTGGCCGGTCGTCGTGACACCGCGCTCGTCGCGCACCTGGTCGTCGGCTCCCGGCTCGCGGCGCTCGTCGTCACCCCGCACCGGGCGCGGGTCGTCGACCTCGGCGCGGCCGCCGACGTCATGGAGGCGGTCCGACGGGCGCGGGCCGACCTCGACGCCCTCGCGCTGTGCGCGGTCCCGCCGGCGATCCGGACCGCTGTCGCGCGCAGCCTCGCCCGGGGCACCGCCGTGCTCGACGAGCGGTTGTGGGCCCCGGTCACGGGCGTCGTCGCGGACCGGCGGGTGGTCCTCGTGCCGTCGGGTCCGCTCGTCGGCGTCCCCTGGGGGATGCTGGCGGGCCTGCGGGGCCGCCCGCTGTGCGTCGCGCGGTCGGCGTCGGCGTGGGCCGCGGCGGCAGCGGCCCCCGCGCCGGGACCGGGCGTCCGGGGCCGGGTGCTCGTCGCGTGCGGTCCCGACCTGCCGCGCGCCGAGCCCGAGGTCCACGAGGTCGGCCGGCTCTGGCCCGGCAGCATCGTCCTCACCGGCGCCGCGACGACCGGCGCCGCGGTCCTCGCGGCGCTCGACGGTGCCGACGTCGTCCACCTCGCCGCGCACGGGGCCCACGAGGCCGCGAACCCGCTGTTCTCGGCGCTGCGCCTCGCCGACGGGCCGCTGTTCGGCTACGACGTCGGCCGGGTCCCGACGCCGCCCCTGCACGTCGTGCTGTCCGCCTGCGACCTGGGACTGGCGACCGAGCGGCCGGGCGACGAGCTGCTCGGGATGACCGCGGCGCTCCTGCACGCGGGCACCCGGACCGTCGTGGCGAGCGTCGCGCGGGTCGGGGACGAGGTCGCCGAGCGCGTCAGCGTCGCCTATCACCGCAGGGTGCGGGCGGGGGAGCCGGCCGCTGACGCGCTCGCCGGCGCGACCCGTGAGACCGGCGACGCGCAGGCCCCGTTCGTCCTCTTCGGCAGCGGCTGGTGAGGCGCCGCCGGGCGCAGGCCGCGGGGGCAGCGTGGACCCGTCCCGCGCAGGGCTGGCGGAACAGCCGGACCATGGGTCACCGTTGAGACGTCGGGGCCGCACGGTCCCGGTCGCGACACGAGGGGTCGGCAATGAGGTCGGTGCGACGCGCAGCAGCGTTCAAGGTGTTCTGGCAGGCGATGGGCGGGGCGCGGCGGGCGGGTGCTCCGGGGTTCGGCACCCGGATGCGGGCAGTGCCGCGGATGGTGTCCCAGGGGGTACGCGGCAGGTACCCGTACCTGGACAAGAGCCGGATCGGGGTCGCCGCCCTCGGGCTCGTCTACGTGATCTCGCCGGTGGACTTCGTCCCCGAGATCTTCCTGCCGCTGCTCGGGCTGGGCGACGACGCGGTCGTCGCGGCGTTCGTCGTCGGGTCGCTCCTGTCCGAGGTCGACGCCTTCCTCGACTGGGAGGCGCAGCAGGCCCGGACCGTCGTCGGCGAGGTCGTGCCCTGAAGCCCTCGACGCGCCGCCGACGCGCCGCGCGGGCGGGCCGGGCGCACTGACACCCGGTCGAGCTCGACCCGTCCACAGGTGACCCGTTCGTCCCACCGTCCACAGGTCGGCCGCCGCCGCCCGCGCGGGCCGGTCGGCTCGGCCACCGTGGTCGCCATGACCACCGTGATCCGCGCCGCCGAGCCGCGCGACCTCATCGCCTACGCCTGGTACGTCATGGGTTTCCGGCCGCGGGAGAGCCTCGTCGTGGTCGGCCTGCGAGGGGAGCGGCGCCGGACGGGCGTCGTCGCGCGGATCGACCTGCCGGACCGGCGGTCGCTGGTGCGCGAGGTCGATGCCGTCGTGCGGCTGCTCGAGCGGGACAGGGACGACGCGTGCCTGCTGCTCGTCGTGTCCGACGAGCCGAAGGTGGGGGATCGGCTCCCGCACGAGGACCTCGTCGAGGGCTTCGCCGCGCTGCTAACCGTCGACCGGAAGATCGACGTCGTGGACGCGCTCCTCGTCGACCGGCAGACCTACCGGTCCTACCTCTGCGGGGAGCCGCTGTGCTGCCCGCCGGAGGGGACGCCGCTCGACGCCGTCCACGCGAGCCGGGTGGCCGCCGCGATGGTCCTCGACGGTCACTGCGTCGTCGACGACGAGGCCGACCTCGTGGCGGACGTTGAGCCGGCCGGCGCGCTCGCCCGCGGCGAGGCCCCGTTGGTGCTACCCCGCGGTCGGCCGGGCCGGGGCCGGCGGCGGGCCGCCTTCGACCGCTGGTGCGCCGACCTGGACGCCCGGGCCGACGCGCCGGACCGCCCCGAGGAGCTGCTCGCCGCGATCCGTGCCGACCTGGCGACCCGCGACGCTGTGCTGCTGACCCTCGTGCCGGGCAGCCTCGACGTGGCGCGTGGGCTCCTCGACGGGCGTCCGTTCCCCCGTGACGGGTTCGCCGGCCTGCGACGCAGGCCTGATCCGGAGGTCGTCGCGGTGGGCAACCGGCTTCTTGCGGCGCTCGCGCGCCGGGCTCCGCGAGGACGGCGCGCCGAGCCGCTCGCCCTGCTCGGATGGCTCGGTTGGTGGTCCGGGGACTGCGTGCGTGGCCGGCTGCTCGCCGAGCGTGCCCTCGCGGAGGAGCCGGGGCACCGGCTCGCCGGGCTCGCGTCGGCCCTGCTCGCGGAGGCGGTCCCCCCGCCGTGGACGCGAGCCGGCCGGACGGTGTCCGACGGCCGCCGGGATGCCGTCGCCGACGCGGAGACCGACCGTGACGCCGACGCCGACGCGGACGCGGACGCGGACCCGGACCCGGACCCGGACCCGGACGATGCTGCGGACGGGTGACCGACGCGCCGCATCCTGAGACGGCTGGCTCACCTGCCGATCGGTGTCCTAGGATCGACACAGGTCATGAGCGCCAGCGTCAAGCCCCGGCTCGCTGGCCGGCAACCCTCCTAACCGCGGTGGGGTGCCCCGGGTGATGACCAGGCTGACCGCCGAGGTGGCGGAGGCAAGCGCGGGCCCACGGGGCCCCGGTTCCGAGGAGCGCACCGTGACCTGTCAAATGTGTCGCTGAGCGACGAGCCCGGCGCGTCCTGACGACGTCGCCCCCGGGACCCGGGGGCGCGCGCACCGCGCGTCGGCCGGGAGCCCCGCCGCGGACGCGGCGCCATGCGTTTCCCGGGCACCCTGAGCGACCCGGGCGAGGAGTCGCACCCTCGCATCCCCATCCCGTGATCCGGCGGTCGGCGGCATCCCCGCCCCGCCCCTGACGTCAGGAGAACCCCATGTCCGACGGCTGGTCCTTCGAGACCCGGCAGATCCACGCCGGCCAGACCCCAGACGCAGAGACCGGCGCCCGCGCGCTGCCGATCTACCAGACGACCTCGTACGTGTTCCGGGACACCGACCACGCCGCGAACCTGTTCGCGCTCAAGGAGCTCGGCAACATCTACACCCGCATCATGAACCCGACGCAGGCCGTCGTGGAGGACCGCATCGCGAGCCTCGAGGGTGGCGTCGGGGCGCTCCTCGTCGCGAGCGGCCAGGCCGCCGAGACGATCGCGATCCTCAACGTCGCCGAGGTGGGCGACCACATCGTCTCGAGCCCGAGCCTCTATGGCGGCACCTACAACCTGTTCCACTACACGCTGCCCAAGCTGGGCATCGAGGTCTCCTTCGTCGACGACCCCGACGACCTGGCGTCGTGGCGCGCTGCGGTGCGGCCGAACACCAAGGCGTTCTTCGGCGAGACGATCTCCAACCCCAAGCAGGACCTGCTGGACATCGAGGGCGTGGCGGGGGTGGCGCACGAGGCCGGTGTCCCCCTCATCGTCGACAGCACGGTCGCGACGCCGTTCCTCGTGCGGCCCTTCGAGTGGGGCGCCGACATCGTCGTGCACTCGACGACGAAGTACCTCGGCGGGCACGGGACGTCGATCGGCGGCGTCATCGTCGACGCGGGCACCTTCGACTACGCCCGTTACCCCGACCGCTACCCCAACTACAACCAGCCGGACCCCAGCTACCACGGGCTCGTCTACGCCCGTGACCTCGGCGTCGGTGGTGCCTTCGGTGTGAACCTCTCGTTCATCCTCAAGGCCCGCGTCCAGCTCCTGCGCGACCTCGGCCCGGCGATCTCGCCGTTCAACGCCTTCCTCCTCTCGCAGGGCCTGGAGACGCTGAGCCTGCGCATCGAGCGGCACGTCGCGAACGCGAAGGTCGTGGCGTCCTGGCTCGAGGGCCGTGACGAGGTCGAGAGCGTCGCCTACGCCGGGCTCGAGTCGAGCCCCTGGTACGCGGCGGCGCAGAAGTACGCCCCGAAGGGCCCGGGTGCCGTGCTCGCGTTCGAGATCAAGGGCGGGATCGAGGCCGGCAAGCGCTTCGTCAACGCGCTGCAGCTGCACAGCCACGTCGCGAACATCGGCGACGTTCGCAGCCTCGTCATCCACCCGGCGTCGACGACGCACAGCCAGCTGTCGGCCGACGAGCAGCTCGCCGCCGGCGTGACACCCGGTCTCGTCCGGCTCTCGGTCGGCATCGAGCACGTCGACGACATCCTCGCCGACCTCGAAGACGGCTTCCGGGCGGCGAAGGTCGACTGATGGTGGCCGCGCAGGAGCTTCCCGCACCCGCCATGCCCCCGGTGACGGGGGCATGGCGGGTCGGGGACCATCCCGGTCGCCGGCGCTTCGCCGAGGTCGGGCGGCTGCCGCTGGAGGCAGGCGGCCGGCTGGACGACGTCCGCGTCGCCTACGAGACGTGGGGTGAGCTCTCACCGGGCGCCGACAACGCGGTCCTGGTCCTGCACGCGCTGACGGGTGACAGCCACGTCACCGGGGCACCGGACCAGGGTCACCCCACACCGGGCTGGTGGGACGGTCTCATCGGGCCGGGCCGGGCGATCGACACCGACCGCTGGTACGTCGTCGCGCCCAACGTCCTCGGCGGCTGCCAGGGGACCACCGGCCCGTCGTCGGACCATCCGGACGGCCGACCGTACGGCAGCCGCTTCCCGTTCATCACGGTCCGCGATCAGGTCGCGGCCGAGGCGGCGCTCGCCGACCAGCTCGGGATCGACCGGTGGGCGCTCGCCGTCGGCGGCTCGATGGGCGGGATGCGCGCCGTCGAGTGGGCGGCCGGCCACCCGCACCGGGTGGAGCGGCTCCTCGCAGTGGCGACGTGCGCGGCCGCGACGGGCGACCAGATCGCCTGGTGCGCGCCGCAGCTCGCGGCGGTCCGGACCGACCCGAACTACGCCGACGGCGACTACTACGGGGCGGCCCCGGGGCAGGGCCCGCACGTCGGGCTCGGGATCGCCCGCCGGATCGCGCAGCTGACCTACCGGTCGGGCAACGAGATCAACCTGCGCTTCGGGCGGACCCACCAGCTCGGCGAGAACCCGATCGGTGGCAGCGGGCGCTACGCCATCGAGTCCTACCTCGACCACCACGCGGACAAGCTCGTCCACCGGTTCGACGCGAACTCCTACGTCGTGCTCACCGAGGCGATGAACTCCCACGACGTCGGCCGGGGGCGTGGCGGCGTCGCGTCGGCGTTGTCGCGGGTGACGGCGCGGACGGTCGTCGCGGCGATCGACAGCGACCGGATCTACCCCGTGGACCTGGGCGCCGAGATCGCCGCCGGGGTCCCCGACGCCGCGCCGCTGCGGGTCGTCCACAGCCCGTACGGGCACGACGCCTTCCTCATCGAGGCCGAGGAGGTCGGTCAGCTCGTGACGGGCCTGCTCGACGGGTCGCCGGCCCGCCCGCTGCGGTCGACCCGCTGAGCCGGGTCGGCAACGACGGCCGGCAGCTCCTCGCGCAGGACCGGCCAGGCGTCGCCGAACGCCGGGTGCAGCGGCAGCCCGACGACGTCGTCGAGGGTGACCCAGCGCAGCTCGTCGCTCTCGCGCGTGGTCACCGCGACGGTGACGTCCGCCGGCGCGAGCGCGACGACGTACGTGTAGCGCCAGTCGACGTGGTCGACCCCGAGCCGGCACCGAAGCACCGACACCTCGGCCGCCGGCACCCCCGCCTCCTCGTTCGCCTCGCGCAGTGCTGCCGTGACGACGTCCTCGTGGCTGTCCCGCGCGCCGCCCGGCAGGCCCCACGACCCGCCCTCGTGCGTCCAGCCGGCGCGCAGCTGGAGGAGCACGTCGGTGCCCGTGCCGTCCGGGGCGTCCCGGAGCAGGAGCAGCCCGGCGGCGCCGTGCAGGCCCCAGTGCCGGCGCCCGCAGCGGCACTCGACCCAGCCGTTGCCGTCGTGGTCAGCCACGGTGCCCACGGTAGGCGGTCGCGCAGCGCCCGACCTGCCGGAGCCTGCCGGCCCGTGAGCCGGTCGGCAGGGGACGAACCGACCCGCTGCGAAGGCCGGCCGTCCGGTAGCGTGGCCCGGCACGGGTGACGCTGCCGTCGCAGGACGCCGCCACCTCAGCGCCGGGTCCGGCGTCGTGTTCGTGAGGAGGGCGAGATGGCCGTCGTCGTGGGGTACGTCCCGACCGCGGAGGGCCGCGCGGCGCTGCGCCGGGCCGCCGCCGAGTGCAAGCTGCGCAGCACCAACCTGGTGGTCATCAACTCCAACCGCGGCGGCAAGGACCTCGACGCCGTCGAGGCGGCCGCCTACGAGGCCGAGCTCGACGAGGTCCGCCGCGAGCTCGACAAGGCCGGAGTCACGCACGAGGTCCGCCAGCTCGTCCGCGGCCTCGAGCCCGCCGAGGACCTCATCGCCGTTGCCGAGGAGGTCAAGGCCGACTTCATCGTCATCGGCCTGCGTCGCCGGACCCCGGTCGGCAAGCTCATCCTCGGCTCCAACGCCCAGCGCATCCTCCTCGACGCGCCCTGCCCCGTCCTCGCCGTCAAGGCCGAGGACTGAGCGGCCCCGTGGCGACCGGCACGACGCCGACCGGCACCCGGACGGGGGGCACGCCGCCGTCGGGCACGAAGCGGTCCGGCCAGAAGCGGGCCGGCACCCCGGGTGCGCGCGGCACGGTCCGGCTGCGACTCGCTCAGCAGGCCGAGGCCGATGCCTTGCTCTCCACCGATCCTTTCGCGCTGCTGGTCGGCATGCTTCTCGACCAGCAGATCCCGATGGAGAAGGCCTTCTACGGCCCGTACCTCATCGCCTCGCGGCTCGGCAGCGAGCGGCTCGACCCGGCGCAGGTCGCGGCGGCCGACGAGGAGGCCTTCGGGGCCGTGATGGCCGGGCCCCCGGCGGTGCACCGCTACCACCGCAGCTTCGCCGGCCGGGTCCAGGCCCTGGCCCGGCACGTCGTCGACGTCTACGCCGGCGACGCGGCAGCGATCTGGCGGGACGTCGAGGACGGCGCCGCGCTGCTCGCCCGGCTACGGGCCCTGCCCGGCTTCGGCGACCAGAAGGCCCGCATCTTCCTGTCGCTCCTGGGCAAACAACTGGGGGTGGAGCCGATCGGCTGGCGGGCTGCCGCCGGCGACTACGGGACCGAGGGCAGCCACCGCTCGGTGGCCGACGTCGTCGACCCCGACAGCCTCCTGAAGGTGCGCGAGTTCAAGCGCGCCGCGAAGGCGGCGGCCAAGGCCGGCGCAGACGCCGGTGCGCAGGCTCAGTCGACGAAGGGTGGCCGGACGGCGTGACCGTGACGGGCGTGCCCGTGACGACCGCACCACGCACGCATGCAACAATGAGCAGTTGACCGGCATCTGCGGGCACAAGTTCGTGGCCGCTGCCGTTACACCTGTGTCCCGCGGGACATCCCACGAAGCATCGCCACGACGAAAGGTTGTCCGTGTCGTCGGTCCCGACCTCCCGGCCTCTCCCGTCCGAGTTCACCCACCCCGCCCTGCAGGAGCTGCTGCGGCTGGGCAGCACGCGGGGCAGTGTGGACGCTGCCGCGCTCAGGAACGCCTGCGAGCAGGCGGAGGTCCCGATGGCCCGGATGAAGGCCGTCCTGCGTGCCGTCGACGACGCGGGCATCTCGGTCGAGGTCCCCGCCACGTCCGCCGTTCGGCGTGCGGTCGCGGCGACGAGCACGCGCACCGGCGCGTCCGCGACCGCGACGGCGAAGCGGCCGGCCAAGGCCGCCGCGAAGCCGGTTGCCGAGGCCGCCGAGCCCGCTGATGAGGCCGCCCCGGCGAAGCCGGCGAAGAAGGCTGCCGCCAAGACGGCCAAGGGGGCGGCGAAGTCACCGGCCAAGGGTGGCAAGCCTCCGACCGAGGGCGAGGCCGCTGCGGACGGCGAGGCGGTCGACGGCCTCGACGCGGCCGAGATCGACGTCGAGCCCCAGGGCGAGGAGCTCGCGGGCGAGGACGTCGTGCTCGAGGACGTCGTGCTCGAGGACGTCGTGGTCGAGGAGGTCGTGGTCGAGGAGGTCGTGGTCGTCGTCGCCCCCGACGGGGCCGAGCCGGAAGCCGCCGAGCCCGAGGCCGCCGCCAAGGCGGGCACCGACGGCGAGGAGGACGAGGCCGCGTTCGTCCTGACGGACGACGACGACGACGCGCCGGCCCAGCAGGTCGCGACCGCCGGAGCCACCGCCGACCCGGTGAAGGACTATCTCAAGCAGATCGGCAAGGTCGCCCTGCTCAACGCCGAGCAGGAGGTGGAGCTCGCCAAGCGGATCGAGGCGGGCCTCTTCGCGGAGGAGCGGCTCAACTCCGGCGAGAAGATCGAGCCCAAGCTGCACCGCGAGTTCCGCTGGATCGCCGAGGACGGCCGACGCGCCAAGAACCACCTCCTCGAGGCGAACCTGCGGCTCGTCGTCTCGCTCGCCAAGCGCTACACCGGCCGCGGCATGCTCTTCCTCGACCTGATCCAGGAGGGCAACCTCGGTCTCATCCGTGCGGTCGAGAAGTTCGACTACACCAAGGGCTACAAGTTCTCGACGTACGCCACCTGGTGGATCCGACAGGCGATCACCCGCGCGATGGCCGACCAGGCGCGGACGATCCGCATCCCTGTCCACATGGTCGAGGTGATCAACAAGCTCGCCCGTGTCCAGCGGCAGATGCTCCAGGACCTGGGCCGCGAGCCCACGCCCGAGGAGCTCGCCAAGGAGCTCGACATGACCCCCGAGAAGGTCATCGAGGTCCAGAAGTACGGCCGCGAGCCGATCTCGCTGCACACCCCGCTCGGCGAGGACGGCGACAGCGAGTTCGGTGACCTCATCGAGGACTCCGAGGCCGTCGTCCCGGCGGACGCCGTGTC
>DAIOGQ010000087.1:0-13448 GCA_036745175.1 Kineosporiaceae bacterium
GGTTCTCCACGCCGAGGACCGCGGCGACGTGGTCGAGCGCCGCCTTGGAGGCGCCGTAGCCGCCCCAACCGGGGTACGCCTCGACCGCGGCGTCCGACGACACCGTGACGAGGCTGCCGCCCGACGACCGCAGCAGCGGCAGCAGGGCCTGCGCAAGGGCCAACGGGGCGACGGTGTTGACGGCGAGGACCCGGGCGAACGCCGCGGGGGACAGGTCCGCGAGCGCCGGCAGCGGCACCGGACCGAGCGTGCTCGCGTTCGCGACGAACAGGTCGAGCCGGCCGAGGTCGCGGACCGCGGCGACGAGGTCCTGCCGGTGCCGCGGGTCGGCGACGTCTCCCGGGAGCGTCGTCACGTCGGCGCCGAGGTCGGCGAGGGCGGCTGCGAGCCGGGTGCCGTCGCGGGCGTCGGCGACGACGTGCCAGCCGTGCCGGACGAGGAGGCGGGTCGTGGCGAGACCCAGCCCGAGGGAGGCACCCGTGACGAGGGCCACGGGCGGAGCGGCGGACCGGCGGTCGGGCCGGGGTTCGGGCGCGGTGGTTGTCATGCCGCCATGTTGTAAGTTCACGTTAACTTGAGGTCAAGGGGCACCTGGAGGCGGCCGTGACGGCGGGGACGACGACGGGCACGACGGCGGGCACGACGGCGAGCGGGCGTGCGGAGCAGGGCGACCTCCTCCCGATCGGGGAGGTCGCCCACAGGTCCGGGGTCGCGGCGTCGGCGCTGCGCTACTACGAGAGCCGCGGGCTGCTCGGTTCCACCCGGACCCCGGGAGGGCACCGGCTCTTCCACCGCAGCGTCCTGCGCCGGCTCGCGTTCGTCCGCGCCGCGCAGAACGTCGGGCTCACCCTCGAGGAGGTCGCGGAGGCTCTCGCGACCCTGCCGTCCTCGAGGACGCCGACCAAGGCGGACTGGGCCCGCCTCTCGCGCGCCTGGCAGGCCCGGCTCGACGAGCAGATCGCCGGGCTCGTGGCCCTGCGCGACGGGCTCACGACGTGCATCGGCTGCGGCTGCCTTTCGCTGCGTCGCTGTGCGTTGTCGAACCCCCATGACGAGGCCGGGGCGACCGGGCCGGGCGCGCGCTACCTGCCGCCTGCACTCCGCCGAACGGGTGACCTCGGCCGCAACGATCGAAAACCCTAGCAGTACCAGGCGGATCCAGGATGCGGTTCGCCGGTCCATACGTCGTCCGGGGGAGAACGACTCCCGCGGATTAGGGGGTCCGATCCCTCGGTTCGGGTGCCATGCTCGACACGGGCCCGGCAACTGTGCGTCATGACAGCGGTCGGGACGACCGATGGACGTCGACAGTCAGCACCGTGCGTGACCGAGCCAGGTCCGCGGGCGCCGAGGCGGGTCGAACGTCCGTAGGTCGGCGTCGGTCCGGAGGGGCAAACCGGTCCGTCGTCTCCCGCCTCCGCGGACCGCTGCGGAGGCGTTCGTCACCGCAGGCTGGTGTCACGAAGGGGCGCGTGCGCCGCTTCGTCATGCCGTCCTGCCAGGCAGGGCAGGGGCGTCCACATGAGGGGCAGTGCTCGCAGCGCGCAGGTCGCCGTTCGCGGCCATCCACGGAACGTTCTGAAACGTTGCGCCACAACGGGTCTCGCAGCACAGTCAGCCGTCCGGGCGACTGTCGCCCCCCGTGGACCAGGGGGTGCTCACCCCCGACGCGAGTGACAGCACCGTGATGTTCCTGCCGTCTCCCGTCCACCGGGCGGCCGCAGGACTGTCAGGACCCCGTGCACCGCCTCGTGCCTGTCGAGGACCTCCGGTCCGACGACGGTCCGGGGCAAGCGCGGTGCGCCTCGCTCTCCATCACCTCACGGCACCCGTGCGTCGGTCGGCAGTTCCGGCGCGGGGGAGCCGTCGCCGTTCGACGTCTCGTCGGCGGTCACATCTGGCACATGTCGCGGTCGGCGGCGCCCCGGGAGGACTCCCGTGACGCCATGCCGTGCTGCCGTCGAAGGGGCATCCCATGATCGTGAACACGAGCGCCGCACGCCGGCGCCCCGGCTCGCACGGACTGCGTGCGGCCGTAAGTTTCCTGGCGTCGGCGGCCGTCGTCGTCGGCGGGCTCAACGGCGCCGCGGTCGCTCACGCGGCCTCAGCCCCTGTGGGGCAAGGGTTCTCGGTGACGAAGAGCGACCTGTCGTTCATCCTGGCGCAGATCAAGATCGCAGAGCGGCACGCGGCCACCGCGACACCGGAGAACCTCTGCGGAACCCTCGTCGGCACCGGGCCCGACCAGATCCCCAGCCCGCTCATCTCCAAGGGCCTGCGGACGGTCGACGGCTCGTGCAACAACCTCCAGGCCGGCCAGGAGCGCTTCGGCTCCGCCGACCAGGTCTTCCCGCGGATCGCCCCGTCGTCCTTCCGCACGGCGGAGAGCACGCCGCCGGGCTTCCCGCCGGCGGCGCAGACCCCCAGCTCGTACGCGCAGAAGGGCGGGTTCGTCTACGACTCCCAGCCCCGCGTCATCAGCAACCTCGTGGTCGACCAGACCTCGACGAACCCCGCCGCGGTGGCGGCTGCCGGCTTCGCGGTCCGCAGCCAGGGCGGTGACCCCGTCGTGCCGTGCACGACCGACCCCGACCCCGGCGCCCTCCCGCCGGTGGTCGGCGTCCCGGCCGGCTGCGTCCCCTCCCACGAGACGCTCTTCATCCCCAACGTCACGACGGACGTCGGGCTCTCCCCGCCGTACAACTCGCTCTTCACGCTGTTCGGCCAGTTCTTCGACCACGGGGTCGACCAGACCGTCAAGGGCGGCGGCACGGTCTTCGTGCCGCTGCAGGCCGACGACCCGCTGATCGCGGGCCCTGACCACGTCGTCGGCAACTCCGACGACCTGCCCGCGAGCCAGCGCTTCATGGTGCTGACCCGGGCCCGGAATCAGCCCGGTCCGGACGGGATCCTCGGCGACAACCCGACGACGTCGGTCGACGAGAGCGCGGACGACGTCCAGGACGCCGAGAACACCGACTCCCCGTGGGTGGACCAGAGCCAGACGTACACCTCGCACGCCTCGCACCAGGTGTTCCTGCGCGAGTACGCCGTCGCCGGCGGTCGCCCGGTGTCGACGGGTCGCTTCCTCGACGGCCTGCCGGCGGGACAGACGTACGTCGGGTCTCCCGACGGCGTCGGGGGGATCTCGACCTGGGCGTCGGTGAAGAAGCAGTCCGCCGAGCTCCTCGGCCTGCTCCTGGCCGACCGGGACGTCACGGACATCCCGCTGCTCGCCACGGACGCCTACGGGAACTTCGTGCCGGGTCCGGCCCGCGGCCTGCCCCAGTACGTCACCGCGAGCGGTCTCGTCGAGGGCTGCCGCGCGAGCGACGTCGGCTGCACCGGCCCGGTGCCGGTGCCGGCGGACGCGCTGCACTTCGACACCCCGTTCCTCACCGACATCGCGCACAACGCCGACCCGAGCCCGCAGGACACCGACCACAACCCGGGCACGCCGCCGGTGGCGCCGGCCCCGGACGCGGACAGCACCCCCTCGGCCGACTTCGCCACACAGCCCGCGGGCACGTACGACGACGAGATGCTCGACGCGCACTTCGCCTGCGGTGACGGCCGGTGCAACGAGAACATCGGCCTGTCGGCGATCCACCAGGTGTTCCACTCCGAGCACAACCGCCTCGTGGAGGACATCACCGCGACGATCGAGGGCGACGCGACGCTGAGCGCCGCGTTCCACGCCGCGCACCCGCTCGGCGTCGAGGCGGACGTGAGCTTCGGCTTCGGCGGGCGGCTGTTCCAGGCCGCGCGGTTCGTCACGGAGATGGAGTACCAGCACCTCGTGTTCGAGGAGTTCGCCCGCAAGGTCCAGCCGGCGATCAACCCCTTCGAGCCGTTCGCCTTCACCCAGACCGAGCTCGACCCCGCGGTCAAGGCGGAGTTCGCCCACGCGGTCTACCGGTTCGGCCACTCCATGCTCAACGAGACGATCGACCGCCGGAACGAGGACCTGCCGGGCCTCGACGGGCAGTACGGCACCAGCGACGACCAGGTCGGCTCGGAGAACGACATCAGCCTGCTCGACGGGTTCCTCAACCCGCCGTCGTACTTCGACGGCGGCGCGGCGGGCACCCTGACGGCCCAGCAGGCGGCCGGCAGCATCGTCATGGGGATGTCCGACCAGACCGGGAACGAGCTCGACGAGTTCGTCACCGAGACGCTGCGGAACAACCTGCTCGGGCTGCCGCTCGACCTGGCGACGATCAACCTGACCCGGGCCCGTTCCGAGGGCGTCCCGCCGCTCAACGTCTTCCGGCGCAAGGTCTTCGAGGCGACGAACGACGGCCAGATGACCCCGTACGTCAACTGGATCGACTTCGGTGAGCACCTCAAGCACCCCGAGTCGCTGATCAACTTCGTGGCGGCCTACGGCCGGCACCCGTCGATCACCGCTGCGACGACGCTCGCCGACCGGCGTGAGGCAGCCCGCCTCATCGTCAGCCCCGACACCCTCGCCGGTGAGGTCGGCCCGTCCGACGCGACGGCGTTCATGAACAGCATCGGTCCGTGGGCGAACTCGGGCACCAGCTCGACGACCGGCCTCGACACCGTCGACCTGTGGGTGGGTGGTCTCGCCGAGGTGACCAACGCCTTCGGTGGGCTGCTCGGCAGCACGTTCAACTACGTCTTCGAGAACCAGCTCACCGAGCTGCAGAACGGGGACCGGCTGTACTACCTGGCGCGGACCCCCGGCATGAACCTGCGCCTGCAGCTCGAGGGGAACTCGTTCGCCGAGCTCATGATGCGGAACACGAACGCGCACTCGCTCAAGGCGGACTCGTTCGCGACCGCGGACTGCAAGTTCGAGCTGCGCAACCTCGACGGCACCGCCGCCGGGTTCACCACCTTCGGGAACACCGTGGCCGACGACCCGCAGAGCGAGTGCGACGAGAGCGCCGTACTCCTGCGCCAGCCGGACGGCACGATCAAGTACCGCGCCCGGAACAGCGTCGACCCCTCCGGGATCAACGGCCAGGCCGTCTACAACGGCACCGCCGGCGTCGACCGCGTCTTCGGCGGCAACGACAGCGACACGTTCTGGGGCGGCCTCGGCAGCGACGTCATCGAGGGTGGCGACGGCGCGGACGTCGCACTCGGCGGCGAGGGTGACGACATCATCACCGACCTCGCGGGCGACGACGTGCCCAAGGGCGGTCCCGGCGACGACGCGATCGACGCCGGCCCGGGCCTGGACATCGTCATGGGCGGCGAGGGCAAGGACTTCACGAACGGCGGAGCCAACGCCAACGAGACCTTCGCGGGAGACGGCGACGACTTCGTGATGCTCGGCGACGGCCTCGACGCCGCTTTCGGCGACAGCGGGGACGACTACCAGGAGGGCGGCAACCAGCCCGACCTCATGCAGGGCGACAGCGGCAACCTGTTCTTCCTCGACGACTCCCAGACCCCCGGGTCCGACGTCCTCGTCGGCCAGGGCGGCGACGACGACTACGACATGGAGGGCGGCGACGACATCGGCGTCAGCGGTCCCGGCGTCGAGAAGGTCGCCGGCGCCTCCGGGTACGACTGGGAGATCGGGATCGGCGACCCGCAGCCCGAGGAGCTCGACCTCGCGCTCCCGCTCGTTCCGCTCGACATCCTCACCGTCGGGGTCCGCGACAAGTTCAACGAGGTCGAGGCCCTGTCCGGAGGCGACCTCGACGACACCCTGCGCGGCGACGACCTCGTCCCGAGCGCCGTCGGCGGTGGTGGCTTCATCGGCTGCGACGTCCTGGACCAGAGCGGCATCGACCGCATCAACGGTCTCGACCCGCTGCTGCCCGCACCGGTCACCCCGCTCGCGGACGTCGTCGCGAACTCGGCGTCCCGCAGCTGCCCGATCCTGTCCGGACCGGTCTGGGGCGACGGCAACATCCTGCTCGGCGGCGTCGGCAACGACGTCATCGAGGGACGGGGCGCCGACGACGTCATCGACGGCGACCGCTACCTCAACGTCCGGCTCAGCGTGCGCAACGACGCCGGCGTCGAGATCGGCAGTGCCGCGGTGAACCGGCCGGGGCAGTCGGCGATGACGGCGCAGTTCCTGCGCGACGGCAACGGCGACCTCACCGGGCCGACGCTCCAGCAGGCGGTCTTCGCCGGCACCGTCGACCCGGGCAACATCGTCCTCGTCCGGGAGATCCTCGCCCCGGCCGCACCGGCCCCGGTGTGCACCGGCGCGACGCTCGTCAACTGCGACACCGTCGTGTTCGCCGGTCCGCGGTCGAACTACGTGATCACCCAGGTGCCGGCCACGGCGGGCGAGCTCGCCAAGGTGACGGTGACCCAGGTCGGCGCGAACGTCGTCGGGCAGAAGGCGAGCGACGGGACGGACTCCATCCGCAACGTCGAGCGCTTCCGGTTCTCCGACCAGACGGTGACGATCACCCCCTCGGCGTCGGTGGCGCCGACCGCACTGGCCTTCGGCAACCAGCCGGTCGGCTCGTCGTCGGCCATCCAGGCCGTCACGGTGACCAACACCGGGCTGGCGAACCTCGTCGTGTCCGGCGTGACCGTCGGCGACCCGTCCTTCCAGGTCACCAACGGCTGCACGACGCTGGCGTCGGGTGACACCTGCACGGTCGGCGTCCTCTTCCGGCCCACGACCGGCGGCCCGAGGACCGCCACCCTGTCCATCGCCCACAACGGCACGGGCTCGCCGACCACCGTGTCGCTGACCGGCACGGGGGTCGTCACCCCGGCCGCGATCAGGGTGACCCCGACCGCGCTCGCGTTCGGCAACCAGGCGATCAACACGACGTCCGGCGTGCGGAACGTGACGGTGGCCAACACCGGAGGCAGCCCGCTCGTCGTCTCCGGGGTGACGGTCACCAACGCGTCGTACCTGCTCACCAACGGGTGCACCACGGTGGCCCCGGGGGCGAGCTGCACGATCGGCGTGCGTTTCCGGCCGACGACGACGGGGGCCAAGCCCGCGACGCTGTCGATCGGGCACAACGCGGCCGGGTCACCGACCGTAGTCGCTCTGACAGGCACGGGGATCACGGTGCCGGGCGCCCCGGTGATCGGGACCGCGGCCAGCGGGGCCGGGGGCAACCCGATCACGGCGCGCGCGAACTGGACCCCGCCGGCGAACAACGGCGGCTCCGCGATCACCGGCTACCGGGTGTTCGCGCTGCGGATGAGCTCCACCGCGGCGAACGCCACCGTGCTGCAGACGATCACGTCCGCGGTGCAGCCGGCGGCCGCGCGACGGCTCGACATGACCCTGCCGGCCGGCACCTACCGGTTCCAGGTCGCCGCGATCAACGTGGTCGGAACCGGGGCGCGGTCGGCCCGCTCGAACGCGGTGGTGGCGCGGTGACGACAGTCGCCTGACCCGACGCCCTGCGGGGGCTGCTGCCAGCTGCCCCCGCAGGGCGCACCGTCCCGCCGGTCCCGGACCCCTCGCCCCAGGGGTCCGGGACCGGTGCCGTCCCACCCCAGGCCCCGTGGTGCCGGACGTCAGGTGCGGGCGAGCAGCAGCGGCTGGTACCAGCCGCTCTCCTGCGGCGTCAGCCAGCGGCTGCGCCGCCAGCCCGCGGCGGCCGCGAGCCCGGTGAGCTCGGCGCGCTGCCAGGCCCGGTAGACCGTCGTGCGGCTGCGCGTCGTCCAGCCGCCGGTGGCGTCCTGCGCCGACTGCAGGTGCGTCAGCCGGTAGCGCAGCCCGTCCGCCGACCAGTCCCACAGCTGCACGGTGACGATCTGCCGGCCGTCGGCGTCCACGGACACCTGCGGACCGATCGCCGCCGGCCGCTCGGCGGCGAGGGCGTCGTAGTCCCGGGTCGTCACGACGGCCGCACCACCGGCCCGCACGACCCGGCGCAGCTCACCCAGGGCGGCCGCCACGCCGTCCGGCGTCAGCAGATGCGGCAGCGAGTTGTCGGCGCACACGACGGCGTCGAAGCCGCCGCCGGCGAACGGCAGCGCCCGCAGGTCGGCGACGACGAGGCCGGCCACCCGACCGGACAGCCCGGCCGCCTGCGCCGCGCTCGCGCGCAGCGCCGCCTCCCGCACCGCGCCCGGGCTGAGGTCCGAACCGCACACCGTGTGGCCGCACCGGGCGAGGCCGAGCAGCTGGGTGCCGATGCCGCACGCGGCGTCGAGGACCCGCAGCGGCCCGGACCCCAGCGCGGGTGCGAGCAGTCCGGTGAGCAGCTCGCCCTGACGGCGGGACGACGCCGCCCAGTCGGCGAAGATGCGGTCGTAGGTCGGTGCCAGGTCGTCGTAGAAGGCGCGGACCCCTGCCGTCGCCTCGTCCGTGCCCGTCGTCGGGTGGTCGTCGGAGCTTGCCGTCGGGCCGCCCGGCTCCGCCGTCACCGCCGGACGCTCTCCAGCGGTCGCCCCGGCCGCCAGGTCTGGATGACGAGGGCCTGTCTGTCCTCGGCGAGCCGTACGAGCGTCGCCGCGGTGAGGTCGACCCGGAACAGCTCGAACGGTCCGGGCGGGATCTGCTCGACCGAGGCCCGGAACGCCGCCAGGCCCACCTCGTCGGTCACCTCGACGGCCACCCCGCTGACCTTCGCGTCGCCGTCCCACACGTCGGGGTCGTCCGATCCGGAGTGGATGGCGACCCGCGGGTCGCGGCGCAGGTCGGCGAACCGCCGGTTGCGGGGCATCCCACCGAGGTAGAGGCCGTCGTCGCGGATCTCGACCTCGGTGCCGCTGATCCGCGGCCCGCCGTCGGCCCGTACGGTCGCCATCGTCACGTGCTTGTGCGCCTCGAACCGTGCGCGGACGCCCGCAGCGACGGCCGGTGCCTCGGCGAGGAACCGAGCCCAGGTGGCCATCCCCGAAGCCTCGCACCGGCCACCGACACGGTCCACCCGAGCGGGCAGGCCCACCGGTCGGATCCGGTCAGATCCGGTCGGCGCCGATCCGCAGACCCAGCGAGGTCGCGACGACGAGCGCCTGGTCGACGGTCACGGTCGCCCCGCGGACGTCGGTCTCGCGCGGGTCGAGCGCGGACAGGTCGCTGCCGCGCAGGTCGCAACCGGACAGGTCGGCCTGGTGCAGCCAGGCGCCGGACAGGTCGCAGCCGACCAGCGTCCCGCCGGCGGCCCGGGCCCCGACCAGGTCGACCTCGCGCATCCGGACGTCGCTGAACGCGGCGGTGCCGAGGGCGGCGCCGGGCAGGCCGACGAACGACCAGTCGCCGCCGTCGACGTGCACCCCCTCGAAGGTGCAGCGGTCGAACATGCTCCCGACGAGCTTGCAGCCCGTGAAACGGGCACCGAAGAACGTGCACCGGCGGAACGTGCAGTTCGTGAAGGCGGACGACGCCCACACCGAGGCGTTGAACCTCACCCCGCGGAACGTGCAGTCGGTGAAGGTCGCCCCGCTGCCGGACGCCGTCGTGAGGTCGGTCTCGAGGAACGCGACGGCGACGTGCTCGGTGCCGGACAGGTCGCGCCCGTACCAGTCCCGCTCGGCGGCCTCGCTCGTCGTCTCCGGGTCCGGCCGGCCCTGCCTGCGGTCAGCCACCGGCGGCCGCCACCTCGACCCGGATCCCGTTGAGCACCGCGGTCCCCGACAGCGGGTCGACCTCGGCCGGGGTGAGGACGTTGCTGTTCGCGCCGCCGTCGGTACCCGCCGTCCGGGCGACCGAGAGGCCCGCGCCGTCGACGGCGTGGCCCCAGCCGTGCGGCAGGGACACGACGCCGGGCCGGATCCGTTCGGTCACCTCGACGTCGGCCTCGACGGTGCCCGCGGTCGAGGTGACGACGACCCGGCCGCCGTCCACGACGCCGCGGGCCGCCGCGTCGTCCGGGTGGATCTGGAGCGTGCACGTGTTCGAGCCGCCGACGAGCGAGGGCAGGTTGTGGTTCCACGAGTTGTTCGAGCGCAGGTGCCGGCGGCCGACGAGCAGCAGCCCGTCGTCCGGGCCGGCCCGCAGCGCCGCGCGGACCCGGTCGAGGTCGGCGACGATCGGCCCCGGCGCGAGCTCGACACAGCCGGACGGCGTCCGCAGCACCTCGGGGATACGCGGAGCGAGCGGCCCGAGGTCGAGGCCGTTCGGATGGTCCGCGACCTGGTCGAGCGTCAGCCCGGCCGGGTCGGCGCCGAAGCCGTCGCCGTAGGGCCCCAGGCGGAGCAGCACGTCGAGCATCCGCAGGTCGCCGCGCCGCGGCGTCCCGTCGGCGGCCGTCGAGGCGGTCGCGACAAGCTCGGCGACGTCCCGGCCGGCGACCGGCGAGGTCTTGGCGGCGACGTGCCGCCCGACAAGCGCGGCGACGACGAGGTCGTCGACGACGGCGGGGTCGACGCCGGGGTCGAGGGTCTGCAGGACGCCCGCGAGCCGGCACAGTGTCCGCCACTCCGGGGGCACCCGAGGCTGCAGGGCGGCGGGGGAGAAGTGCGCGACGTTGCGGACGGCGAGCTGGGTGAACGTGAGGTCGAAGTGTGCGCGCTCGAGCGGCCCCGGAACAGGCAGGACGACGTCCGCGCGGGCGGCCGTCTCGCTGCGGTACAGGTCGACGCACACCAGGACGTCGAGCCCGTCGAGCGCCTTGGCGAGCCGACCGGCGTCCGGCGCCGAGAGCGCCGGGTTGCCCGCGACGGTGACCAGGCCACGCACGTGCCCACCGAGGATCTCCTCGGCCAGGGCCGCGGTCGGCAGCTCGCCGAGCACCTCCGGCAGGCCGCGCTCGGCGGTCGCCCAGCGGCCCAGCCGGACGGTCCGCGCCGCGGCGGCCGGCGAGGAGTTGCGCTGCCCGGCCGGGGCGAGCGGGAACATCACCCCGCCTGGGACGTCGAGGTTGCCCGTCAGGGTGTTGACGACGTCGACGAGCCACGACGTCACGGTGCCGAAGCGCACAGTCGTCGTCCCGATCCGGCCGTACACCGCGGCGGACGGCGCGGCGGCGAGCTCGCGGGCCAGGGCACGGACGGCGTCGGCAGTCAGCCCGGTGACGCCCGAGACCGCCTCCGGCGTGAAGTCCGCGAGGGCCGCCGGCAGCGCCTCGAGGCCGCGGACGTGCGCCGCGACGTGCGCGACCGGACCGCGGGCGAGCCCCTCCGCGAGCAGGACGTGGGCGACGGCGGCGAGCAGGAAGGCGTCCGCGCCGGGCCGGATCGGCAGGTGCAGGTCGGCGGCCCGGGCCGTCCGGGACGTCCGTGGGTCGACGACGACGAGGCGCCCGCCCCGGCGGCGCAGCGCCCGCAGCCGGCCGGGCATGTCGGGCGCCGTCATGAGTGAGCCGTTCGAGGTGAGCGGGTCGGCGCCGAGGACGACGAGCAGGTCGGTCCGGTCGACGTCCGGGACCGGCACGCTGAGGGCGTCGCCGAACATCAGCGTCGTCGCGACCTGCTTGGGCATCTGGTCGGTCGTCGAGGCGCTGAACACGTTGTGGCTGCCCATCGCCTTGGCCACCGCGGAGGCGTAGAGCTGGCCGGCGAGGTTGTGGACGTTCGGGTTGCCGAGGTACAGCCCCAGCGCGCCCCGGCCGTGGTCGTCGACGACCCGGCCGAGGCGTTGCGCGACCATGGCCCACGCGTGCTCCCACGACGTCTCCTCGCCGTCGACGAGCGGGACCCGGAGCCGGTCGGGGTCGTGCTGGAGCTCGCCGATCGCCAGGCCCTTGGGGCAGACGAACCCGTGGCTGAACACGTCGTCGGGGTTGCCGCGGACGCGGTGCACGCGACCGTCCGCGACGTCGACGAGGAGGCCGCACGTCGCCTCGCAGAGCGGGCAGGTGTACGCGTGCGTCGTCACCTGTGTGGCGCCCTGTGCGGTGGCCTGGGTCGTCGCCTTCGTCGGCGTCGTCGGCGTCGTCGGCATCCGGTCAGTCTGCGCGACCCGGCGCGCTCACGCCACGCCCGATCGGCCCATGATCACCGCGATGCAGCACAACTGCCTGTCATTGCGGGCGCATTCTCTTCCTGTCGGTGATCATGGACTGGTCGGGCGGCCGGGCGGGTCGTGTACGGTTGGCCTGTGCGCGTGGCGTTCCTCCTTCTTCGCCGCCGCGGCGGGGCCCTCTAGGCCGGTCCCTCGCCGCGGTGTCTTCGCGTGCGCCGGCCGATGACCACTGGGCCCCAGCGACCGACACGTAAAGGCGAGGACATGAACAACACCCAGCAGCCGTCCGGCATGCCGATCCACAAGTACCGCCCGTTCGCCGAGCAGATCGTCGTCGACCTGCCCGACCGCACCTGGCCGACCCGGCAGATCACGAAGGCCCCGCAGTGGTGCGCCGTCGACCTGCGCGACGGCAACCAGGCCCTCATCGACCCGATGAGCCCCGAGCGCAAGCGGCGGATGTTCGAGCTGCTCGTCAGGATGGGCTACAAGGAGATCGAGGTCGGCTTCCCGTCGGCGAGCCAGACGGACTTCGACTTCGTGCGCCAGCTCATCGAGGACGACGTCATCCCGGACGACGTCGTCATCCAGGTGCTGACGCAGGCGCGCGACCATCTCATCGAACGCACGTACGAGTCGATCCGCGGCGCGCGGCAGGCCATCGTCCACCTGTACAACTCGACGTCGGTGCTGCAGCGCCGGGTCGTGTTCGGGCTCGACACCGACGGCATCGTCGACGTGGCTCTCGAGGGCGCCCGGCTGTGCATGAAGCTCGGCGACGAGGCGCTGTCGAACGGCACGGACGTCTTCTTCGAGTACTCGCCTGAGTCCTACACCGGCACCGAGCTCGACTTCGCGGCCCGGATCGCCAACGAGGTGCTCGAGGTCTTCGAGCCCGCGCCCGACCGCAAGGTCGTCGTCAACCTGCCGGCGACCGTCGAGATGGCGACGCCGAACGTCTACGCCGACTCCATCGAGTGGATGCACCGGCACCTGGCGCAC
Organism: Kineosporiaceae bacterium; assembly: GCA_036745175.1. Taxonomy (GTDB): domain Bacteria; phylum Actinomycetota; class Actinomycetes; order Actinomycetales; family Kineosporiaceae; genus R-H-3. Next base: position 12,821 of record DAIOGQ010000087.1, read on the forward strand.
CGCGAGAACGTCGTCCTGTCGCTGCACCCGCACAACGACCGCGGGACCGCCGTCGCGGCGGCCGAGCTCGGCTACATGGCCGGCGCCGACCGGATCGAGGGCTGCCTGTTCGGCAACGGCGAACGGACCGGCAACGTCTGCCTCGTCACCCTGGGCCTCAACCTCTTCAGCCAGGGTGTCGACCCGATGATCGACTTCTCCGACATCGACGACGTGCGCCGGACGGTCGAGTACTGCAACCAGCTCAAGGTCCCCGAGCGTCACCCGTACGGCGGCGACCTCGTCTACACCGCGTTCTCCGGGTCCCACCAGGACGCGATCAAGAAGGGCTTCGAGCACCTCGAGCGCGACGCCGCGGCCGCCGGCCGGGGCGTCGACGACATCGGCTGGGCGGTGCCCTACCTGCCGATCGACCCCAAGGACGTCGGGCGCACGTACGAGGCGGTCATCCGGGTCAACAGCCAGTCCGGCAAGGGCGGCGTGGCCTACATCATGAAGCACGAGTACAACCTCGACCTGCCGCGGCGGCTCCAGATCGAGTTCAGCCAGGTGGTCCAGCGGGTCACCGACGTGCAGGGCGGCGAGGTCGCCCCGGCCCAGATGTGGCGGATCTTCGCCGACGAGTACC
>DAIOGQ010000088.1:0-13377 GCA_036745175.1 Kineosporiaceae bacterium
TCGAGACGCAGATGGAGGCGCTCCAGGACGGTGACCGGTTCTACTACCTGAGCCGGAACATCGGCTTGAACTTCCTGCCGGAGCTGGAGGCGAACTCGTTCTCCGAGCTCGTCCTCAAGAACACCGACATCCGCTCGGCCGGCGGGCACGTGCCGCACGACGTGTTCTCGGCGCCGAACTACATCTTCGAGATGTCCGCGATCCTCGAGGCGTCGGGACCCATCTCCGACAACCCGGCGACCGACGTCGACGAGAGCCTGCTCCGGCGGACCGGCACGGGCCCCGTGCGCTTCGTCGGTGGCGAGCACATCGTCATGGGCGGCACGAGCGGCGTCGACAAGATGACGGCCGGCGACGGCGACGACTCCCTCTGGGGCGACGGCGACAACGACCGGCTCGAGGGTGGGGCGGGCAACGACGTCTCGCTCGGTGGCGACGGCGACGACATCATCACCGACGTCTTCGGCATCGACGTCATCAAGGGCGGCGCCGGTGACGACGCGATCAACGCCGGCCCCGGGACGGGCGACCTGATCCTGCCCGGCTCGGGCAAGGACTTCGTCGTCGCCGGTCCGGACGACAAGGAGACGTTCGGCGACGACGGCGACGACTTCATCGCCGGCGGCGACGGCACGAGCACCGTCTTCGGTGACGAGGGGTCGGACTGGATCGAGGGCGGCGCGAACGCCGACCTGCTCCAGGGCGGCCTCGGCGGCCGGGAGCTCAACTCCGACGCGGCCGGGCACGACGTCATCATCGGTGACGCCGGGAACGACGACTACGACGCAGAGGCCGGCGACGACGTCATGGTCACCGGCCCCGGCATCGAGCGGAACGAGGGTGTCTTCGGGTTCGACTGGGTGACCTACGAACGCGACCCGCAGGCCGCGAACGCCGACCTCACCCTGGCCGGCATCCCGCTCCCGCCCGACCTGGACAACATCCGCGACCGGTTCGACCTCGTCGAGGGCCTGTCCGGCGGCGACCTGAACGACGTCCTGCGCGGTGACAACCGGACGGCGGCCGACCTGGCCGCGGCGCCGGGCGACCCCGCGACGGACAACAACGAGCTGAGCGCGGCGAACATCGGGCTCATCGAGGGTCTCGCGACCCAGCTCGGGGCCACCTCGTTCAACGGCGGCAACATCATCATCGGCGGGGCCGGCAGCGACCTCGTCGAGGGCCGCGGCGGCGACGACTGGATCGACGGCGACGCGATGCTCGAGGTGTCCCTCACCCACGGCACCGAGGTCCAGCCGAACATGGCCGGATACGCCACCCGGGTCTTCGCCGGCACCATCGACCCGGGCGACATCCAGATCAAGCGCGCGATCGTGCCTGGTGCGCCGGCGGTCGGCGAGATCGACAAGGCCGTCTTCACCGGGCCCAGGGCGAACTACACGATCACCACGGTGAGCCCGACCCGCGTCACCGTGACCGACACCGTCGGAACGGACGGCACGGACACGCTGTCCAACGTCGAGCTGGCTCAGTTCGCCGACACGACGGTCCAGCTCATCGCGCTGCCGGGTCAGAACCCGGTCACCGGCACGGTGACGATCGACGGCCTGCCGGCGATCGAGGACGGCGTCCTCACTGCCGTCCAGGCGTTCACGGACCTCGACGGCATCACGCCGCCGATCGTCTACCACTGGGAGCGCGCCGACACCGTCGGCGGCACGTACACCGAGGTCGGCACCGGGACGACGTTCACCCCGGGCGACCCCGACGTCGGCAAGTTCCTGCGGGTGACGGCGACCTTCATCGACGGCGACGGCGCCCCCGAGAGCGTCACCTCCGCGCCGACGGCCGCGGTCACGGGCCTGAACGACGCCCCGACCGGCACGCTGACGATCGACGACACGACGCCGCTGCAGGGCAGTGCGCTGAACGTCACGAGCACGGTCGCCGACGTCGACGGGCTGGGTGCCTTCACCTACTCGTGGCTGCGCGGCAACAACGTCATCGCCGGGGCCACCGCCTCGTCGTACACGCCGGTCGCCGCGGACGTGAACCAGACCCTCCGGGTCCGGGTCACGTACACCGACCAGCAGGGCTTCGCCAACACGGTGACGTCCGCCGCGACGAGCGGCGTCGGTGCCAACTTCGTGGGCACAGCGGCGAACAACACGTTCAACGGCACGGGCAACGCCGACGTCGCGAACGGCGCGGGCGGGAACGACACCCTGAACATGGGTGGCGGGAACGACCTCGTCAACGGTGGCCCCGGCAACGACCTCATCACCGCCGGCGCCGGCGACGACGTCATCCAGGTCGACCCGAACGGTGGGTTCGACAACGTCAACGGCGGCGGCGGTGTCGACCGGCTCGAGGCCACGGCTGCGAACACGGTCATCGGGCTCAGCGCCCTCGCCGGGGTCGAGGAGGTCACGGCCGGGGTCCACCCCGGGGTCAGCATCGCCCTCGGTCCGAACGGTGGCGCCCAGACGGTGAACTTCGGTGCCGTCACCCTGACCGGCATCGGCTTCATCGACGCCGGCGGCGGAGGCGACAACGTGAGCGGCTCCGCCGGGGCCGACGACCTGCGAGGTGGTGCCGGCAACGACATCCTCAACGGCAACGCCGGTCAGGACACCATCACCGGTGGCCTCGGCAACGACACGATGAACGGTGGGCCTGACGCCAACACGTTCGTCTTCCAGACGAGCGCGGTCGGTGGCGGTCTCTTCGGCGCCGACGTCATCAACGGGTTCGACCAGAACCCGACCGGCGGTCAGGACCTGCTCGACGTGTCGTCCTTCGGGATCACGCCGGCGACGTTCGCGGCCCGGGTGAACATCACCCAGCAGGGCGCCAACGTGCGGGTCCGGATCGACGGTGCGGGCCTCACCACGCAGCAGATCACCCTGAACGGGGAGCTTCTGGCCCAGATCACGATCGACGACTTCAAGCTGTCGTGATCCCTGGTGGCGCCGGTCATGCCCCGGCCGGCGCCACCATCCAGGAGTCGCGGTCGACTCCGGGCGACGGGGGCCGTGTTTCCCCGAAACGGCCCCCGTCGCGCTGCCGGTGATCGGGTCCCCCGTCCAAGATCGCCGACAGGCAGAGGATCCGCCCGAACTTCCGGGCGGATCCTCTGCGTCGTGGTGATCATGAAAGCCGGACGGGCGGGCGGTGGGCGGGGGAAGTGGTGCACGACGACGTCCCACGAGTTGCTATCGTGTTCGCGCTGCATCGGTCACGGCCGATGAGGCGACGGCGGGTTGCCCGAGTGGCCAAAGGGAGCAGACTGTAAATCTGCCGGCTCAGCCTACGTAGGTTCGAACCCTACACCCGCCACACGTAGCGAGAACGGCCCCTGACCAGCGGGAACGCCGGTCGGGGCCGTTCTCGTGGGACGAGCCGCCGCTCGCTGTGCAGCCGCGGTCGGCCTCACAGCAAGGCGAACGAGCGCCAGCCCGACGACCACGTTGAGGGCCGAGTTGCCCACGAGGAGCGGCGTACGGCGCCGGATGTTCTCCCGTCGAGGGGCCAGGTACCGGAAGAGGACGTACTCGCCGACGCCGACGGCGACGAGGAGCGCCCCGACGGTCTGCCACAGGCTCATGCGCGGCCCCTGTTCGCGACGCGACGGCGGGCGAGAGTCGGGCCGTTCGACACGCCGGTGGACGTCTCGGGCACGAGCCTCAGGACCACGCGCAGATCGTGGCAGATGGCGTTCCGACCGGACAACCGGTCCGAGCAGGCAGCGGGTCCGACCGGGCAACCGGTCCGACCGGGCAGGGGTTGGACGGCGCAGGGGGGCACCCCGGTGCCCGGCCGGTCGTTCGGCGGGTTAACCGCAGTGCGCGACGCACAGACCGCGCAGATGATCGAAGGACCGTTCGCACACACGCTGGGGAGTGAACCTCGATGATCGGATTCATCGTCGCCGGGCTCGTCATCGGAGGCCTGGCCCGTCTGCTCAAGCCCGGCAAGCAGGACCTCGGCCTGCTGGCCACCCTGCTGCTGGGGCTCGCCGGCTCGGTCATCGGCGGCGTCGTCGCCAACGTCTTCGGCACGGGCGGGATCTTCGAGCTGAACGTCCTCGGCTTCGTCGTCGCGGTCGTCGCCTCGGTCCTGCTCGTCGGGACCGCGGAGTCGATGGCCGGGTCTCGCAAGCGCGCCGTCCGCTGAGCCGCGCCGACCGTCGTCACGGCGCGGCGGGCGCGGTAAGGATTACCGCGCAGGCGGGCCGCCCGTGTACCGTAGGCACCCGTCGTCCGGCGAGCCGGACGACGCGGCCGGCCCCAATAGCTCAGACGGCAGAGCGTCTCCATGGTAAGGAGAAGGTCTAGGGTTCGATTCCCTATTGGGGCTCTCGTCGCAGGACCCGGGGCCGCTCGGGGGCTTGCGGCTCGGCGGAGTAGCTCAGTTGGTAGAGCAAGCGGCTCATAATCGCTGTGTCGTGGGTTCAAGTCCCGCCTCCGCTACCACAGGTCAGGTCCGCGGTTCGACCGCCCCACGGTCGTCCCGTAGGCTTGCGCCTCGCGTGTGCGCGGCACCTCGTGGCATGCGCAGCGCACCCGTCCGCACCTCACCGAGAGAAGGCACGACCGTGGCCAGCAAGTCCCAGGACGTCCGCCCCAAGATCACCATGGCCTGCACGGAGTGCAAGGAGCGGAACTACATCACCAAGAAGAACCGCCGCAACGACCCCGACCGCATGGAGCTGGCGAAGTTCTGCCCCCGCTGCGGCCAGCACAGGGCGCACCGCGAGACCCGCTGACCCTCGCCGAGGACGCCCTCGGGCGTCCTGCGGACGACGTTCGCGTGACAGGCCGTCCCGGCCCACGGGACGGCCGTCGCGTTTTGTCCGTCGGTCGGTAGGTTGCGGGGGACGCCTGCCGCGACCGAGTGCTGGAGGACCCATGGGTGTGAGCCCCGACATCGCCGGGCGGGAGTACCCGCCGGCCCCGGTGTACGAGGTCGGCCGGGAGAAGATCGCCGAGTTCGCCACGGCCATCGGCAGCGCCGACGCCGCGCACTTCGACCCGGAGGCGGCGCGGGCCCTGGGCCACAGCGACGTCGTCGCGCCCCCGACGTTCGCCGTCATCGCCGCCCAGCGCAGCGACGCCCAGCTGATCCGCGACCCCGACGCGGGGATCGACTACTCGCGCGTCGTCCACGGCGAGGAGCGCTTCGTCCACCACCGGCCGATCGTCGCCGGCGACCGGCTCGTCGCGACGACCCACGTCGACTCGCTGCGGGTGGCGGGTGGCCACTCGATGATCACGACCCGGGTCGAGCTCGCGACGGAGTCCGGTGAGGCCGTCAGCACGGTCCTGTCCACGATCGTCGTGCGAGGGGGCGAGTGAGATGACCGCCGACCTCACCGCGCAGGACGCGGCCGGCTCCGCGCCCGCCGCCCGGCCCACGTTCGACGGCGTCGCCGTCGGCGACACCCTCCCCGAGCGGGCGTTCGCTCTGCACCGGGTCGACCTCGTCCGCTACGCGGGAGCCAGCGGCGACTTCAACGTCATCCATTGGAACGAGCGCGTCGCGCGCTCGGTCGGGCTGCCGAACGTCATCGCCCACGGCATGCTGACGATGGCGACCGCCGGCCGGCTCGTCACCGACTGGGCCGGGGACCCCGGAGCGGTCGTCGAGTACGGAGTCCGGTTCACCAAGATGGTTCCGGTGCCGGACGACGACGGCGCGACCGTCACGGTCAGCGGCGTCGTCGCCGCCAAGGACGACGAGAGGCGGACCGTTCGCGTCGACCTCACCGTCACGTCCGGCGACGAGAAGGTCCTCGGTCGGGCGCAGGCGGTGGTCCGGCTCGCCTGACGGCGCCGACCGGTGCCACCCGCGCAGCGCGGCCGAGGAGTCACGCGCCGAGGCTGAACACCCCCGGCCGACCGCGAGGAGACGGTGCTTCCGCCGTGCACGTCGACGTCACCACATCGCGCCGGGCCCGGACGGGGGTCTACTGGGTCTTCGGGGTCAACGGCTGCGTCCTCGCGACCTGGGCGTCCCGGCTGCCCGCGATCCGGGACGACCTGGGCCTCAGCCCGAGCGGCATCGGGTTCGTCCTGCTCGCCGTCTCGGTCGGCGCTCTGGCCGGCCTGCCGCTGTCCGGACCCGTCGTGCACCGCCTCGGACCCGCCGTCACCGTCACGGTCGCCGCGGTCGTCTGCACCGTCGGGGTCGCCGGTGTGGGCCTGGCCGGCACCGTGCTCGCCCTGGTCCCGATGCTCTTCCTCGTCGGCCTCGGCAACGGCATGTGGGACGTCGCGATGAACGTCGAGGGCGCCGAGGTCGAGCAGCGGCTCGAGATCGAGATCATGCCGCGCTTCCACGCCGCGTTCAGCCTCGGCACGGTGACCGGCGCCGCCCTCGGCGCGATCATGGCCGGCTACGACGTCCCCGTGGACGTGCACCTGCCGCTCGTCGCCGTCGCGGTCCTCGGCGGGGCGCTCGCGTGCACCCGGACGTTCCTGCCCGGCGACCACGTCCGTCGTGGCCGCGAGGCGGCGGCACCCGTCGACGAGCCTGTCGCCCCCGATGCGACCGTCGAGCCGGTGGTCGGCGGCCCGGCCGTCGGACCCGTCGCGCCCGGCCGGGGCTCGGGAACCCTCGCCGCGTGGCGCGAGCCCCGCACCCTGCTGCTCGGTCTCCTGGTGCTCGGCATGGGTCTGTCCGAAGGGGCTGCGAACGACTGGATCGCCGTCGGGATGGTCGACGGCTACGACGTCGACGACGGCGTCGGGGCCGCGGGCTACGGCTGCTTCGTCGCGGCGATGACCCTGGCCCGGTTCACCGGTCCGTGGTTCCTGCGCCGGATCGGCCGGGTCGCCGCGCTGCGCAGCGGCGCGCTCGCGGTCCTCGTCGGGGTCAGCGTCTTCATCGCCGGTTCGACGCTCGTGGGCAGCGCGCCGCGCATGGTCGCCGTCGCCGTCGCGGTGCTCGGCGTGCTCGCGTGGGGGTGGGGCGCGGCCCTCGGCTTCCCGGTCGGGATGAGCGCCGCCGCCGACGACCCGGTCCGGGCGGCCGCCCGGGTCAGCGTCGTCTCGACGGTCGGCTACACCGCCTTCCTCGCCGGCCCGCCGCTGCTCGGACTGCTCGGCGACCGGGTCGGCGTCGTCCCGTCGCTCGCCGGGGTGGTCGTCGCCGTCGTCCTGTCACTCGTCGTGGCCGGATCGGCGCGCCCCCTGACGCCCGGACGGTGACGGACCGTTAGCGTGGGGGTCGTGACCGAGACCTCAGCGGACACGTCGTCGCCCGGGGTCCCCGGGCGAGCCCTCGACCTGGCGCAGCTCACGACGCTGCGCGTCGGTGGCCCGGCGCGGTCCCTGCGCACCGCGACGACGACCGACGCGGTCATCGAGGCGGTGAGCGCGTGCGACGCCGCCGGCGAGCCCGTGCTCGTCCTCGGCGGCGGCTCCAACCTGCTCGTCGGCGACGCCGGCTTCGCCGGCACCGTCGTCCGGGTCGCGACCCGCGGCCGGGACGTCGACGCGGTCGACCGCTGCGGCGGGGTCGTCTTGCGGGTGGCGGCCGGCGAGCCCTGGGACGGCGTCGTCGCCGAGAGCGTCGCGCGCGGCTGGGCCGGGATCGAGGCGCTGTCCGGCATCCCGGGCTCGACGGGCGCCACCCCGCTGCAGAACGTGGGCGCCTACGGTCAGGAGGTGGCCGAGACGGTCGCGACCGTCCGCACCTGGGACCGGCAGGACCGTCGCGTCCGCACCCTGCCGAGCGCAGACTGCGAGTTCGGCTACCGGACCTCGCGGCTCAAGGAGGAGCGCTTCCGCGGCGGCCCGCGCCACGTCGTCCTCGAGGTGACGTTCCAGCTCCTCGTCGCCGACCTGTCCCGCCCGGTGCGGTACGCCGAGCTCGCGCGCGCTCTCGGCGTCGCGCCGGGCGGGCGGGCGCCGACCGCCGCCGTCCGGGAGGCCGTGCTCCGGCTGCGCCGTGGCAAGGGCATGGTGCTGGACGACGACGACCACGACACGTGGAGCGCCGGATCGTTCTTCACCAACCCGGTCCTCGGCACGGACGCCGCCGCTCTGCTGCCGGACGACGCGCCGCGGTGGCCGATGTCCGACGGCCGGGTCAAGACGAGCGCCGCCTGGCTCATCGAGCACGCGGGCTTCGCCAAGGGGCACGGCCTGCCCGGGCCGGCGGCGCTGTCGACGAAGCACACCCTGGCCCTGACGAACCGGGGGACCGCGCGCGCCGAGGACCTCCTGGCGCTGGCCCGCGAGGTGCGCGACGGCGTCCGGACGGCGTTCGGTGTCGTGCTCGTGCCCGAGCCGGTCCTCGTCGGCTGCTCGCTCTGAGTCGCAACGGTGCGGGGCCACGAGACGCACCCTGACCCGGCTCGCGGCGGCCCGTAAGCCGGGTCACATCCCCGATCGGGTGTCGTAGCCGCGGTCGTGGGTACGGGGGAGCCATGCAACGCTTCCGGTTCGACTTCGCCCTGCCCTTCTCGCTCCCCCTGCGCTTCCTCGGCATCCGCCCGGGCTCGACCTCGGTCGACGTCGGCGACGATCACCTCGCGGTGTCCTTCGGTCCGTGGCACCTGGCCACGCCGCTGGACAACGTCGAGGACGTCCAGGTGACCGGTCCGTACAACCCGCTCAAGGTCTACGGCGTCCGGGTGTCGCTGTCCGACTTCGGCGTCACCTTCGGCACGGCGAGCGCCGGGGGCGTGTGCATCAGCTTCCGGGAGCCGGTCGCCGCGGCGTTCCCCGGCGGGCTGGTCCGGCACCCGTCCCTCACGGTGACCGTCGACGACCCCGAGGGTCTGCGCCGCGTGCTCCTGCACGAGGCCCGCGCGCCGCGGCCGGTTCTCGCCGCCGTCGCGGACGTCCCGTCCGGCCCCGACGTGGAGCCCGACGAGGAGGGCCGCCGTTCCCGCGATGGCGCCGTCCGGCAGGCCCGCAAGGCCGCCCGCAAGCGGGCCGAGCAGCGCGTCGCCGAGCGTGAGGAGGCCGAGCGCGCCACGGCCCGCCGCTCCGCCGCCGGCAAGCGTGGTGCCGCCAAGCGCGCGCAGGCGCGCGCCGAGGCTCAGCGGCCCACGAAGAAGTCCGACCGTCAGCGGCCTGCCAAGAAGGCGGCCGGCGCCCGCGCGACCTCGACGCGCACCCGGACGCCCGCCCAGCGCGTGACGGCCGTCGCCGGCTCGGCGAACCGTTCGGCGACGGGCACCGTGACACGTACCGCGAACGCTTCGACGAACGGGTCCGCGACCCGCTGACCGGCGGCGCCCGGGTGGCCCGACCGGCGCAGATCCTGCACGCAGCGTCGCCGGACGCTGGCAGACTGCGCTCATGGAGGGGACGGGTCACCCGGGTGCCGCGCGCCGCCCGGTCGAGGCGCTGCCGAAGGCACACCTCCACCTTCACTTCACAGGTTCCATGCGGCCTTCGACGCTCAAGGCGCTCGCTGCCAAGCACGGCATCCGCCTCCCCGAGTCCCTCCGCGAGCAGCATCTCCTGCGGCTGACCCCCGACGAGCGTGGCTGGTTCCGTTTCCAGCGGCTCTACGACGCCGCCCGCGCCTGCGTCCGGGACGCCGCGGACATGCGTCGCATCGTCCTCGAGGCGGCCCAGGACGACGCAGCGGAGGGCTCCGGCTGGCTCGAGATGCAGGTCGACCCGACGTCCTACGCGCCGCACGTCGGCGGCCTGACGAACGCCCTGGAGATCGTCCTCGACGCCGCTCGCGAGGCGAGCCGGACGACGGCCACGAGCGTGGGGATCGTCGTGGCCGCAAGCCGGATCCGGCACCCGCTCGACGCGCGCACGCTCGCCCGGCTCGCCGTCCGGTACGCGGGGTCGGGCGCCGGCGACGTCGTCGGGTTCGGGCTGAGCAACGACGAGCGTCGCGGCGCGACCGAGGAGTTCGCCGCCGCGTTCCGGATCACCGAGCGAGCCGGGCTGGCGAGCGTGCCGCACAGCGGCGAGCTGCTCGGCCCGGACCACGTCGACACGACGCTGCGCTACCTGCGGCCCGAGCGGCTCGGGCACGGGGTCCGGACGGCGGAGGACCCGGAGCTGCTGGCCCGTGTCGTGGACGCCGGCATCGCGCTCGAGGTCTGTCCGGCGAGCAACGTCGCGCTCGGGGTCTACCGAACCCTCGGTGACGTCCCGCTGCGCCGCCTCGTCGATGCCGGTGCGCGGCTCGCTCTCGGCGCCGACGACCCGCTGCTGTTCGGCCCACGGCTCGCCGCGCAGTACGAGGCGGCCCGCGAGGTCCACGGGTTCGACGACCGGGCACTCGCCGGGCTCGCCCGCAGCTCGGTCGAGGCCTCGCGGGCGCCGTCCGACGTCCGTGCCCGGTTGCTCGCCGGCGTCGAGGCCTGGGTCGACGGGGCAGGGTCCGCCGCCGGGGGACGAACCCCCGCGACCTCGGACGAAGCCGCTGAACCGGCGAAGCGGCTCACCGGGGCGCAGATCGCCCGGACCGTATCCGCCGAACGTGTGAAAGGCGCTGCCGGACCGGGGGGAATCGGGTGATCGCGCCCACGCGCGTGATCGTCGAGGGGCACTGTGGTCGCAGGTCCCACGATCTGCTGCTCCGGTCCCCGTCGGGGGACGCGGCAGGCAGCGTCAGACGGGTGCCGGCGACGCGCAGGGGTTGAGGGGCGAACGGCCTGCCGTCGCCGGCATCTGACGACCCGGAGGGGCCGCGGGTAGTGGACCGCCGCGCGGCCGCTTGCCGGGCCGGGCTCCGTCCGGACCTCACGAACCCGGGACGCCGAAGAAGGTGATCCAGATGAGCTGCTCGGCGTCAGATCGGGTCAGCCTCGTGAGGCCCTCGGCGGCGGCAGGATGCCGCGTTCCATCGCAACGGTCACGGCGCGGGTCCGGTCGTCGACCCCGAGCTTGGCGAACACCCGCAGCAGGTGGGTCTTGACCGTCGCCTCCCCGATGAACAGCGCCCGGCCGACCTCGGCGTTCGACAGCCCACGTGCGACGGCCGCGAGCACCTCGACCTCGCGCGGCGTCAGCGCCTCGACCGCGGGCTCGCGCATCCGGGAGCCGAGCCTCGCGGCGACGGCCGGCGCGAGAACCGTCCCGCCGCGGGCCGCCGTCCGGACCGCCTCGACGAGCTGGGCGCGCGGGGTGTCCTTGAGCAGGTAGCCCGTCGCGCCGGCCTCGACGGCCCGCACGATGTCGGCGTCTGTGTCGTACGTCGTCAGCACGAGCACCCGGACCGCCGGATGCGCGGCAAGAATCGTCCCGGTCGCGGCGGCACCGTCCATCGTCGGCATCCGAAGGTCCATCAGGACGACGTCGGGGACGAGCGCGGCGACCCGGGCGACGGCCTCGGCGCCGTCGCCGGCCTCGCCGACGACCTCGAGGTCGTCCTCGACGTCGAGCAGGCCGACGAGTCCGGAGCGCACGACCGGGTGGTCGTCCACGACGAGCACCCGGATCGTCACGTCGACGCGCCGTCCGTCGAAAGCGGTGGTGCCGCACCAGGTCGCGTCGAATGCGGGTGTGCCGCAACAGGTCGCCTCGCGCGGGGTTCCGCGGGTGCGGGTGCTGCCGTGACCGGCCGGGTCGGCACCCGGACGACGACCCGGGTGCCGCCGCCGGGGGCGCTCGTGACGGTGACGTCGCCGCCCACGTCGCCGACCCGGCCGCGCATCCCGGCCAGGCCGAAGCCCTCCGTCCGGCCGGGCTCGAAGCCGACGCCGTCGTCGAGCACCTCGAGCCGCACCGCGTCCCCGGCCGGTGCGAGCCGCACGACCACCCGGCCGGCCCCGGCATGCCGGCGCACGTTCGCGAGGGCCTCCTGGACGGCACGCAGGAGGACGACCTCGCCGTCGCGGCCGAGGTGCGCCACGGCGTCCGGGGCATCGACCTCGACGTGGGTGCCGCTCTCGCGACCGAACCGCTCCGCGAGCCGGCGGACGGCGTCCGTGACGGTCCGCCCGTCCAGGTCGGCAGGTGCCAGGGCCGCGACGAGCGCGCGGGCCTCGGCGAGGTTGGCCCGGGCGACGTCCTCGATCGTGCCGACCTGCTGCGCCGCGCCGGCCGGGTCGCGCGGCAGCCGGGCCGACGCCGCCTGGGCGAGCATGACGACGCTCGTGAAGCCCTGGGCGAGGGTGTCGTGGATCTCGCGGGCCATCCGTTCCCGCTCGGCGAGGGCGCCACGCGCCTGCTCGGCGCGGGCGAGCTCCTCACGGGCCGCCCGGAGCTCGGTGATGAGCTCGGCACGGCCCCTCGACTGGTCGATGATCCGGGAGACCCACAGCCCGAGGAGCAGGCTGAAGGCGAGGCTGACGCCGAGCTGGGGCGCCAGGTCTCGGGCGACCTCCCGCGACCACCCGGAGCTGGCGAGGAATCCCAGGCCCGCGCTCACGGTGAGCGCGACCGCGAAGAGCACGCCGTGCCGCACCGGCCCGCTGAACATCCACACCTGCGAGAAGACGATGAACAGGAGCATCGACATCGTCGGGTCGAGAGCGCATCCGACGCCGACGACGACGATCGCGACCGTCAGGTAGGCCGGCCCGCGCCACGTGCACCGGACGTCCCCCGGCCGCATGACGAGCAGCGCGTAGGCGGCGGCCAGCAGCGCGACGAGTCCGAACCCGACGGCACGCTGGGCCCCCGTCAGGTGCGTCGTCGCCCCGACCCAGATCGCGACCAGGCCGGTGAGGAGCCAGAAGGCCACGTGCCACCCGACGGCCCAGCGCTCCCACGCGTGCACCGCCGACGTCGTCACGTCGTCCATCCTCGTCGCCGAGCCCGAACCGGTCGACCCGTCAGCCGGCATCCCGCCGCGACCAGCGGAAGGTCCGTAGCGTGAGGACCAGCCCGACGACGGTCCAGGCCGCGAGAACGAGCGCGGTCTGCGGCAGCCCCCACGTCCCTGCGACCTCCTGGCTCTCGAAGCCCGCCGGCAGGAACACCGACCGCATGCCCTGGGCCAGCCACTTCAGCGGGAACACCGCGCCGACGTTCTGCATCCACGTCGGCAGCTCGCTGAAGATGAAGAACACCCCGGAGATGAACTGCAGGACGATGACGACCGGGCTGACGACCGCCGCGGCGCTGCGCGAGGACCGCGGCACGCTCGAGTACGCGATGCCGACGACCGTGCCGGCCGCCGTGCCGAGCACGAAGATCCACGCGAACCGCAGCCAGAGGTCCGCCGACGCCGGCAGGTCGAGCCCGAACAGGAGCCTCCCGACGGCGAGGAGCACCGCGGTCTGGACGACGCTCGTCACGAGGACCATCCCGATCTTGCCGAGGAAGTACGCGGCCGGCGGCATCGGCGTGCCACGCAGCCGCTTGAGCGAGCCGTCGTCGCGCTCGACGGCGATGCCGATGGCGAGCGACTGGAAGCTCGACAGGACGATGCCCGAGGCGATCATCCCGGCGGTGAAGTACTGCGTGAACGAGACGCCGCCGCCGA
>DAIOGQ010000089.1:0-4319 GCA_036745175.1 Kineosporiaceae bacterium
GGCGGCATGAGCCGGACGACGGGTGGCGGCGGTTCGGGACCAGGGGTGCCGGGCGGACCGGGCGGACCGGGCGTGACCTTCTTCCCCGAGTGGTTCGACCGCGACGACGAGCGGACGGCGCGTGCGGTGTGGAGCCGGATCACCGAACCGGGCGACCGGGTCGCGGTCCGTTTCGTCGAGCGGCTCGGGGCCGGGCGGGCGCTGGAGGCGGTGCTGCGCGGCGGAGCCTTCGGGGCGGAGGTGGCACCACGATGGCGCGTCCGGCTCGAGACGACGGACCCGCGTCTGGACCTGCGGACCCTCGCCCGGTTCGACGGGCGGGTCCTCGTCCCCGGTGACGACGAGTGGCCGGACGGGCTCGACGACCTCGACGACCGGCGTCCCTTCTGCCTGTGGGTGCGCGGACCGCTGCGGGTGGGCGAGTCGTGCGCAGTGGCGGTCGCGGTCGTCGGCTCCCGGGCGAGCACGGCCTACGGCGAGACGATGACCCGGGAGATCGCCGGCGGGCTCGCCCGGCGGAAGGTGACCGTCGTGTCCGGCGCGGCGTACGGGATCGACGCCGCCGCGCACCGGGCGGCCCTCGCCGAAGGAGGCCCGACCGTCGCGGTGCTCGCGTGCGGGGTCGACCGGCCCTACCCGCGGGGGAACGACCGGCTCATCGCTCGGATGGTCGAGCAGGCAGCGGTCGTCAGCGAGGTGCCGCCGGCGTCGTCCCCGTCGCGCTGGCGGTTCGTCGAGCGCAACCGGCTCATCGCGGCGATGTCCCGGGCGACCGTCGTCGTCGAGGCCGCGCTGAGGTCCGGCGCCATCATCACGGCGACCCAGGCCGAGCTGCTGAGCCGAGCCGTCGCCGCGGTGCCGGGCCCGGTCGTCTCGCCGGCGAGCGCGGGGTGCCACTGGCTCCTGCGGGAGCGCAACGCCGTGTGCGTCACGGATGCCGCAGAGCTGCATGAGCTCGTGGTCCCGGTCGGCCAGGGCGAGCTGCTCCCGCGGGTGACCCCGCGCGCCGACCACGACGACCTCTCCCCCTCGGACGTGCGGGTGCTCGACGCCGTCCCGGTCCGCAGGGCCGCACCGTCGCTCTCCGTCGCGCGGGCGGCCGGCCTCGACCCTGGGGAGGTCGACGCCTCGCTGGGCCGGCTCGAGCTGCTCGGGCTCGTGACGCGCGACGGCGCCTCGTGGCGGCGGGCGCCGCGGGGGTGACCGCGGCAGACCCGGTGCGGACCCGGATCCGGACCCGAAGCCGGCTCCGGCCCCGGTGCTCCGGAGACGGCGCGCCCGCTTGAGCGCCCGGCGCCGGAGGTCCACCGTGAGGAGGTGACAGCGGCCGGGGCGACGCAGGACGACGCGCTGGGCGCCGCCGCCCGCGACGCAGTCGCCGCCTTCGAGCGGTTCCTGACCGCCGAGCGCGGGCGGTCGGTGCACACGGTGCGCGCGTACCTGGCCGACGTCCGGTCCCTCCTGGGGTACGCCGCGGCCGACGGCGTCGACGACCCGACGGATCTCGACCTCGCGCTGCTGCGCAGCTGGCTGGCAGCGATGACGTCGGCGGGCATGGCGCGCACGACGCTCGCCCGTCGGGCGGCGAGCGCCCGGGCGTTCACGGCGTGGCTGTGCCGGGCGGGGCGGGCGACGTCCGACCCGGGTGCCCGGCTGCGCTCGCCGAAGGCGCACAGGCCGCTGCCGGACGTGCTGCGGCGGCAGCAGGCGGCCGACGTCATGGAGGTCGCGCGCCGGCGCGTCGCCGACGCAGGCGCCGTCGACCCGTCGGGCGGAGCCACAGCTGCGGGCGGCCACGAGGGCGCCCGCCCGACCCGAGCGCTCGCCGTGCGGGACCGCGCCGTGGTCGAGCTGCTCTACGCGACCGGCATCCGGGTCAGTGAGCTCACCGGCCTCGACCTCCACGACGTCGACGAGGAACGCCGGACCGTGCGCGTCCTCGGCAAGGGCTCCAAGGAGCGGGTCGTCCCGTTCGGCCGCCCGGCCGGGCAGGCACTGAGGGAGTGGCTCGAGTCCGGCCGCCCGGTGCTCGCGACCGCCGCCACGCCCGGGGCGGACGGACATCGTGCGTTGTTCGTCGGGGTCCGCGGGAGCCGGCTGGACCCCCGTCAGGCCCGGGATGCGGTGTATCGGCTGGTCGCGGCGGTCGACGGGGCTCCACCGATTGGGCCACACGGGCTACGTCATTCGGCTGCTACGCACCTGCTCGACGGCGGGGCCGACCTTCGTAGCGTCCAGGAGTTGCTCGGTCACGCTACGCTGTCAACGACCCAGATCTACACGCACGTCTCGGTGGAGAGGCTTCGTGCCAGTTACCAGCAGGCCCACCCTCGGGCCTGAACTCAAGAAGGGGGCAGCGGTGGTCGCCGACGTCACGCCGGTGGACGACGACGCTGTCGACCCGGTCGCTGCCAACGAGGCCGCCCTGCGCGCCCTGTGGGTCCGGTTCAAGTCGGACGCCGACGCCGCGACGCGAGAACGGCTGATCCTGCACTACTCGCCCCTCGTCAAGTACGTCGCGGGCCGGGTGGGCGTAGGGCTCCCGCCGAACATCGAGCAGGCCGACCTCGTCTCGTACGGGATCTTCGGGCTCATCGACGCGATCGAGAAGTTCGACATCGAACGCGCGATCAAGTTCGAGACCTACGCGATCTCCCGGATCCGCGGCGCCATCATCGACGAGCTCCGTGCGATCGACTGGATCCCACGCTCGGTGCGCTACAAGGCGCGCGAGGTTGAGCGCGCCTACGCGTCCCTCGAGGGTGAGCTGCACCGGACGCCGACCGAGGCAGAGGTCGCAGAGCAGCTGGGCATCGCGCTGGAGGACCTCCACGCGATCTTCTCCCAGGTCTCGTACGTCAACGTCGTAGCGCTCGACGAGCTGCTCACGGTCGGCGGGGAGAAGGGCGACAAGCTCTCGCTCGTCGACACGCTCGAGGACACCAAGGCCGAGGACCCAGTCACGGCGTTCGAGACCGAGGAGACGAAGTACATCCTCAGCCGGGCGATCAACCAGCTCCCGGAACGGGAGAAGATCGTCGTGACGCTCTACTACTACGAGGGCCTCACGCTCGCCGAGATCGGTCGGGTCCTCGGGGTGACCGAGTCGCGCATCTGCCAGATGCATACGAAGGCCGTGCTCCAGCTCCGGGCGAAGCTCGCCGAGGTGAGCTGACCGGGTCGGTCGGGTGCGGGCTGACCCGTCGGTGGGGGTGCGGCGCCGCAGCCGGTGCGGCGGTGCCGTCGGGCAGCGTCGGCACCGGGGCAGGACCGCAGTCAGTCGCGGCAGATCACCTCGCCGTGGGGGACGAGGAACCAGCCGTCGTCGGACGCCGCCCACTCCTGCCACCCCGCGCGCAGCCGATGCAGGTCGTCACGGTCGGCCTCGCCGCTCGCGAGCGCCTGCTCGGCGATCGCCGAGCAGGCGATCCGGTCGGCCCACATCCCGCCCCACAAGGCGCGGCTGTCGGGCGTCGCGTAGCACCAGACCGACGCTGTCGCCGAGACGTCGGAGAAGCCGGCCGCCCGGGCCCAGGACAGCAGCCGCCGGCCCGCGTCGGGCTCGCCGCCGGCGGCCCGGGACAGCCGCCGGTAGAGGGCGAGCCACTCGTCGAGGGCCGGGACCTGGGGGTACCACGTGAAGGCCGCGTAGTCCGCATCGCGCGCGGCGACCACGCCGCCGCCGGCGGCGAGCGCCCGCATGCGACGCAGCGCCTCGACGGGGTCCGGCACGTGCTGGAGCACCTGGTGGGCATGGACGACGTCGAACGGGCCCGCACCGTCGTCGAGGGTGTAGACGTCGCCGACGGCGACGCGTGTGTTGGTCACCCCCGCGTCCGCGACGAGGCGCGCGGCGGCGCGGACGACGTCCGGCGCCGGGTCGATCGCCGTCACCTCGCCCGGTGCCACCCGCTGCGCGATGTCGACGGTGATCGTGCCGGGTCCGCAACCCACGTCGAGCACCGACAGCCCGGGCCGGAGGTACGGGATGAGGTACGCGGCCGAGTTCTCCACGGTCCGGCTTCGGTGCGACCGCAGCACCGCCTCGGCGTGGCCGTGCACGTAGCGCCCCGCCGCCGCCGTCTCGCTCATCACCGTCTCCTGCCGTCGTGCCGGTCGTGGGTCGCCGAGAGCACGGACGGTAGCAGCCGCGTCTCGCAATACAGGATTGCTGTCTCAATATTCGGGACGCGGGAGATCCGCGCCGACTCCGTGGGGCATCCGTCGGCGACCACCGTCGGCCGGCCGGAAGGCGGCCGACCGGCGCCTGCTGTCGGTCCGCCTGCTGTCGGTCCGCCTGCTGTCGGTCCGCCTGCTGC
>DAIOGQ010000089.1:4419-13172 GCA_036745175.1 Kineosporiaceae bacterium
CGCCTGCTGTCGGTCCGCCTGCTGTCGGTCCGCCTGCTGTCGGTCCGCCTGCTGCCGGTCCGCCTGCTGTCGGTCCTCGGTTCTTCCGCTGGCTGCTGGCGGTCGGCAGCTGTCGGCCGGCTCCCTGGCGGCCGCGGTCCGAAGCCGTTCGCCGGCCGCCGGTCAGGGGCTCGGCACCGGGAGCAGGATCGGGGGCTCGCGGGGGCGCAGCAGCCAGAGCGGGTCGATGTATCGGTCATCGACCAACGCGCCCCAGTGCAGGCACGACGCCGGGTCGCAGTGCGACTCCGTCGGCGACAGCACGCCGATCACCTGGCCCGCGGCGACGACCGAGCCCGCGCGGACCGAGGCGGTCACCGGCTCGTAGGTGGTGCGGACTCCGGAGCCGTGGTCGAGCGACACCACGCCCCGGCCCGCCACCACCCCGGCGAAGCGCACGACGCCTGGGCCGGCCGCGAGCACGGCGGCCTCTGTCGCGGCGCCGGGCAGGAGGTCTACGCCGCGGTGCCCGGGCGACCACGGCAGTGGGCCGATGTCGAACCGACGGCCAACCTGCGGCGCCGGGTTCAGGGGCCACCGCCAGCCGTGCCCCGGCCGGGGGGCGGTACTCCGCCCGCCCGCTGCGGAGAGGCCCGCGGCCGGCACAAGCACGGTCGGGGCCGGGGCGGCGGGCCCGACCACGTGCCGTAGGGGCCGCTCGGGCGGTGGCTGATGGAGGGGCACCGCCGCGGCGGGAGCGGGGGCCCTCACCGCCGCGGCGGGCCCGATCGTGGGCCAGGAGGCGTCTGGGACGACCGCCACGGTCGCCACGCTGATCGCTGCGGCGGCGAGGACGACGGGGAGGGACGGTCCGGGCATGTGACGAGCCTGCCGCTCGCACGATCGGTGCGGGTGACGCAGCGGGGAGCCTGTGGACGACGTGACGATCGGCGGATCTGTGGACGGGTGGAGCCCGTACGGATGTCCACCGGCGCGCCGGCACCGAGACGCAGCACCCCGTCCAGGGAGTGCGCGAGGCGCCGAGCGGCAGATCGTGCGACTTCCGACGGCGCTCTGCCGCGCGATCCCTCACGATGATCGCCGGGCCCGCCCGCACCCTCACAAACGATGGCAGAGCAAGCGAGCAGCCTTCGGCGGCCGCGCGTCGCTGGCTCTCGCTGCCCTCACAAACGATGGCAGAGCAAAGCGGCGGGACTAGCGTCGGGCAGCCGGGATTTGCGTGGCGCAGGGGAGCCAGGACATGCCGGTGCCGCGGTCCCCAGGGGACCCCGGACCTGCGAGCACTCGCGGCTGCACCGGCGCCCGCGGCTCGCCCGGCCGCCGGCGCTCGCGAGGAGGTCCAGACGGCCTGCCGCGGATCAGCCGCGGTGCAGCGCCCGGAGCCGCGAGACCGCGTCGGCGATGACCTCGGGGCGTTTGGAGAACGCGAACCGGACGAGTGAGCGGCCGGCCTCGACGTTGTCGTGGAACACCCGCACGGGCACAGCGACGACGCCCGCGCGCTCGGGGAGCTCTCGGCACAGGGTCAGCCCGTCGTCGTAGCCGAGCGGGGCCGCGTCCGCGACGACGAAGTAGGTGCCCTGCGGCACGCTCACGGTGAACCCGACGTCGAGCAGGCCCGTGACGAGCTCGTCGCGGCCGGCCCGGAGCCGCTCGGCGACGCCGGTGTAGAACCCGTCGTCGAGGCCGAGCGCCGCGGCGACCGCCGGCTGGAAGGGCCCGGCGCTGACGTACGTGAGGAACTGCTTGACCGTTGTCACCGCGTCGACGAGATCCTTCGTCGCGACGACCCAGCCGACCTTCCAGCCGGTCACCGAGAAGGTCTTGCCCGCCGACGAGATCGTCACCGTCCGCTCGGCCATCCCGGGCAGTGTCGCGAGCGGGGTGTGGACGACCCCGTCGAAGGTCAGGTGCTCGTAGACCTCGTCGGTGACGACGACCAGGTCGTGCCTGAGCGCGACCCGGGCGACGGCCTCGAGCTCGGAGCGGTCGAGCACCCGACCGGTCGGGTTGTGCGGGGAGTTGAGGAGCAGGAGCCGGGTGCGCGCGGTGACGGCGGCGGAGAGCGCATCGACGTCGAGCCGGTAGTCCGGGAAGCGCAGGGGCACCGTCCGCCGGACGCCGCCGGCGAGCGCGACGCAGGCCGCGTAGGAGTCGTAGTACGGCTCGAGCATCACGACCTCGTCGCCCGGCTCGACGAGCGCCATGACGGCGGCCGCGATCGCCTCGGTGGCGCCGGCGGTGACGAGGACCTGGGTGTCCGGGTCGACGTCGACGCCGTAGAACCGCCGCTGGTGCTCGGCGATGGCGCGCCGCAGCCCCGGGGCGCCACGCCCGGGCGGGTACTGGTTGTTGCCGCCGAGGATCTGCGCGACGGCATCGTCGAGGATGCTCCGTGGGCCGTCGGTGTCCGGGAAGCCCTGTCCGAGGTTGACCGCGCCGGTCCGGACGGCGAGCGCACTCATCTCGGCGAAGATCGTCGAGGCGAGGGCTCCGTCGGCGCCGAGGAGGTTCGCCTGCCGCGCGACGTCACGCCAGCGGCCACGGACGGGTGCTGCGACGCGTGCCTGGTCAGCCATAGCGCCAGCGTACGGACGGTCGGCGCGACCGGCGGGCCCGGCGGCTGCAGACGCGTTTTGGTCGCTCTCGGCGCCCCGGCGTACGATGACCGCACGGCCGGAGGACTCCGGCCGACTTCGCGCGCCTGCACACCGCCGCTGTGCGGCGGGGCGCACCGCTCGGTCCGGCCTGCGAGGGTCAGGTGCGGTGCGACCGCAGGCGCCAGGCACGTCGTCCGCCCGGACGACGTGAGGAACCGACAGGCGCCCGTGCCCGGTGAACTCCGGGGGGCGCCGACAGGAGTGTCTTCTCGCCATGGCAGTCGTCACCATGCGCCAGCTGCTCGAGAGCGGCGTCCACTTCGGGCACCAGACCCGTCGGTGGAACCCGAAGATGAAGCGGTTCATCTTCACCGAGCGCAACGGCATCTACATCATCGACCTGCAGCAGTCGCTGTCGTTCATCGACCGTGCCTACGAGTTCGTCAGGGAGACCGTCGCCCACGGCGGCACCGTCCTGTTCGTCGGCACGAAGAAGCAGGCCCAGGAGCCCATCGCCGAGCAGGCCGCGCGCGTCGGCATGCCCTACGTCAACCAGCGGTGGCTCGGCGGCATGCTCACGAACTTCCAGACCGTCCACAAGCGTCTCCAGCGCCTCAAGGAGCTCGAGCTCCTCGACTTCGACGACGTCGCCGGCTCCGGCATGACGAAGAAGGAGCTGCTCGTCCTGCGCCGGGAGAAGGACAAGCTGGAGAAGACCCTCGGCGGGATCCGTGACATGGCCAGGGTGCCCAGCGCCGTCTGGATCGTCGACACGAAGAAGGAGCACCTCGCGGTCGACGAGGCGCGCAAGCTCAACATCCCGATCGTCGCCATCCTCGACACCAACTGCGACCCGGACGAGGTCGACTACAAGATCCCGGGCAACGACGACGCGATCCGCTCCGTCACGTTGCTGACCCGGGTCGTCGCGGACGCCGTCGCCGACGGCCTCATGTCGCGGTCGCGCGGCAACGAGGCCAAGGCCGACTCCGGTGTCGTGGCGGTCGACGAGCCGCTCGCCGAGTGGGAGCGGGAGCTCCTCGCGGGCCAGCAGGCCGACGTCGGCCCTGCGGCCGGCCCAGCCGAGACCGCCGTCGAGGCGCCTGCCGAAGCCGACGAGGCGCCTGCCGAAGCCGCCGCTGTCGAGGTGCCTGCCGCCGAGGTCGCTGCCGAGCCAGTCGCCGAGGTCGCTGCTGCCGAGGCGCCCGCGGAGACCGCCGCCGCTGCCGACGCTCCGGCCGAGGTGGCTGCCGAGCCGGTCGCCGAGGCGCCCGGGGATGTCGAGGCTTCCGCACCGGAGGCCGAGCAGGCCTGACCCGCGCACACTCGTCCCACACCTCATCCGACAGGAGAGTCAGGAGTCATGGCGAACTACAGCGCGGCTGACGTCAAGCGCCTGCGCGAGCTCACCGGCGCGGGCATGCTCGACTGCAAGAACGCCCTCGTGGAGAACGACGGCGACTTCGACAAGGCCGTCGACTGGCTGCGGGTCAAGGGCCTCAAGGGCGCCGCGAAGCGCGAGGGTCGCACGGCCTCGAACGGCCTCGTGGCGGCCGACGTCTCCGACGGCGTCGGTACCCTCGTCGAGATCAACTGCGAGACCGACTTCGTCGCCAAGAGCGAGCCGTTCCAGGCGCTCGCGGCGCAGGTCCTCGCGCAGTCGGTCGCGGTCCAGGCGACGGACGCCGACGGGCTGCTGAAGAGCGAGCTGGCGGACGGCCGGACGGTCCAGCAGCTCCTCGACGAGGCGAACGCCTCCATCGGCGAGAAGATCGAGATCCGTCGGGTGGCCCGGCTCCAGGCCCCTCACGTCGCGAGCTACCTGCACAAGACGAACCCCGACCTGCCGGCGCAGATCGGCGTCCTCGTCGCCGTCGACGCCGTGTCCGACGTCGCCCGTGACGTTGCGATGCACATCGCGGCGCTCCCGCCGACCTACCTGCGACGCGAGGACGTCCCCGAGGACGTCGTCGCCAGCGAGCGACGGATCGCCGAGGAGACCGCCCGCGAGGAGGGCAAGCCCGAGCAGGCGCTCCCGCGAATCGTCGAGGGCCGGGTCAACGGCTTCTTCAAGGAGCAGGTCCTCGTCGAGCAGAAGTTCGCCAAGGACCAGAGCCGGACGGTCCAGCAGGTGCTCGAGGGCGCCGGCGTCCACGCCACCGGGTTCGCCCGGTTCCGCGTCGGCTCCTGAGGTCGTCGGTGGCGGCCGCGCCGGGATGCTCCCCGGGGCGGCCGCCACCGCGCTGTACCCGCCCGGACCGGCCCCGGACCGCCGTTCGGGAGGGACCGGAGCAGGTCCGGGGCGGAGCGCTCCCCGTGTGCGGCAGACTGGCCCGCGGACCGCGGTACCGTGCCGCAGAACCAGGCGAATCGGGGTAGGAGTGGACATGACCGCGGAGGAGCTGACCGTGGACCTGGAGCAGCTGGGAGAGCTCGGCCCGGACGACGCGGGCCCGCGCTACAACCGGGTCCTGCTCAAGCTCTCGGGCGAGGTCTTCGGCAACGGCGAGATCGGGGTCGACCCCGACGTGGTGCACCGCCTGGCCGAGCAGATCGCGGTCGTCGTCCGGGAGGGTGTCCAGGTGGCCGTCGTCGTCGGGGGCGGCAACTTCTTCCGCGGCGCCGAGCTGGCGCGGCACGGCATGGACCGGGCCCGCGCCGACTACATGGGCATGCTCGGAACCGTGATGAACTGTCTGGCTCTGCAGGACTTCCTCGAGCAGGCGGGCATCGACACCCGGGTCCAGACGGCCATCACGATGGGCCAGGTCGCCGAGCCCTACATCCCGCGCCGCGCGATCCGGCACCTCGAGAAGGGCCGTGTCGTCATCTTCGGCGCCGGCCTCGGGGCGCCGTACTTCAGCACCGACACGACGGCCGCCCAGCGCGCGCTGGAGATCAAGGCGGACGTCGTCCTCATGAGCAAGAACGGGGTGGACGGCGTCTACTCGGCCGACCCGCGGACCGACCCGACGGCGCACAAGCTCGCGACCGTGACCTATGCCGACGCGTTGCGCCAGCGGCTCAGGGTCGTCGACGCGACGGCGTTCAGCCTCTGCATGGACAACCGGCTGCCCATGATCGTCTTCGGGATGGAGGGTGAGGGGAACGTGGCCCGCGCCGTGCGAGGTGAGAGGATCGGCACGCTCGTCACGGCCGGCTGACACCGACGCAGGGCCCGGGCGGTCGACGGGCGGCAGGCGACGAGCGCACCCCATCGGTGCGGACATCGGCGGGCAGGACGGAACCGGCCCGGCGGACGAAGGAGCGACGGTGATCGACGAGACCCTCCTCGAGGCCGAGGAGAAGATGGACAAGGCGGTCGAGGTGGCGAAGGAGGACTTCGGCGCCATCCGGACCGGCCGGGCGAACCCGGCGATGTTCAGCAAGATCATGGTCGACTACTACGGTTCGCCGACCCCCCTGCAGCAGCTCGCGTCCTTCCAGACGCCCGAGGCGCGCGTCGTCATCGTCAACCCGTACGACCGCGGCGCGATGACCGCGATCGAGAAGGCGCTGCGCGACAGCGACCTCGGGGTGAACCCCTCGAACGACGGCAACATCATCCGCCTCGTGCTCCCGCAGCTCACCGAGGAACGTCGCCGCGACTACATCAAGGTCGCCAAGCACAAGGCCGAGGAGGCGCGGGTCTCCGTGCGCAACATCCGGCGCCGGGCCAAGGAGGAGCTCGACCGGATCGCCAAGGACGGCGAGGCGGGCGAGGACGAGGTGGGCCGCGCCGAGAAGGAGCTGGAGGTCACGACGAAGCGACATGTCGACACCATCGACGAGCTGTTGCGTCACAAGGAGACCGAGCTTCTGGAGGTGTGACGCATGGCCGCCTCGGACCCAGATACCGAGCCCGCCCGGCGACGCCGCAGCGGCCGGACCACGCAGCGCCAGGACGACGACGCCTCGTGGGCGGACGTCGTCGGCGCACGCGCCTGGGGACCGTCCGCGGCGGGCGTCCCCGGCGGTCACGTCGCGGTCGAGCCCGAGGCCGACACCCAGCTGCTGCCGTCGCGTCGCTCGCAGCGCCGTCGGGAGGACGGCAGGACGGCAGCCGACGTCGAGGCCGGCATGTCCGCCGCCGTCGTCCCGGCCGTCGGGGCGGCCCAGCCGGCCGTACGGGTCGTGACGTCCGTCGGGCGGGGGCCCGCCATGGAGTCCGGGGGAGGGGTCCGTGCCGAGCCGGCCCGCCCCTGGTGGGCGTCCGGGACGACTGGCGTGACGCCGGCCGTGCCGGCCGCCGCCCCGGACGTCTCGTGGTTCGGTGAGCAGGACGGCGGGACAGGCGCCGCGAGCGTGTTCGCCGAGCCGCCGGTCCAGTCAGGCCCCGAGCCGTTCGTCGAGCCGTTCGTCGAGCCGTTCGTCGAGCCGTTCGTCGAGCCGGCCGCCGAGGTCGCTCCCGAACGCGCCGCGGAACGGGTCGTCGAGCCCAGCGCGACCTGGACCTGGTCCCCACCGGACGACGAGGCACCGTCGTACCCCGGGCCCGCCGCCCCGACGCCGGTGTACCCCGAGCCGGTCGCACCGGTGCCCTCGTACGTCGGGGCTCCCGCGCCGGCCGACACAGTCGTGCCCGTGGAACCCGTTGCCCTCGTGGAACCCGTCGCCCTCGTGGAACCCGTCGCCCCCGTGGAACCCGTCGTCCCCGTCGATCGCGTTGCGCCGGAAGAGTCCGTCCCGGTGGAGTACGTCGTCCCGGTGGAGTCCGTCGTTCCCGGATGGCCGGTCGTCCGAAGGCCGTCGTCCGCGCCGTCCGACCCGCACCGGACGTTCACCCAGCCCGTCACGCTGCCGCCGATCGAGCCCACCGGGCCGATCGAGCAGATCGAGCAGATCGAGCCCACCGCGCGGCCGGCGTACGCGCCGCCGTTCCCGAGCGAGCCGGTCCACGTCGAGGCGCGGACCATCGCGCCCGTGCGCGGGCCGTGGACCCCGGCCGCAGCCCCCCTCGCGACGCCGGCCCAAGGCGTCGGCGCCGGTGGGCCGACGCTCCCGCCCGGGGTCCTCGCCGCCGGCGGCCGCGCGGGCCGAACGGTCATCGACCTGCGGGCTCTCGAGGGCGCGGCTGCCGCGACCGCACCGTTCGTCCCGGCGGCCGGGATCTCCGCCCTGCCCGGGGGGAACTCGGTCGGCGCGGCGGTTCTGCGGCGAGCCACGGTCGCCTCCTCGGACGCCGCCGAGCCCGCCTCCCGGCGGCGACCGGACGCCGACCCGCAGGCCGCCGCGGACCAGGACTCCTCGGCCGTGCCGTTGCCGGTCGACGACCCCCCGTTCCCGGTCTTCCCCGTGCGCGGTCGCGGCACCGGGGCCGGTGGCAGCCAGGACCGGCCCGCCGGGTCCGGCGGCCCGGGCGGCGGCTCCTCGCCCGCCGTCGAGGAGCCTGCCGCGCGGCGCAGCCGGTCCGGCCGCTCGCGCGCCGGGCGCACGACGCCGTCCGACCCGACGCGGAGCGCGGGCCGGAACCTGCCCGCCGCGATCGGGGTGGGCCTGCTGCTCGCGGTCGCTGTCATCGCCTCTCTCGCCTTCCGCAAGGAGGCCTTCGTCGGCCTGGTGTCGGCGGCCGTCGTCGTCGCGGTCTGGGAGCTGTCGGTCGCGATGGGCGCCAAGCGGGTCTCCATCCCGGTGCCACCGCTCGCCGTCGGTGCGGTCGGGATGCTCGTGTCGGCGTTCGTCGCCGGCCCTCCCGGCCTGCTCGTCGCCTTCGCGCTGAGCGCCTTCGGTGTCCTGCTCTACCGGATCATCGAGGGCTTCGACGGTGCCGTCCGTGACGTCGCCGCCGGCGTCTTCACCGCGGCGTACGTGCCGTTCCTGGCGGGTTTCTCGATGCTCATGCTCGCCGCCGACGACGGCCCGATGCGGGTCGTGGTGTTCGTCCTCGTGACGGTCTGCAGCGATGTCGGCGGCTATGCCGCGGGCGTCGTCCTCGGCCGGCACCCGATGGCTCCGACGGTCAGCCCGAAGAAGTCCTGGGAGGGCTTCGTCGGCTCCGTCGTCGCCTGCATCGTCGTGGCCACGGCGGCCATCGTCGTGCTCCTCGACGGGCCCTGGTGGGCCGGGCTCGCCGTCGGCGCCGCGACCGCCGTCTCGGCCACCCTCGGAGACCTGTCGGAGTCGCTCCTCAAGCGCGACCTCGGCGTCAAGGAC
>DAIOGQ010000090.1:0-13160 GCA_036745175.1 Kineosporiaceae bacterium
GGAGCCGATGTCGGCGACCGCGGTGCCGGGGGTGCGGGTCAAGGTGCGGCTCGCCGGCCAGGACGTCGACGCGTTCGTCGTCGACCGGGCGGACACGACCGACCATCCCGGCGCGTTGACTCCGGTCCGCCGTGTCGTGTCGCCGGAGCCGGTGCTCGCCCCGGAGGTCCTCGCGCTGTGCCGGGCGGTCGCCGACCGGTACGCGGGCAGCCTCGTCGACGTCCTGCGGCTCGCGGTGCCGCCGCGGCACGCGCAGGCCGAGAAGCAGGCTGCTCCGAGAGCCGACGACGGGTCCGGCGAGCCGGGCGGGCCGGCCGCCGCGCCGGCCGGGCGGGGCGTGCAGCCCGGGCCGTGGCAGGACTACGTGGCCGGGCCGGCGTTCGTCGCCCGGCTCGCCCGCGGCGAGTCCCCCCGCGCGGTGTGGACGGCGCTGCCCGGCCCGGACTGGGCACGGGCCGTCGCCGTCGCCGTCGCCGCGACCTCCGCGGCGGGCCGGGGCAGCCTCGTCGTGGTCCCGGACCACCGGGACGCCGACGCCGTCGAGACGGCCCTCGTCGCCGTCCTCGGGGCGGGGCAGCACACCCGGGTCGAGGCCGACCTCGGGGTCGCGGCCCGCTGGACGGCCTTCCTCGCGGCGCTGCGCGGGACGGCGCGTGTCGTCCTCGGCACCCGAGCGGCGATGTTCGCGCCGGTCGCCGACCTCGGGCTCGTCGTGATCTGGGACGACGGCGACGACTCGCACGCGGAACCGCACGCGCCCTACCCGCACGCCCGGGACGTCCTCGTGCTGCGCGCCGAGCAGGCCGGTGCCGCGGCACTCGTCGGCGGCTGGTCGCGGACCGCGGAGGCGGCGCTCCTCCTCGCCGACGGCTGGGCCCGGCCCGTCGAGGCGGCCCGCGGTGTCGTCCGGGGCCGCTGGCCCCGGGTCGTCGTCGCCGACGAGGCGGCCCGGCCGGACGAGACGGCGGCCCGCGCGGCACGGATGCCCGCCCCCGCCTGGCGGGCCGTCCAGGACGGGCTGCGCCGGGGGAGCGTCCTGGTCCAGGTGCCGCTCGTCGGGTACGTGCCCCGGACGGGGTGCCAGACGTGCCGCCGGCCGGCGCTGTGCCTGCACTGCAGCGGGCCGCTGCGGGTGCCGGACGGGGGCGGTGGCGGCCCGGAGTGCGCGTGGTGCGGCCGGCCGGCGGTCGCCTGGGCCTGCCCGCACTGCGGCGGCCGGAGCCTGCGGGCGCGCCGGGTCGGCGTCGAGCGGACCGCCGAGGAGCTCGGCCGTGCGTTCCCCGGCTCGACGGTCGTCGTGTCCCGGCCGACGCGCACCCTGCCCGCCGTCCCGGCGTCAGGCGCCATCGTCCTCGCGACGCCCGGGATCGAGCCCGTCGTGCTCGGCGGCTACGCCGCCGCGGTGCTCCTCGACGGCGACACGCTGCTGGCGCGGCCCGACCTGCGGGCCGGTGAGGAGGCACTGCGCCGGTGGCGGGCGGCGGCGGCGCTCGTCCGGCCGGCCCCGGACGGCGGGACGGTGGTCGTCAGTGCCGACCCGGCGTCCGCGGCGGTCGAGGCGTTCGTCCGCGGGGACCCGGCGCACTTCGCCGCCCGCGAGCTCGAGGAGCGGGCGGGGCTCGGCCTGCCGCCGGCGGTCGCCGCCGCCACGCTCGACGGCCCGGCCGGCGCCGTGACGTCGTTCCTCGCCGCGGCCGACCTGCCCGCCAGCGTCGAGACGCTCGGCCCGGTCGCGCACGAGGCCCGGACCCGCGACCGAGCCCCGCGGACCCTCGACGGCAGCGACGAGCAGGTCCGGGTCATCGTCCGGGGCCCCCGCGCCGTCCGGTCAGAACTCGCCCGCGCCCTGCACGCCGCGGCCGCCGTCCGGAGCGCCCGGCGCGAGCCGGGCGCGGTCCGGATCCGGCTCGACCCGGACGACCTCGGCTGACCGTCGCGCCCCCGCGCGCTACCGTCGCGACCATGGACGACACCCCTGAGGCCGCCGGCCCGCCCGGCGCGGCGGCCGTCGTCGGGCTCGTCGGGGTCTACGACGCCGACCACACGCTCCTGGGGGAGCTGTCGTACGTCGTCGGCAAGATCGCCGGCGTCCGGCACTGCGGGCTGTGCGACGTCACGCACTCGCCGGTGCGCCGCAAGCGGGAGTGGGACGCCTACGTCGCGACGCTCGACGTCCCGTTCACCCTGCTCCACCGTGACGAACGGGACGACGCGGTGCGGGCTGCGACGTCCGACCTGCCGGTCGTGCTGGCCAGGCTCGAGGACGGGCGGCACGAGGTGCTCCTGGGGCCTGCCTACCTCGACGCGGCCGGGGGCAGCGTCGAGCGGTTCGCCGCGGCGCTCGGTGCCGCGCGGGCCGGCCGGGGCGGCAGCCGCCCGGGCTGACCGTGCACGGACGAGCGATCAGGCGCTCCGCGAGATCCCGCTCAGCAGGCGTTGAGCTCCACCGACCAGCCGGCCTTCGCCGTGTACCGGGCGCGGAACGGGACACCGTCGACTGTGCCGTCCCAGGACCGGCCGGACTCCGCGCTCGTCGACGCGGTCCAGCGCAGGGGCACCAGAGGCATCGGGCGTGGGGCGTAGCCGCCGCACTCGCCGCAGCCCTCGTTGCGCCCTCGCGCGTACGCGGCCCGGACCGCGACGTCGGCGGCGGCTCGGGACGACGCGGGCCGGACGACGAAAGCCGGGGTCGCCGCCGCGAGCCGACGCAGTGCGGCCACGTCGCCGCGGAACGCCC
Organism: Kineosporiaceae bacterium; assembly: GCA_036745175.1. Classification (GTDB taxonomy): domain Bacteria; phylum Actinomycetota; class Actinomycetes; order Actinomycetales; family Kineosporiaceae; genus R-H-3. The sequence continues at coordinate 2,738 of DAIOGQ010000090.1, forward strand.
GGGCCGGCGCCGAGCCGTTCGCGAGGCAGCGCAGCAGGTCTCGCGCCTCGACCGACGTCCGGTCCAGCGGCGACGGGTCCGCGTACTCGAGGACGCGGACGAAGGCCCGCTCGCGGGAGGTGAGCCCGGCCACGAGCCCGAGTGCCGACCGGAGCACCGGCGTCGGTGCGCCGGCCGGGACGAGCCGGGCGACGCCGCTCGTGTCGAGGTCTCTCACGGCGGCGACGGTGGCCGGGGCGAGCACGACGGCGTCCGACCGGAACCCCCGGTTGACGAGGACCGCCGTCGCGCGCAGATCGTCGTCGGCGCGTCCGACGGCGTCGAGGAACGGCGCCAGCTGCACGAGGGCGGATCCGGAGGCCGGGGACGACGTCCGCGGTGGCGGCACGGTGCCCGGCGGCCGGTCGCTCGACGTCCCTGTCGCCGACGGGCTGCCGCCCGGGCCGGTCGTCGACGCCGCGGTGGTCGTCGGGACGCCGCCCGGTGCCGTCGGCGTCGGGCCGCCGTCGCCCCGGCCGCAGCCGACGACGAGCGCTGCGGCGGCCACGGCCGCGAGGCCCGCGCGCACGCCCGTACGGAACCCGGCGCGCAGACCGCTTCGGACGTCGCTGACCGTTCGTGCAGGATGCCGGGCGCTCATAGCCCACCCCCCGGGCGGCTCGCCGACGACCTGCGCGGCGGCGGCCCTTCACCACCAGCCCATCACGTCCGGCCTCGCCCGGACCGGGGCGAAGGACACCGGCCGCGGGGCGGCCTGCCGCACGGAACCCTGCCGGCCGTGCTCGCTGCCGCCGAGGTCGGCCCCGCCGGTCAGGGCACCGCGAGATACCCGGCGAGGAACGAACGTGCCGACGACGTGTCGAGCCGGTCGTCGACGTTGGTCGCGCGGCACACGGAGTCACCGGTGATGGTGGTCGCTGCGACGACGTTCGAGCTGCCGAGGGAGTTCGGGCCACCCGAGTCGCCGTAGCAGGTACCGCCGTCGCCGGTGGCGGGGTTCATCGAGATCCGCAGCCAGGTCGCGTTGGTGGTGTTCAGCGTCCCGGTCGCCACTCCTCGCACGTCGTCGTAGAGGTACTGGTGGCCGCCGGGGGAGCTGGTGACCTCGTACGCGCCGTGACCGACCGACGTGAACGTCTGCGACGAGGGGAGGGCCGACAGCGACCCGGCCTTCGGCAGGACGGCGGGAGCGATCCCCTTGACCGGCTTGTCGAGCACGACGACGGCGATGTCGTGGGTGTCGCCGGAGGGCCCGGGGTAGGCCGGGTCGGCATCGGCGGCCGAACCGGACGAAGGGTCCGGCTCGAGCCGAGGCTGCTCGCGATGAGACGACGGATTCCGTTGCAGTCGACTGACTCCCCGGCTGGTTTCCGCAGTCCACATCGCGCTCTCGACGGTTACCGTTGCGGGTGGCCGCCGTCACGGCGGATCGGCACATCGGGTGTCACCCCTGGCGTGCCGGCGCACGTACGTGTCGCAGCCCAGGCTGGGCGCCGGCTTCTGCTGCCCGCGGCGGGTGGAGGACCGCGAACGCGTCGGTGACCTCGAGCGCGGGGTGCCGGAACCGGAAGACCGAGGCCGGACGACCGCCCGACCGGCCCGAGCGGACGACGTCGCCGGTCGGCTCGATCTGGTCGCGGCGGGCGAGGATCCGCTGGAGGTTCGTCACGTCGACCTCGTGGCCGAGCGCGGCCCGGTAGTAGCGGGCGAGCTCGCTCATGGTGAACGCCGGCGGCGCCAGCGCGAACCCGAGGTTCGTGTACGACAGCTTCGAGCGCAGCCGGGACCGGCCGGCCTCGACGACGTCGGCATGGTCGAAGGCGAGCCGGGGGAGCGCGTCGACGGCGAACCAGCGGGTGTCGTGCGGCACGTGCGGGTCGGCGTGCCCGGGGACCAGGCCCAGGTACGTCGTCGCGACGACCCGCTCGCCCGGGACCCGCCGTGGCGCACCCCGGCTGTCGAGCTGCTCCAGGTGCGTCAGCTCGCGGACGTCGACCTTCTCGGCGAGCTGCCGGCTGATGGACGCCCGGAGGTCCTCCGTGGGGCCCAGCGTGCCGCCGGGCAGCGACCAGCGGCCGGCGTGCGGCGCGCGGGCCCGGCGCCACAGGAGCACGTGGAGCGCGTCGTCGCGTACCTGGAGGACGACCCCGAGCACCTCGTGCCGCAGCGTCGCCGAGGGGACGGTCGCCGCGCCGGCGCCCGGCCCGGGCGTCGTGCCCGGCCCGGAGGTGGTGGTGTCGGTCACGTCGGTCGTCCGCGGCGCGGCCGGGCGGGTCTGCTTCACGACCGTCATGCTATCGTCGCTCCCGCAGTTATCGACGATTAGACGATAACCAGAGCGTCCACCGGACGGAAACTTCGGCCGATGGGCACGACGGAGGACCGATGAGTGTCGAAGCGCTCGACGTGGACACCGACTGGGTGCGTGAGGTGCGGGACCTCGCCCGGCAGCGCGACGCGCTGATCCTCGCCCACAACTACCAGCGTCCCGAGATCCAGGACGTCGCCGACCACGTGGGGGACTCGCTGGCGCTGTCCCGGATCGCCGCGACCGCGCCGAACCGCGAGATCGTCTTCTGCGGCGTCCACTTCATGGCCGAGACGGCGAAGCTGCTGGCACCGCAGAAGTCGGTCCTGATCCCGGACTCCGCGGCCGGCTGCTCGCTCGCCGACACGATCCACGTCGAGGAGCTGCGGGCCTGGAAGGCCCTGCATCCCGACGCCGTGGTCGTCGCGTACGTCAACACGAGCGCCGCGGTGAAGGCCGAGAGCGACATCTGCTGCACGTCGTCGAACGCGGCGGACGTCGTCCGGTCGGTGCCGCCGGGCCGTCAGATCCTCTTCCTGCCGGACCGGCACCTCGGCGAGCACGTCCGCCGGGTCACCGGCCAGGCCGGGATCCACGTCTGGCAGGGCCAGTGCCACGTCCACGAGGCGATCGGCGGCGACGTCCTGCGTGAGCGGATCGCGGCCGACCCCGACGCCGACGTGCTCGTCCACCCCGAGTGCGCGTGCGCGACGTCCGCCCTGAGCCTCGTCGCGAGCGGCGCGGTCCCGAAGGACCGGGTCCGGATCGTCTCGACCGGCGGCATGGTCGACGCCGCACGCCGCACCGGTGCCCGGCGGGTCCTCGTCGCGACCGAGACCGGCATGCTGCACCAGCTCCGCCGGGCCAACCCGGGCACGGTCTTCGAGCCGGTCAGTGCCCGCGCGGTCTGTCCGTACATGAAGATGATCAACCGCGACAACCTGCTCGCGGCGCTTCGCGACGGCCGCGACGTCGTCGAGGTCGACCCCGACGTCGCCGCCCGCGCGCGCCGCGCCGTCGAGCGGATGGTCGCGATCGGCTCACCCTCGGCGGGTGGCGAATGACCACCGTCGCCGACGCGCCGGTCACCCGCCGGACGGCGTCCGCGATCGTCGTGGGCCGGCTCCACGCGCCGGACCCGACCGCCGACGTCGAGACCGACGTCCTCGTCGTCGGCACCGGGATCGCCGGGCTCGCGGTCGTCCACGGCCTTCGCGGCAGCGGGCTGCGCGTCGACCTCGTGACGAAGGCGTCCGTCCGTGACGGCAGCACGCCGTGGGCGCAGGGCGGCATCGCGACCGGCGGCGCGCCGGACGACGACCCGGCGCTCCACGTCACCGACACCCTCACGGCGGGCGCCGGCCTGTGCGACGAGGACGCCGTCGCGACCCTCGTCGCGCAGGCGCCGGTCGCCGTCGCCGAGCTGCTCGCCGCCGGCGCCCGCTTCGACCGGGAGGCCGACGGGACCCTCGCACGGACCCGCGAGGGTGGCCACAGCCGGTCCCGGATCATCCACGCCGGCGGCGACGCGACCGGCCTCGAGGTGCAGCGCACGCTCGAGGCCGCGGTCCTCGGCCCGGCCGGTGGCACCCCCGGCGGCCCGGCCGGTGCGCCCCGGCTCCACGAGCGCACCTTCCTCGTCGACCTGCTGCCCGACGGTGCCGGCGGCGTCGCGGGGGCGCTCCTCGGCCACCTGGACGCCGACGGCGGGTGCTGGTCGGTGACCCGGGTGACCGCGCGCGCCGTCGTCCTCGCCTCGGGCGGGCACGGCCAGGTCTTCGACTCGACGACGAACCCCGCCGTCGCCACCGGTGACGGGCTGGCCGCGGCGGTCCGCGCCGGTGCGACGGTCGCCGACGTCGAGTTCGTCCAGTTCCACCCGACGGCACTCGCTGCGCGGCGTCCCGGAGCGGTCGGCGCCCAGCGTCCGCTCGTCTCCGAGGCCGTCCGCGGCGAGGGCGCGGTGCTCCTCGACGCCGACGGCACCCGGTTCATGGTCGGCCGGCACCCGCTGGCCGAGCTCGCCCCGCGCGACGTCGTCGCCGCCGCGATCGGCGAACGGCTCGCCGCGACCGGCGCCGGGCACGTCCTCCTCGACGCCCGGCACCTCGGGGCGGCGATGCTCGAGCGGCGGTTCCCGACCGTGGTCGCAGCGTGCCGCGCTGCCGGTGTCGACCCGGTGACGCGGCCGATCCCTGTCCTGCCGGCGGCGCACTACGCGTGCGGCGGGGTCGACACCGACCTGTCCGGCCGGACGAGCCTGCCCGGGCTCCTCGCCGTCGGCGAGGTGGCCCGCACAGGCGTCCACGGCGCGAACCGGCTCGCGTCGAACAGCCTGCTCGAGGCCCTGGTCGTCGGCCGGCGGCTCGCGGCGCTGCTGCGGTCCGACCTGCCGGCCCGCCGGACGCCCGTCGGGCCGGACGGCCTGGCCGGGCTCCTCGACGCATCGGTCCGGCCCGCGCTCACCGCGGGGACGAGCCGTGACGCCGGCGTGCTGCGCGACCCGGCGGCCCTGGCCCGGCGCGCGGCGGCGCTGGCGGACGCCGCCGCCGCGGCGCACGTCCGCGGGTCGGTGCCCGGGCTCGCGACGTGGGAGGCGACGAACCTCCACACCGTCGCAAGCGTCCTCGTCGCCGCTGCGCTGCTGCGGGCGGAGAGCCGGGGCTGTCACCGGCGCACCGACGTCACCGGGCCCCTCGACGCGTGGCAGGCCCACGTCGTCGCCGCCAGACCGGCCGCCGGGCCCGTGCACCTGGAGGTCCGCGCATGAGCCCCCCGACGAACAGCCCGACGAGCAGCGCTCCGGCCGTCGGGCCCGACCCCGCCGACGTCGCCCGGATCGCCGACCTCGCCCTGTCCGAGGACCTCGGCGGCGGCACCGACATCACGACCGACGCGACCGTCGCCGCCGACGCCGTCGCGACCGCTGACCTCGTCGCGCGCCGTCCCGGGGTCGTCGCAGGCCTGCCGTTCGCCCGGGCCGTCCTCGAGCGTTGCCTCGTCGCCGCGGGCGTTGCACCGGACGCCGCGGCGTCCGCGGTCGTCGAGCGGGTCGCGGACGCCGCGCACGTCGCGGCCGGCGACGTGCTGCTCACCGTGACCGGGCCGGCACGGGCCATCCTCACCGGCGAGCGGAGCGCGCTGAACCTACTCGGCCAGCTGTCCGGGGTCGCGACCCTGACGGCGGCCTGGGTGGACGCCGTCGACGGCACCGGTGCGGTCGTCCGGGACACCCGCAAGACCGTCCCCGGGCTGCGCGCCGCGCAGAAGTACGCGGTCCGCTGCGGCGGCGGGCGCAACCACCGGATGGGCCTGGGCGACCAGGCGCTCGTCAAGGACAACCACGTCGTCGCCGCGGGCGGGGTCGCCGCGGCGCTGCGCGCCGTCCGGGACGTGCACCTGGACGTCGTGTGCGAGGTCGAGTGCGACACGTACGACCAGGTCGTCGAGGCGGTCGGGGCCGGGGCCCGGCTCGTCCTGCTCGACAACATGGACACGCCGACGCTGCGCCGCTGCGTCGGCGTGGCCCGGGCCGCGGGTGCCCGGACCGAGGCGAGCGGGTCGCTGCGCCTCGACCGGGCCCGGGAGGTCGCCGCGACCGGCGTCGACTACCTCGCGGTGGGTGCGCTGACCCACTCGGCGCCGGTCCTCGACATCGGCCTCGACCTGCGCCCGTAGACTGGAACGTCGCCTGTTGACGTGTCGTTGCGAGGAGCCGCGTGTCCATCAAGCCCATCCGCCTGTTCGGGGACCCCGTGCTCCGCACGCCGGCCCAGCCGGTGACGGACTTCGACAAGCAGCTGCGCACCCTCGTCAAGGACCTCCAGGACACGATGCTCGAGGCGCCCGGGGCCGGGCTCGCCGCACCGCAGATCGGGGTCGGCCTGCGGGTGTTCACCTACTACGTCGACGGCGTCCTGGGGCACCTCGTCAACCCGAGCCTCGACCTGTCCGCGGACCTCCAGGACGGCGAGGAGGGCTGCCTGTCGTTCCCCGGCATCTACTTCGACACCCCGCGCGCGCTGCGCGTCGTCGCCACCGGGTTCGACGAGAACGGCGAGCCGGTGACGCTCGAGGGCAGCGAGATGCTCGCCCGGGCCATCCAGCACGAGACCGACCACCTCGACGGGATCCTGTTCATCGACCGGATGGACCGCGAGCAGCGCAAGCTCGCGCTCAAGGCGATCCGTGAGGCCGAGTGGGCCGGTCAGGGGCTGCCTGCCGTGCGGACGAGCCCGCACGCGACGTTCGGCCGGGCGCTGTAGCGGGTGCGTCTCGTCGTCGCGGGGACGCCCTCGGTCGCGCTGCCGTCGCTGGCCGCGCTCGCGGCATCCCGGCACGAGGTGGTGGCCGTCGTCACCCGGCCCGACGCGCCCGCCGGCCGCGGCCGACGCCTCGTGCGCTCGCCCGTCGGCCGGTGGGCCGACGCCCACGACGTCCCCGTGCTCACCCCGCGACGGCCGGCGGAGCCGGAGTTCCTCGCGGCGCTGCGCGACCTCGCCCCCGACTGCTGCCCGGTCGTGGCGTACGGGGCGCTCGTGCCGCGGGCCGCGCTCGACGTCCCGGTCCACGGCTGGGTCAACCTGCACTTCTCGCTGCTGCCCGCGTGGCGCGGCGCCGCACCCGTCCAGCGTGCTCTGATGGCCGGCGACGCGGTGACCGGCGCGTCGACGTTCCGGCTCGAGGAGGGCCTCGACACCGGCCCCGTGTACGGCGTCCTCACCGAGACGGTCCGGCCGCGCGACACCGCCGGCGACCTGCTCGGCCGGCTCGCCGAGGCCGGCGCCGGGCTGCTCGTCGCGACCCTCGACGGCATCGGGGACGGCGCCCTCGTGCCGCGGCCGCAGAGCGAGGACGGCGTGAGCCTCGCGCCGAAGGTGAGCGTCGAGGAGGCCCGGGTCGACTGGGCGCTGCCCGCGTACGCCGTCGACCGGCGGGTCCGCGGCTGCACGCCGGAGCCCGGGGCGTGGACGACGCTGCGCGGCGGGCGGGTCAGGCTCGCTCCCGTCGAGCCGCTCGCGGCGGACGATGCCGCACCGGCCGCCGGCGCGGCGGACGAGCGACCGGCGAAGCCCGGCGAGATCCTGGCCGGCCGCCGCGACGTCCTCGTCGGCACCGGGTCCGGCGCCGTCCGGCTCGGGGACGTCCAGGCCCAGGGCAGGCGTCCGATGCCCGCCGCCGACTGGGCCCGCGGGCTGCGTCTCGAGCCCGGGGAGTCCTTCTCGTGACACCGCAGACCGGCGGGCCGGCCGCCCGGCCCGCCCGGGCCAAGACCCGCAACGTCGCGCGCCGCGAGACGGACCCGGCCCGCCGGGCGGCGTTCGCGACCCTCGTCGCGGTGACGGCGGACGACGCCTACGCCAACCTCGTGCTGCCCCGGCTGCTGCGTGACGCCCGGCTGCACGGCCGGGACGCCGCCTTCGCGACGGAGCTGACCTACGGCACGCTGCGCGGCCGCGGCACGTACGATGCGGTGCTCGCGGCCTGCGTCGACCGGCCGCTCGCCGACGTCGACCCGCCGCTGCTCGACGCCCTGCGCCTGGGCACCCACCAGCTGCTCTCGATGCGGGTCCCGGCGCACGCCGCCGTCGACGCGACGGTCGACCTCGTCCGGGCCGAGGTCGGCCAGGGTGCCGCCGGCTTCGCGAACGCCGTCCTGCGCCGGGTCGCGCGGCAGGACCTCGACGCGTGGCTCGGCGAGGTCGCGCCCGACCCAGCCGCGGACCCGGACGGCGCGCTCGCGGTCCGGACGTCGCACCCGCTGTGGGTCGTGCGGGCGCTGCGCGACGCCCTGCGATTCGCCGGCCGGGACGTCGGCGAGCTCGACCGGCTCCTGTCCGCGGACAACGCCCGGCCGCTCGTCACGCTCGCCGCGCTGCCCGGCCTCGCTGACGCCGCAGAGCTGCGTGCCTCGTCGTCCGCCGCGGCGGTCACCGACGCCCCCGACGACGTCCCCGGCGCCGGCGTGGCACCGCGGGACGCCCCGGCCGTCTCGCCGCTCGCCGTCCGGATCCACGGCATCCCGACGGACGTGGCGGCGGTCGGCCAGGGCCGGGCGCGGGTGCAGGACGAGGGCAGCCAGCTCGTCACGCTCGCGCTCGCCGCGGCGCCGCTGCTGGGCGGGGCCGACGGCCACGGCGCCGACGGCGGCCGCTGGCTCGACCTGTGCGCCGGCCCCGGCGGGAAGGCCGCGGTGCTCGCGGCCATCCTCGGCGTCCGCCGGGACGCCGGACAGGTGCCGGGCGCGGCCGTCCTGGTCGCCAACGAGGTCTCGGCGCACCGCGCCGACCTCGTCGACGTGTCGGTGTCCGGGGTCCTGCACCGCTGGCCGGGCCTCGTCGACGTCCGCAGCGCCGACGGCCGCGACGTCGGCGGCTACGAGCCGGACGCCTACGACCGGGTCCTCGTCGACGCGCCGTGCACCGGCCTCGGCGCCCTGCGCCGCCGGCCCGAGGCGCGCTGGCGGCGGACCCCGGCCGACCTCGTCACCCTCGGCACGCTCCAGCGCGAGCTCCTCGGTTCGGCGCTGGCCGCTGCCCGGCCCGGTGGCGTCGTCGGCTACGTGACGTGCTCGCCGCACCCCGCCGAGACCGGGCTCGTCGTCGACGACGTGCTCCGCGGCCGGGACGACGTCGAGCGGCTCGACGCGCGCGCGGCGCTCCTCGCGGCGACCGACGGCCGGGCGCACGACCTCGGCGCGGGCCCGGACGTCCAGCTCTGGCCGCACGTCCACGGCACGGACGCGATGTTCCTCGCGCTGCTGCGTCGCCGGGTCTGACCCACGCCGGCGGCCGGCCGCGCTGCCTCCCGGTCGCCCCGGCCGCCGGTAGGCTCGCCCGCGTGGGCCTCCAGATCTCGCCGAGCATCCTGTCCGCCGACTTCACGCACCTCGCGGACGAGCTGGCCCGCATCGCCGACGCCGACTGGGCCCACGTGGACGTCATGGACAACCACTTCGTGCCGAACCTCACGCTCGGCGGCCCCGTCGTCGAGGCGATCGTCAAGGCGTCGCCGATCCCGGTCGACGCGCACCTGATGATCTGCGACCCGGACCGCTGGGCCCCGGGCTACGCCGAGGCCGGCGCGCAGAGCGTCACCTTCCACGCGGAGGCCGCGCAGGCGCCCGTCCGGCTCGCGCGCGAGCTGCGGGCGATGGGCGTGCGGGCCGGGCTCGGGATCAAGCCCGCCACGTCGATCGAGCCGTACGTCGACCTGCTCGCGGAGTTCGACATGGTCCTCGTCATGACCGTCGAGCCCGGCTTCGGCGGGCAGTCCTTCCTCGACGTCTGCCTGCCCAAGCTCCGTCGAACCCGCGCGGCCATCGCGGCGGCCGGCCTCGACGTGTGGCTCCAGGTCGACGGCGGGGTCTGCGAGGACACGATCGAGCGGTGCGCGGACGCGGGCGCGGACGTCTTCGTCGCCGGCTCGGCGGTCTACGGCGCGCAGGACGCGGCCGGGCAGATCACGAAGCTGCGCGAGCTGGCGGCCGCCCGGTGCGCACGCTGACGCCGAGCATGCGGATCCGGCCGGCGACGCCGCTCGACGCTCCCGAGATCGGGGACGTCGACCCGCTCGTCCGGGGGGCGGACCTGGCCCGCGCGACGCTCCTCGAGGACGCCGTCCACGGCCGTCGTGACAGCCTCTGCCTCGTCGCCGCGGCGGGCGAGGGCAGCAGCCGGCTGGCCGGCTTCGTCGTCCTGCGCCGGGGTCACTTCTTCGGCCGGGACTTCGCCGACCTGCTCGTCGTCGCGCCCGCGGTCCGACGGCAGGGCGTCGGGTCCGCGCTGCTCGCCGCGGCCGTCGGCGCCGCCGAGGGCGAGCGCGTCTTCACCTCGACGAACGTGTCGAACCTGCCGATGCGCGCCCTCCTCGCCGGTCACGGCTGGCGGCTGTCCGGGCGGCTGTCCGGCCTCGACCCGGACGACGACGAGCTCGTCGCCTGGGCGGCGGGGCCGGCCGCGCCGGGCCCGTCCGGCCCCGGGCCCGGGCGGTTGTTCCACATCGCGCTGCGCGAGGACTGGGACCGTGCGCGCCGGCAGGGGGAGTACCGGACGTCGACGCTCGGGGCGCGCCTGGAGGAGGTCGGCTTCGTCCACACGTCCTTCGCGCAGCAGG